>CANQKY010000001.1 GCA_947624575.1 uncultured Clostridia bacterium
TGCATTCGGGCATCGGTTATTTGATCCCCAATGATTTTTTCACTGTTCTCAGTGTCCACTCTTCTTGACAAGTTTCAAAAGGATTATGCCCTAACAAGGGAAAACCTCGCCTATATGAATTTATTTGAGCCGTTTTATGATCTATATAATTCATACAAGGAAATTCTTTTTAACCAAATAGAAAAACTACATAATGCAGGTGTAAAACTAATATGGCCGGATAGATTGGCTGAAGAGACCAATCATCAGGTGCGCGAACTTTTTAATGGTTTTCTTGAAAAGTACACATATGTTTTTACGGATGATTCTTGTTGCCTGCATGTAAATAAGGTTTTTCTGAATCGAATAAATATCTATGAAATACAAAAAGTACCACATCAACCTTTAAAGTTGAGATACTCCGTTTTATCTTTTGTTCGGTTTTTATGTCAGTTAGAAGAAGCGGTTGCTTACTTGATGAGGAATAAAAAAGAAAAAGAATTATCCCGTTCTTTGGATGAAGAAATCTACTTGCAGAGAATCAATGGACATATTCTAGAACAGGTCGCAAAGGGAAAAGCAACTCAATTGGGCAGGCTGGACAGTCAAACCAACATTTGTGCGAAACTGCTTGTATATGAAAATTTAAAGCTGGTTTCTTGTAATCAAAAAGGGCATGATGTTACCTCAGCATTTTGTTTCTGTAAAGTCAACAATCAAAATGTAGTGCGTTTGCCCGTCCACATTTGTTTTGCATGCAACAAATACTTTATTGGACAACAAACTTTGAATCTATATGAGCAACTTTATGGTACGCTTATTGTTTCAAAAGCACATGAAGGCACAACCAAAGGGATCAATTATGATGATTTTGGTATGTCTGATCTATATAAAACAGGATATAACGCGCGAGAAGGTGGAATGACAGAAGTTGAGCGTCGGCAACATTTGAAGCATTTAATTGATACAAATCAGATGTCTTATTTTGCTATTGTAAGAGATTTAGAAGATGCCATCCGCTTGCATAACAAATATTCGGATCGCTTCGCTGTTGAAAAATGGAAAAAAGATTTAGCATATGTCAATTCACTTATAAATAGTGCAGAATAAGCTGGTTATATGTTATGACAGGAGTGCTATAGGCGGCTTTTGCGTTTGCTCTTATGATACCGCTTTCCGGCGTGCAAAACGGCGGAACACGGCGGTGTTCCGCCGCAAAAAAACCTTGCAAAACAGTGAAATTCGGCGTATAATCGAACTATATTATGCGCCATGAGAGGGAGGCAAGTGTCATGGATCAGGAAAAAGCGGTTCGGAAAACGGTCATCAGAGAGCTGCCGCACTTTTGGACCTATTCGGTTTTGTCGGGCGTGATCTCTCTTTTGATTCAAGTTATAGGGCTAATACCGACCGTCTTGATGCAGCAGATCATCGACCGATTGATTCCGGATAAAAACGGGAAAGCCATTGCTTTTTTTATTCTGCTGTTTTGCATGATCCCGTTGCTCGCAACCGTGTTATCTGCATTTTATCGTTACAAATTGGCGATCATTTGCCGCAACATGGGATTACGGCTTGCCATAAAGGGGTTCGAGAACCTGATCTACCAGCCGGTTTCCTATTTTGATCGGGAAAATTCCTCGGAGCTGGCGGCGTATTGCCGCGGCGAGTCCATGAAATACATCACATTCTGGATCATCGAGATTCCCCAGCTGATTGCAACGGGTTTGACCGGTATCCTTGTGTTTTTCTATGTTTTCTCCCTGCATTGGGGAATGGCGCTGTTTTTGCTGCTCTATATTCCGGTTGCGCTCTTTCCCAGTAACTGGTTTGCCAAAAAGGTGCAGGATTTGAGCAGGAAAATCGTCGAAAACAATGCCAAAATGAATCAAATCATCAATGATACCTTTCGCGGCATCAAGTCTGTCAAGGCGATGGTCTTGGAAAAATGGCAGATCGGCAGGCTGAAAGAGGTCAATGCGCAGAGTGTGTCGATCTGGAGCAGAGTGGTCTTATATGATAATTTGACCAACATATGGGTGGACAATTTTTCGGACACACTCTTTACCGGCGTGACCTTTGGACTGACGGCGTATCTGATCGTAATCGGCAAAATGACATTGGGCAGTCTGGTTGTCATTTTGAATTATACCGGCAGATTTTTGGGCGTTGTCAAGCAATTTATGCACACGAATTACAACTTCAAGGCACAATTGGGCGAATATGATAAGCTGTTTCAGATTCTTACGATGCCCGTTTCCCGCGACGGGGAGCATACGCCGTTTTCCTATCGGGATACAATACGGTTTTCCGACGTCACCTTTGCTTATACCGAGGAACGGGGCAATATTCTAAAGTCGCTCGATCTGACGATCTATAAAAACGAGTGGCTTGGCATTGTGGGCGCAAGCGGCGCCGGCAAGACCACCATCTTCGACCTGCTTTTGAAATTCTACGCACCGCAAAGCGGAACCGTTACGATCGACAATATCGGCATCGACGCGATCGACGCACAGTCGCTCAGAAGCAAGATCGCCAAGGTTTCTCAGGACACCTTTTTGTTTCCCGGTACGATCCGGGATAATCTGCTGCTGGGGAATGCGGACGCAACGGACGGGCAGCTAAGTGATATGCTGAAAAAAGTCAAACTGGACCGCTTTATCGACGGACTGCAGGACGGGCTTGATACCGATATCGGCGAAAACGGTCTGCTTTTGTCCGGCGGCGAACGGCAAAAGCTCGGTCTGGCACAGGGTCTGCTCAGGAATTGCGAAGTGATCCTGTTAGATGAGGTGACGGCGAATGTGGACAGAGACTCGGAGGAGGAGATCAGGCATGTGCTGCGGGCGATCAAACAGGAAAGGGATTTGACCGTGGTAGCCATATCGCACCGCATTGATTTCTTGAAAGATGTCGACCGGATCGTCGTGCTGGAAAACGGCAGCATCAGAGAAGAAACCACCTACAATCAATATGTGAAGGAATGAAACTAGATCGAACTGCTTTTTTGTATTTGCAAATCATGAAAAAGAGGGTGGACAGATGAAAGCCTATTACATTGTCGGTATGATCGCAGTGCTGCTTCTCTTGTACCCCGAGATCAGAATTTTGATAAAGCGCATTCGGTTATACTGCAAGCTCAAACATACCTGCCAAAGGATAGATGCAAAGGTCATCGGCACTCACCCGTTCTGGCCGCTTGGGAGCAAAAAGGGCGGGAACAATGACTTTTATATCGAAACGCCCGATAAAATTTATTCGGTCAAATTGTTCGCGGTCAGGAAGCGATTGTCCTCTCTTATTTTGACCGATCAGGGGCAATACAGGATACGGACCACCTATGCCTTGCTCGGCAGTATCACATACCACAGAGACTCCGGGTATCAAAAGCTCATGGCATATCAATTCAGAAAAGCCTTTCGCGAGGCGTGGTATATCAAGGAATTTGTTCCGGTACTGCTGATTCACCCGATCTGCAGAGAGGTTTTATATCAAGCAGAAGGAGACAGACCGGTCAATCGGGGAGAAAGCATAAACGGCATGGCGATCTACACATCATCAGAGCTGATACAAAGGCTGAGAAAGGACGATTATGAACGCACCGCAACTGATCCGTATTGATGCAAATGGTCCGGTGATCCCCGATCATGTGTTTGAGGACCTCGCATTGCACACTTTGATGTCAAAAACCGTGATCTTCGTGCTCCAACACCCTTGTGACAGGCAGGAGCTTCAAGCCCGCCAACAGCTTTTTCAAGCCATGGAGGGAGCGGCATTTCGTGCGGCTCTGCATGATTGCCGAACCGCTGTCCTGAATTATGAAAATGGAAAGAAGCTGTTTGCCAATGCCGCCACACAACTGGAAAAGCACTTTCTGGGCGTCCTGCTCCTAGAAGCCTATATTGGCGTCTGTCAGTCGATGGCTTCCTTAAAGGGTCATGGAGAAAGACCAGATCAGGTTGCGGAGTTTTGGCTTTTGCAGCAGCAAAACGAGCTTTTATCCCATGTGCAGACGATGCGGAGCATACTGTCGGACGTCTGTGATTTCAACTTGGTGGCTGCCAATCCCAAATTTGTTTGTCCGGCGCGTCACAAAACGTCCTATTATGAGCAGATTTGTCGCTGTGCCAAAGCTCTGAACCTTACCGTACCTCAACACTCCGATCATCAAATCGAGCCGGATCAGGCGGTGTCCGACGCAGTTTTACAGCTCTATGCGGATCAATTTGCACAGCTTGAAGCATTAGAGCAACGGTATGCCGCATACATGGAGCTTGATTTGTCGGCGGAACTCGAAAGTATTACCTTTCTGACCGATATATGGGATCTGGTCGATCGCATGGCAGAAAGTCGTATTCCCTATACCTTCCCGAGCCCATCTCCCAAAAAGGAAATGATCGTTCACCAAGCCTATGACATCTCATTGGCAGCGCAGAATACAGGGAGCATTGTGCCAAACAATATTTATTTCGATGAGGATACGCCGTTTTACTTCTTGACGGGGGCAAACGGTGGAGGAAAAACCTCCTATCTGCGAGCAGTCGGGATCAACCTGCTTCTTTTTTTGGCAGGGTGTCCGATTTTTGCGGGACGGGCAAGGATATATCCGTTCACGGTTTTGGACACGCACTTTCCCAAGGAGGAAAGCCAGATGAACAGCGGTCGTCTGGCGGAAGAGCAACAGCGGGTGGCTTCGATGCTGTCTGTCGCAAAGGATACGGGATTTTTGCTGTTCAATGAGACCTTCAGCTCTACCGATGATGCGCTGGGCTGCGAGATGGCGGTGCAAACAGCGAAACGCCTATCCGATAAAAAGATATTCGGGTTATATGTGACCCACTTTCATCAAGTGCGCGGACGCGGTTTTCCTTTGCTGCACGCAGAGGTATTGGAAACCGCGGAAAAGGAGCATCTGCGCACCTACCGTATCCTCAGCGAGGACAAGGACGAGTCATCGTTTGCGGAGGATATTTTGCGCAAATATCAACTGGATCGAAAGGGTCTGAAAGAAAGGTGGGCGAACCGCAGTGACAAGTCTTTTGTATCCAGAGGGTGAAAAATGCGGGGAAATCGGCGACAGCACCTTTGCAGATTTGTCCCTGGACCGTTTTGTGCGCTGCTTTTGCCGAGATCTGACAAAGCAGGAGATATTTTTGGATATTCTGTCAAAACCGTTATTATCGCAATATGCTGTCCGGTATCGGCAGGCTGTGCTTCGGGATTTTATGGCTCACCCGCAACTGGCAGCCGATTTATGCGGTCTGTTTGACCGGTTTACCGAGATCAGGCATACCTTCGAGGATTACCGCAAGGAAAATGTCCGCTTTTTCCGCCATTCTGAGACAAGCGGGAATGTACAAGGCGTATATAATCTTTTGAAGATGGTCGCACTGACCCTCAAAAGAGAATTGCTGTTGGTGAAAGCCATTGCCGAAATGCTCTCCGGTTATGAGGTTCATTCGGACGGATTGACCGCACTCCTGTCCGACTTACATACGATCTGTGCGCCCGACGAGTATGAGGAATTGCTGCAAATCTGCACCCACTTTGAAACAATCAGCGTGACCGAACCGTTTGAATTGCAGATTCATATCGGGAAAAACGGGAAGCTGGAGGGGTGCAAAACGGCACGGTATTCCGCTTTTGCTTTGGAGCATAAAAAAGGACGCTTTGCAAAGAAGGAGCAAGCCGCTTCTGCGACGTGGGTTCCCTTTCACGGTCAAACAGGTACGACCATGGACGCTTTGTTGACACTGCCCATAAAAGATTTGATATCCTTGCTGGAAGATATCGCCGGGCAGATCTTTCGCTCTTTCCGCCATTATGCGGAAGAATGCCTGTTTTATCAGGCGGCATTGTCTTATTGCCGGTTTTGCGTCCAAAAGGGCTGTTCACTGAACGATCCTGAATTTTCAACCGATCACAGTGAGCAATTTGTGGGTTTACGGGATTTGTTTTTGCTCGCACAAGCGCATCGGGCACAGGAGGTTGTCCCAAACGATGTTTTCCTGTCTTCCCAAGATAACGGTGTTGTGATCTTTGGGGAAAACGGCGGAGGAAAAACGGTTTATCTCCGCTCGGTCGGGTGCGCCCAAATTTTTGCACAGTCGGGGCTTCCCGTTCCTGCGGACTCGGCGAAAATCTGTTGTTTTTCATCGATTTTCACACAGTTTTCCGAAGAAGAAAACGGTGTGGATTATTCTGCCGGTCGTTTTGAACAGGAAGTGATGAAAATGGCGCATATACTTGATCGGGCAACAGAGAACAGCTTGCTGCTGTTCAATGAACCCTTTCAAACGACCGATTACAAAGAAGGCGCGGAAGCCTTGAGCGATATTTTGCAATTTCTTTCGTCCGTAAAAGCAAACTGGGTCCTTGTGACACACATTCACCAAATCAAACCGCTGCTGCCGCATGAAACTGTTTTCATGCGTGTGGAGAGTAACTATCATATGAGATATGAATAAGAAGCGGGATATAACTCGTTTTGAGCGACCCCCTGCTCCAATGGGGGAAAGTAAAAATCGGCAAGGCATATGCCTTGCCGATTTTTGGCGTCCGCCTAAAATCATCAAGACGGAGCTCGACTGTCATTCAATTTCTATTAAATTCTTTCGCGCATTGAAATCTTCAATCACACCAACAATCGCTTCGGATATATCCTCCGACACATAACTCATAACTTTACCCGATTCGATAGCTTTGGCAAATGCGACAATTTCATAGCGTATTCCCTCACCATCAAGCTGGTAGAAAAAGCGCTTATTATCGGCCGGATTTTCATACCGTACTTCAAAATAGTCTGTTTTCCACCAGGGTGCCGGGACATATATATAACTTTTTGTCCCTGCTATCACTAATTCTCCTTCGGCTTTGGCGCCTTTTGCGACCTTGATAGTAGCGATTCCGGAAGGATAAATAAAATCTATTTTTGTAAAGGCGTCCATATTTTCCGCCTTGTTTTGAAACTTTGTATAAAAAAGCTGTTCTTTGTATGTCGTTCCAAATATCTGGAAAACCGGCAGCATGGCGGCAGGCGCCCAGCCGCACATACTGTTCCACTTTTGTGAGAGGTCAGCTTCTTCTATAGCAATGCCGTCGCTAAGACTTGTGCAAACCGCATCAATAGAAACAACATTTCCGATTTTCCCGCTTTTGACCATCAAGATCAGTCTTGCATAGGCTGTTGAATATGCTGTTTTTATTGCATCCATAAGGATTAAGCCCTTATCTTTGGCATATTGAAAAAGTTCACTCACCTGCTTTCTTGTATAAGCAACAGGGGATTCGCAAAGGACATGTTTTCCTGCTGAAAGAGCCTTTTTGATGTCTTCGTAGTGCTTTTCCGGTTTGGATATAATATATACAGCATCTACTTGTTCCAACAGTTCATCATAGTCATCTGTATAAAATAAATCTTTCACTTCCTGCTCATTGCTTGGAGAAGAAGCGCATACTCCCGTAACTTCGACACCGTTTACAAATTTTGCCTCATTGATAAATTTGGTACGGAATGCTGCGGACCCGACAAGACCGATTTTCAGTTTTCGTTTTTCCGCTCTGACTTCTGAACTGGATATTCCTTTTGTCCTTGGAAGATATACCACCCTGCAAAATTCATTCAGGTAATCAAATCGTCCTTTCCAGTCCGAGCCGACCGTAAAAATATCCACATTCATTCTGCGGATATCGTCAATTTTTTGTCCCTCGTATTCCTCTATAATAATCTCGTCTGCAAGGCCGGTCGCCCGAACTGCCGCGATCCTTTCCATCAGGGACTGCTGATTGTTGATTTTTCCCCTTGACTTGTCATAATCATCAGAGGTTATGCCAACGATCAAATAATCGCCCAACGCTTTAGCCCGCTCCAAAAGCCGTATATGTCCATAATGGAGCATATCATAAGTGCCGTATGTAATTACTTTAATCATTGTTAGCCCTCTGAAGCAGTCCACGCTTCTCCATATCTTTTAACGCATTTACCAGAGTGGTATTATCCTCATGCGTAAGATTTCCTATGTGACCAACCCGGAAAACCGAGTTTTTCATGTCTCCGCCGTTTGGGCAGATCCAGATACCATATTCATCTTTTAGTATTTCAAAGACTTTGTAGGCGTCCGCATGGATAGGACGCAAAGGCGTAACTCCGTTTGCGGGGGATTCCGAAATCAATTCAAACGGCAAGTCTTTTATTTTATTTCTGAAATCATTGGCTTGAGCCGCAACACGAGCCACTTCTTCGTCAGCACCGCCGTTTTTTTCTATTTCCAGAAGTCTTGCGTGTATCTGTCTGAGAATTCCTACTGCCGGCGTGAACGGAGTCTGTCCTCTTTCCATATTTTTCAGAGAATCAGCCAAATTAAAATACATGGATTTCACCTTTGCCTGCTTTACCCGTTCTACCGCTCTTGGCGCAAGAACAATCACAGATATTCCGGGGGGACATGCCAATACTTTTTGTGACCCGGTTATCATAACGTCTGCGCCGCAATGTGCCATGTCGAATGGATCCGCCAGAAAGGAGGACACACAGTCACATACATAAAAGAGATGATTTTTTCTGCAAAACTCACCGATCATTTCAGCATCATACAGAACGCCGGTAGAGGTCTCATCAATATTCACAAGGAGCCCTGTGAATGATTTTGCATCATATTCATATAACCGTTCTTGTTTGAGCTTCTGTCCATGATTCAATGTGAGTGTCTCATGCGGAATATCATGAATTTCACATAATTCTGCAAAACGATGGCCAAAACTGCCTCCGTCAATCACAAGAACTTTATCTGATTTTGTAAAGCAGTTCATAACCGTTGCTTCCATGGAACCGGTTGACGAATTAGTCATAAAAATCGCTTTGGAACCTTTCGGTGCTTTTGCATATTTTAATATGAACTTCTCATTTTCCAACATGACAGCAGAAAATTCCGGAGTTCTGAAATAGGGAACCTGTTCCCCACCAACTGCTCGGACTTCTTCGCTGCACATAACCGGGCCAATCGTAAAATTAAGCATTAAATCACCTATCAATAGATTTGTTCAACATTTCCGTTTTGTAAATACCAACCTGTAAAGCGGTCAAATTCTGTATCATTTAAAAGGAAGGATTCACTGCCATAGTTTCACTGTCATAACCATATTTTGCTTAACGATGTAAGCTGCCGCATTCTTTCCGCGTCCTTAACTTCTGTTTTATGTTCCATATAAAAACTTTCTGACGGTTTCCCCATACATATTTTTGAAAGAGCAACTTAATTGTAGGAGGATTTGCCCATTTTTTATTTATAGTTTTGTAATCCATTTCGCTTTGAAGATCTTTCATAAATTCATCGCGATCCGGATTATTTGAAATTGGACGTCTCATTGGTCCTTGATATTTTAAGGCGTCTTCAAAAACAAGTTCATGTCCGTACATGCTTTTCTTTGCCATTTCGAAAACGCTTTTTCCCATCTCTGTATTACATATAACAAGAGATGCTCCGCCATTGGCTCCGTATAGTTCAGGACAATATAAATGGACACCCCATAAGTCCCCAAGTGTAATATCTGCAACACGGTCAGGTTCTGCAAATTTGCAGTGATAACAAGACGGACGACTCATGAGATGTTTCAGCCATACTGACCAAAATGGGTTGAACCAGCGGTCTTTTACAATCATTTTTTTATGGTTCATCAACTCTATCCTCATTTCTTGAAAATCCCATTTTCCCCCGGGGGGGGGTAGGAATCTTATGCGCATTTTTTCAAAATCCCATTTTCCACATGAAAAAATACTTTTTCCTGTATAGCGGTAATCCAATGAAGAAATTTTTGCTCCATATTTTTTCTCCAATTCCTTGTCCAATTTTTGGATATACAAAGGACTTGGCACCCCTTCACAAACAACCTCGACGGTCAGCAATTTATCCCGGTTTACGTGAGCTACTTTCAAAAAAGAAAGCAATCCTGCAATTTGGCAGGGCGTACCGGAAAAGAGAACCTTCTTTCCTTCGTTTAAGAATCTTTTTACATGGCGATAAGAAAGTCCTATAATGCTTTGCGAATATTTTGACTTTCTAAATTTCCCAATATCGCGTTTATTGGTAATATAGCTGTGAAAGACAAGCAGCCCTTTTGCTTCCGCGCCAAAGATGACATAGTTTTTATCGCAAAAAGCATCTACGATTGCGGAAAACGCTCCGCCCGATGTGCTTTCGAAACGCGTTTCAGGATTATTGTGGTATCCCCCGAAAACATATTTACCGTCTCTATGCTTCACCGGCGTATACTCATACGGGCATACTTTCCGGCACATTCCGCATTCAATACATCTTTCTTTATCAATTTGAGGATACCGAAAACCTTCTTTATCCTCTGCCATGACGATCGCATTACGGCTACAAACCTGTACACACCCTTCGCAACCAAAGCATTCCAATTTATTTTTCGAGTTCAAAAACATTTATAGCAGCTCCAATTCCATTTGTAAAAAATCCAAAGATTTTTTCCGAGCGTCACTAATGATTGCATGGATTTTATCATAGTCTATTTCTCCATACTTCTCCTTGCCGGTGACCATCAGTCGATCGGTAATACCAAAGAGCGATAGCAGCTCCCATATTTTATTATCACACTGTTCTCGTGAGAAAACCACAAACGGACGTCTAAACTGTACGCTGAAAATCATTCCATGATATGAATTTGTCACGACATATTCTGCATATTTTACAAGCGAGAGGAATTCTTCCACCCCTGCTTCATAGAGCATCTGATGACCTCGTTGCACATTGTCCGCTCGCAAACTGATGTCTATCACCTTCCAACCGTTCTCCTTTGCCAGCTTGTCCGCATAATCCAGCATCTTTGGGTTGTATCGGCGTGCATACAGAAGCAGATATTTGTCCTGTACAATCCGCTCTTCGGCAATACGGTCGTAATCCTCTGAAGTCAAAAGCAGCGTTGGATCAAGAACTCTTTGCACGGGAACCGTTGTGTTTGCCTTTACATAAGGGATCATGAGATCTTCGCGCAATCCGATCGCCTTAAAATTTTTCAGCCGTTCATTCAACAGCTGATAAGCATCGTTCTCCCCCCCCCGTTCAAATAAATGCGTGTCCCCGAAGCTCGCTGCGTATGCAACCGAAGCTCCTTTCATACACGGGTAGTTCGCATAATATCCATCATCAAACCCAAACTCTTCCGGGCAAAAAATTGTGTCACTGCCACACACGAATTTATAGATATTTTCATGACCGGAAATCGACTCAAAATTTTGAGAAGTATACTTCTCTTTTGTATTTACAAACCGTTCGCAATAAAACCTGTTGAATTTATGATAGTTTTCCTTTATTGCGGGCATGGTCAGTTCCACCATTTTCTTGTTCTCGTCGTCTTGATCCCACATTTTTTCGAACGGATTAAGTGGGTCTGCGTCAAGCAGAACATCGGGGCAGTAGTTTACTAGGACCGGCACATATAAATCCGGATTAAAGTTTTTTATTGTGGTATATAACGCATAAGATTGCAACGCGGAACCGTAATTCGTAAAATTACAATAGCGATTATAGGATACAATACCCAGTTTTTTCATTTTTCCTTCTCCGTAAACAGCAATTTTCATTGAGCGCATTTCAAACGATTCGTTTGCCTGTGCGGCATGTAACATTGGATAGCCGCAAACCCGAAATCGGGCGGGTTTGCGGCACTTTCTTTGGCGTCCGCGAGGTGACTCGAACACCCGACCTACCGCTTAGGAGTACAATTTAGTCAATATTTCTTTATACGGTTTGGTCTGTCACGACGCTCTAAACCCGCGGTATTACTGGATTTATTAACGAAGTCGTTATAAATTCATCGTTCCTGATTCTGCTGGTTTTTCCTGATATTTCGTACTCCAATTAGCAAGAAATTAGCACGCCGCAGGAAGCAAACGCCATACAGCGACGAACATTTTGTTCATACATTATAGCACATTTTTGTCTATCAGTCAATTACGCATAAGGTGAGCAGGCATTCATTTCAATGCCTGCTCGCTTTATCTTATTTAGGAGGTATCTATATGTCAGAATACAAATTAGAATTAAAGCAGATCGTAGACTATCCACGGTGTCGGATCTATCGACAGTTTATCCGACAGCTGATCGCAGACCGGAGCATTCGCACGAGCGGAGGCTCCGGTCTTTTTTACTTTACCGTTCTTTCGAGCTATGCGAACTTCCGCACCTCATATAAGCGAATCGACGGTATCGGTTATACGATCTATCCCGGCGAGTGGCTTTGTCGGGTGAGTGAACTCTGCGAATGGTTTCGTACACGGTTTCATCATCAGGCGTTGTCGATCTTAAAGGATTTGCAGGATCGGCACTTGATTACCTATGCCCTGCTTGGACGAGGCAAGCTGGTCAAATACAAGATCAAAGACTGGAGTAAAAGCAACCGCGTGCTGGACTATAATGCTCCATGCCAAAAGGATACGGGCTTCTTCTTTCTGCCGGTATCCTTGGCAAATGAACTCATCAGTGCAGGGCGCTGCTCTGAGATGGACGCCGTTTTAGATCTGTGGATCAACACGGTCTATCACGATGAGCGGGTACAGGGCTCCGAGGCAGGACCGGTTGTTTATCTGCGCAACGGTACCGGCTGCCCATTGACAGGTTACGCAGAGCTTGCAGAACGCTGGGGTGTATCGAAAGCGACAGCAGGGAGATATATTCGCAAGCTGAAAGAGATGGAGTATATCACGGTGATTTCCTTTGCCGGAACATATGGCAGCGCAATCTATCTGCAAAAGTACCTCTCGATGATGTTCCAGATATCAGATGTCTTAGTGGATAAGGACGAAGTGGCTATGGCACTGCATATCGAGGTTGATCCGTCGAAAGAAGCGGCAGAGGTACCGGAAAGCAGCGGTTCAAATATGCCGTGCAGCGGTTCAGATTCGCACATTGAGATCATTCTGCAAAAGGTCGGGAAGATCCTGTCGGCACAAGGCTTCCCGTGCGTTCATTGCCCATGGATCGAATATAAGTTATTACCATTATTAGACGATTGCAGAGGAACCGTTTTATCCTGGAAAGATAGAGAGCAGAGGTTTTTGCTTGTCCTTCGGTGTAAAGACAAACAGGAGATCTTCCGCTTTGAGATCAACCGGAAGGAGGCGTCGGTATGAGAAAGACGGTACCAATGAACACAGAAGACAATCCGTTATATCATGATACATGGATGTTGTTGCGGAAATACCGGGATGTGGTATGGAGCTTGGAACTGTCCGTACAGCAAGCCAGACGGAAGTTTCAGATCGAGTTCGGGAGCAGCATCGAGGACTTTTTGGAGTCAATTTATCTTGCCGGCGTAGATTTTGCCGATTCCGGCATTGAGGAACACGCTCGGAGTATAGAGCGCAGTTATCAAATGCTGAGGCTGATGGAAAACGCGGTAAACCTGCTTCGTAATAAGCACAAATTCGGTGAAGCATATTACTGGATCCTCTATTACAGCTTTTTATCCCCGCAGCAGTACCGCAATGTCGATGAGATCATTGAGGAGCTTCGCCCTCATATTCGGGATATCAGCCGCCGTACCTACTACCGCAAACGCAAAGAAGCCATAGAAGTGCTTTCTTCCGTTTTGTGGGGGTATTCATCGAGGGATAGTCTAAAGCTTTTGGAACATTTCTGCCCGGATAGTGAAACTGTTTGATATAAGTTAATAAGGAAGTCCCGGCCATTCTGTTATGGAATAGCCGGGATTATATTCTTCCTGCAGCGTGACTTCGTTTTGCGCCTATCAATCGTACATTTTGGGAAGTGTAATCAATCGTACTCTCTCGCCTGCTTTTTCTGAAAGAGATTTCGTGAATCCCAATTTGGAAAAGAAGAATAATACCGATCGCAAATGACACCCATATGTACAATTTCTAAAACTATTCACGCACCAATGCTTTTTATCTCTTTATATGTATTCAATCTTACTTAAATTTAGATTATATGATTTGAGTAATTCGTCGCAGATGTCTTTTGTTTCATTAAAAGCAGCAGCAAACTTTTTCACTTTGTCCGTTCTCATTAGAAGTCCAATCTCAGTAATTGTTCTTGTAAGTGTATTAAGGCAATCCGTGTGATATAAATCTCCATAACGGTTTACTTCTTCTGCCATAGCTGTTTCGTTATCTTCTAGATATACTTGCAAATCGCCTGAAGAAATATAGCAGCTTTTTAGCCCATTTTCCATATCGACACGCTGATATTCAATGTGAATTACCGCAGTTTTAATCTCAAAGACCATGCGCTGCAGATCGAGTAGTCTTTTTTGTAAAATCGCTTTCTTTGCATTTTTATTTTTGGTGCTTCGATCGTTTATTGTCGTTATTATCATGGAAATGATAGAGCTTACAAATACTGGCACTAATATTTTGACCCAATCTGACCAATCCATAAATTCCCCTTCTTTTATGCTAATGCGATTATTAAAGTATGTTAAAATTCATAATATCGGGTTGATAGCAGGAGTCGTTGCGCTGTGGATATGTCATCAATGATACTATATATATTATAAGCGATTTTACTTAGAAAAGCAAGAGGGTTGTCGATATTTTGCGTTAAATAAAATAAATCTAAACATTTTCATCACAGTTGCTCGTTCGGATTTATGATTCATATCATAGAATGCTCTTTTCCTCGTGATATAAGTCCTATATAATAGAAAACCGCAATACTTCAAAAACTATCTTCTCATGTTCAAAGTGAATGAATCTGAGAAAACGGTGATAATATACCGCTTTTCTACGGTGCGCGGGATTATTTCACGCTGCCTTTTTTCTGTGCCGTATAGGGTTCAGACAATATGAGCTTCATGACCCGCCAAATGCGCCAGTTGTATGATCGTGTGTTCGCTGTAAAAGCGATCCGCAATATGCAACAGCTTTCCGTATATACGAAAATTACTCTTTATTATTTGCAGTTGATGTTCCCAGATCCAGTTCGCATGAGTTATCATATACAGATGCGGTTTCTTGCGAACTATAAGTAACACCCGATGGTTTTTCTTTTGTGAGCCAATCGTTTTTCCATGCCCAAAAGGAGAAAAGCAAAGATGCAATTAAAATTAAATCAACAATCCAGATCGGTGAATAAAACTTCCATGCTGAAAAAATTTTTTTAGGAATCTTTGAACCTCTCAATAGATAGAGGATTAGGCAAATAATGAGATTAAATGCAACTATTCCAACTAGAGAAATAATTCCAATTAATCTATATATTGATATGGCATTAATATTTTCTAAAACAGAAGATGAAAACGAAAAAACACCAGCAAATGTTAAAACTATTGATGCAAAGATCCCAAGAACTGAAACTGTCGAGTTATAAATACCATTTCTAAGATTCTCTATGCTCTTCTCGCTTTCATTGATTTTTGATTCAAGCATATACATAGTTTTAAACAAGCCGGTGCTTTGCTCTTTACCTTCCTTGCCAACCTTATTTTCTAATGCAGATACCTGATTTGTGGCTATATCTATTTTTTGTTTCAAGCCTGTATATAGAATATGAGTATAATTCCCCATACTTTCATATGATGATATACGGTCATAAATACAGCTCCAGACATAAAAACACCAATTATATATTATGTCAAAATAAGGAGAATTTTGCGGGATGTTTGCAATTGTTCGAGAAAAATAGCTTTTTGAAACGGATTGATCAAATTCATCAAACTTGGACAACAAACGTTTCGGATCAGACTTAAAGTAATTATCAACTTTGTTCAAAATGGTGTCTACAACTCTAACAGCAAGTTGACTACTAGATATAGGATTTGCTGACAAACATTTCAAATTAGCATTATGAAATTTTTTCATAGCACTAAAAGATTGCGGCTTATTATATTCTTTACTAAAGGCAGAATCAGCTAATTCACCGATATCAAAAGACTCTAAAAAACAATCTATTAATTGTTCTGTCAGTTCGATTATTTGGTTTTCAATTCTTATGTTCATAATTACTGACCATAATATGTATATTCAAAAATAAATTTTACAATAGCATTGGAGCTTAGAGAAGATTCTAACGGTTTAGCAAAAAAGGTCCTTACTTTTTCTTCGTCGATAAAACGCTTATTGTATTTTTCATCGGATTCTTGTGATTGAATATTTTCTTTGAACAAATCCATGGTGCCGCCAATCGCTTTTGCTTGATACATGCCAAAGTTGAGAAAAACATCTTTTAATAGCTTCTTTATATTTTCATTGAAAACATCTTCAACCTTATATGTATCTGGAATTGGAGCGTCGCTATTTAATGATGTTATTGATATTGTTTGAGGGCTTTCTGGCAACAAACTATCTTGGGCATCATTGGTGCCAGTAATGATATTGTCCATGGGAAAACTTTCTGGATGGGCAGAAAGCACGCAGTAGCCGACACCACAGCTATTAATAAAAATGGGATATTCTCTAAATAGCTTGTCCTTATTTTTGATTGCAACTAAGTCGGCAATTGCTAATAATTTTTCGACTTTTAATCTATTGCAAGTATACTTATTTTTAGTCTCAAAAAATAAACTGGTTAGGTACTTAGCTGCGTCAAATATATTTATATTATCAGCCACTTTATCGCTTCTTTCTGTATGAACTATGGTAGGATGTGGGTGGTCAAAAATTACGCCAGACAAGATGTCCACATTTTCCCCGAAATCCCCCATACAAATTATTGTAGAGGATTTTGCATCAGTTTTCAAGTAGATTTTCAAAAAAATACGCCTCTTTTCGACACACTTTTTGCATTTTAATTGCTTTTGACAATTTTTTTGCATTACATTATAGCACGTTTGGGGCGAGAATTTTGTTGAAAGCTGATAGAACTATAGAAAAAGCTGTCCATTCATTTAAATAGACAGCTTTTTAAGCTGCTTTTGTATATCAAATAATTTAATATTTTATGGAGATACAAGCAATTGAAGGAAGCCCAGGCGGTGAGATGTAACATCTTACCGCCTAAATTTTTGCCGTTAGCGAATGCAACACATGAGCGGCACGAAAGAAAAATTTTTTCCTCTTGTGCCTAATCTCTTTACAAAACAGAATGATGAGGATATACTACAGACAAAACAGTATGATTAACACAATGATTAAGCAGCCATCATACGCTGAATTTTGGCATTGTATCAGCCATTTTAGAAGCACAGTCTATAATAATACTTATCCTTTTTGGGTGGGAGATATGTCCGAAATTGTTAAAGTTGATTACTTTTTGGTATCAGAAAAGGGAAATAGCTCGCCGTATTATTTCGATACAGAGTCCATTTTTTTACTGTAAGAGTAATAATGTGTTTCGTATGGAAAAAGTTGTGCTCCAGTATATGGTGGTGAGAGTGGCTGAGCGGGCAAATTCAAGGTGTGCATATATTATAGGCATCATAGAAAAACTGACAGAAAGGATTTGCGGTATGATTTCGGATATACAGTATTGCTGTTTAAAAGAAGATTATGTTCTTTGGCAGACTCAGGAACGACTATATCTGTGTGAAATTAAAACAGGGCGGCCAGTGGCAGCACTTTCTACTGGGGTAACGCCTTTGTTGCTGACCTTAAGTGGTAATCGTCTTCTTGGGGACATCTTGGAGCATTGGGCTAAAACACAAAAAATACCTTTACAAGAACTGACAGAGAAAGTACAGCATCTTTTGAAATCCCTTGCACCATTTCTCATGTTTTCTGATAACCTTATTTCGGATGCAACTTGTCCTAAACTGATAATAGGGGATTTTCCATATCATCCTGTTGCCGTAAAAAGTGAAAAACCTCTCTATGTGACTTTCAACATAACCGATCGTTGTAGTCGAAATTGTATCTATTGTTACATGGATTCCATTTACACCAAACAGATGGACAACTCCCATCGTTTTCTTTCGGTAGAACGGTTTGCAGATGTTTTAAAAGAGTGCAAGGATATTGGTGTACAAGCTATTGAAGTCGGTGGTGGAGATCCTTTGAATCATCCTCAAATTTTAGAATATGTCCGTCTGTTAAGTCAAAGCAAAATTCCAAATGTGCTAATTTCCACTAAGAAATATGTGCAGGAAGAATTGGCTCTACGCTTCAAAGAGGCAGGGTTGCGGGAAATCCAAATCAGTTTGGATTCGGCAGATAAAGAGATCGCCGATATTTTGATGGGAGAGCGTGGAGCATATGAGGAGGTGGTGAAGACCATTCACAACTTTCGAAAAGCAGGCATAGATGTAAAAGTAAATGCGGTGTTGACTTCGTTAAATTGCACTAATTTCAGCAATTTGATCCAACTACTGGAGTCCATGGGTGTTTCTACTCTATCTGCCAATTATTATGGCGCATCCTGCGGACGCCATGTTGAAAGTTTATTTCCTAAAGTGGAGCAGCTTCAGGAACTGAAAAAACAGGTAGATGGAATCACTCCTTCTTTGAAAACGCTCCATTTAAGAATGCCGGATTTTCAAGAAACATTTTACGAAAACAAATGGAGTAGTGATCGGCAGATCCGCAGTTATTATCGCAGTTATTGTGGCGCCATGAAGACTCGAATTTTGGTAAATCCAGATGGTACAGTGGGGTATTGTGCCTATATCACGCAAGATCTTTCCCGTAAAAATGGACTGATATTTGGGAATTTACATACTCAAAGCTTAATGGAGATTTGGCAATCGCCGTCAGTGGAAGATATCCTGACCCCAAATGTACAAAAATTCCGCGGAACTCTGTGTGCCGATTGTAGGGATTTTGAAAAGTGTTATCCAAAACGTTGCTTTTTGCGGTCAATCCTGCAATATGACACTCCTTTTGAAAAAGATCCGGATTGTCGCTATTGGAACGATATGCATTGTAAAGTAATAAGAGATTGAAACAGGAGCGAGCAAATGAGAAGTGGAACACCAATATATATTTTGCCTATGCCGACACAGGTAGTTTATGCGCTTTATGTAGCTTTTTGCGGTATACAATCTGAGCCCCCTGGGCAAAATGGCTTGGCGCATTTATATGAACATTTAAGTATTCGAAAATATCTTTTGCAACTCGGCTGCAATTTAGATGAAGGATGTATGATTAACGGATTTACCAAACGGCAATATACTGGGTATGTGTTTCAGGCGGATAAACGGTATGCGCCACAAGTCCTTGAGGGGATTGGCCGACTGGAAAATATGTCTGCAAGGGATGGATTTTCACCTAAGGATGTGAGCAATGAAAAGAATAAAATCCGTAGAGAAAACAGTCAGCGAGATACAATTGAAACACGCTTAATAGATAAACTGATGCGAACAATTTTTTTAAAAGAAAGTTATGGGAATTCTATTTTCTGCTCGGAAAAATGTCTAGACAATCTTGGAAAAGGAGCTCTGACAAATTATGCTATCTTGGTAGAACAGGCATCTAGAGGGTTGTTTTTGGTAGGAAATCCTGCTTTTTTCCCAAAAGAAACAGCATATGGAAAAGAAGTTTGGCAGCAAAATATTCCCCAATTATGTTTTGCCGAGCCTAAACCGCCCCATATGTGGGAAAAAGGGAAACACTATGCTGTTGGTTATGTGCAAGAACCATTTGACGGGTTTCGGGAATTTTTGGTTGCTTCGCTTTCCTCTTCTTTCCTAAAAATGGCCCTTTTAAGATGGCACGGAATCCATGTGGGCGGAGAAGTAAAATTATACATCGATCAGGCAGTATCGATCTTTTGGATGACTGATACTCAAATTGACGATATACAGAACAAAACCATACAATGGACAACCCTTTGCAGAAACGTATTGAATGATTCCCGCTTTTTTGAAGAGTTTGAAAAGGCAAAAAAGCTATATCTATATCAACTTTTAAGAACGATTGATACACCGGAATATTTGGCAATGTATCTTTTTAAAACTGCCTGTCTGCTACACACACTTCCAGAGGTAGATAAAATATTGGTAGATGTGCATTCCGTTACGGCACAGGAGGTGCGGTCAATGATTGCACGAATGTTAGAAAAACAGATTGTATATAGCGTTGTTTTATAAAAGAGGTAAATAATTATGAATATGAAAATTAAGTATATCATCTGCGAGCGAGCAAATGTGGAATTACGAAATGGAAAAGCATTTTTGCAGTGTAGCGAAAAGTATGATCAGAGCAAAAACTACCGTGTAACTAGAATGGGCTGCTTGATTTTGGCGCAATTTGACGGAAGGCGCACATTAGGAGACATTATTTCTCATATTAGTGAACTTACGGCTCTTACCCCAGAAAAAGCCATGAAGATGGTAGAAAAAGTAGCCGATATGTTTTCTTACTATATCGTAGAGGCAAAAGGGCGCACGCGAGATTTCCCCTCTGAAAAAACTATTTGTTCCTCAGTAAAGACCTCTACATATGATGAACTGAAATTAGAACCCAGTATATTTCCCTCTACTATCTACTATTCTGCGACAAATCGTTGCGGATTCTATTGTCGATACTGTTATAGGGATTCCAACAGCAACCGTGAGGAAACTTATTATTTGACAGCAACGCGGTGGCAAGAACTTTTAAAAGAAGCGGAAGGAACCAACTGCGGTAGTTTTGATATCGGCGGTGGCGAACCATTCTTTCGCAAGGATATAATGGATATTTTGGGCGTAGCAAAGAAAGCAGGGCTAAAAACCAAGATATCTACCAAACTTGGATTGTCGGAAGAAATTATGCGTGGATTACGCGAAACACAATTAGATTCTCTGCAAGTTAGTTTGGATTCCTGCGATAAGGCGGTCTGTGCTTTTTTGACTGGTCAGACATACAGCTTTCAAATGGCAGAAAAAACCATCGACAATGCCAATCGTCTAGGGCAAAAGATTCATGTGAATTGTGTTGTAAATAAATACAACATCGAAGGAATACCGAAGTTGATCGAATTTTTGGAAAAAAAGAAAGTTCCTACTTTGGGACTTACCAAGTATATCGCTTCCTGTGGACGAAACCAGTCCGATTTGTATGCCACTGAACAGCAATTTGATCAGTTAGACGAGTATATTTATCAATATCGAAACAATAACCCCGCAATAGAGATTGATTATCAGTATTTACTGGGACGAACATTTGAAAAAATGAAGCAAACCGATCTAACTGCGCTACGGGTCTTATGTGGCGGCGGAAAAGATCAATTGTATGTTCGTCATGACGGGGTCGTGGGGTTTTGTGATGCACTGTTGTATGATGATCATATTTTACTGGGTGATCTGAGCCGTCAAAGTATTTCCGAAGTATGGCGTTCTAGTGAAGTAAAAAAATGGAACACACCCGATCCAGAACCGTTTAAAAACACCATTTGTGGAGACTGTCGCCTTTTCTACAAGTGTTTCCCGTATCGCTGCTACAAGCGATCTATTATTGCTTATAACACGCCCTATGCTTTGGATCCATTTTGCCCAAGAGGTGAAAAATTATTATGTGTGATGTGATATATAAAGCGCCAATGGAAAAATACGTAATTATGTTGCCCCGGGAACAATCTGCTACTCGATTTTATATTCGAACACCTTACGGTGCAATCTGCGTATTCACCAATTTAGAAAAATTGGCGGAGGTGTTGGTGCCACCATCTATGATTCAAACTGATCTTACAGGAATGTCTCCCGTGGCAAATTTGTGTGCTTTTTTTGATCCCCATGCTATAGTGAATCAAGAAATTCGGGATGGTAAATTTTTAGAGCGATCTGACCCGAGGTATATTCCCAATGTGGAAAACACCTCATATCATCGTGGAGATACAGAATTTTTAGTTTATCAATATCCATTTAAAGGGATCCTCTGCCTGCTCTTAGATATTCTATGCGGTAGTGTGACTGCGGCAAGAGAGGAAAGTTTAATCTTGTTGGCCCGCATGGCACTAAAAAAATTAATTGTCCGTCTGTATGCAACAGATGGATATTATCCTCTCCATGCGGCAGCGGTGGGAACAGGTAATAGCGCTTATGTCTTTGTGGCAGGAGGACGTGCGGGAAAATCGACTATTTTTATGAAACTCTTAGAGTATGGATACATTCCTATAAATGATGATCTAGTGTTTATTAAAGAAACAAAAGATGGATTAAACTGTACCGGGTTCCCTATTATTCCCAGCGTGCGGAAGGAAAGTGCTGTTTTTTTGAACAGTAAGCTTGAAAATATACCATCTCTACGTGGCTTCGAAGGAGAATATTATGTAAATGTGTGGCATTCAGAATTTGATCCATACAAAACATATCGTTTGGTGCGGTTGTATTATCCAAAATATGGATACAAAGAGTTTTGTGTTTTTCCGCCTAAGCCTGATTTGATGAAGAAACGATTGATAAAATCCTTTTTTACACATCAGCAGGTGGCTATCGACAAACAAGAGCAGGCTGTAAATGTGTTAAACAAACTACTCCATATCTCGGCTTTGCAGATACAAAACACAGATGATATGGATGCTTTTGCGAAGGGTTTTCCGTTTGTTTAGTTCCAAATGAGATGTTTGATCACCTGAAAAAAGGAGGCATAGCGTGATAGACATAGAAGATATGATGAGTTTAGAGGATATGCAGGAAATCATCGAACTTTCCATGAATGATTTTGATGATATGGAAATTTTCTGTGTGTGTACAGGGACCTGTGTAACACTACGTTGTGTTCACGGGTAATATTACTTAACAGACGCTAAAAAAGGAGGTATGGCCTATGGAAGACATGCTTTTGAGCAAAGAGGAGTTGCAAGAACTATTTTCTGTCAACGCTAACGATCTGGATGACATGGAAATCTTTTGCTATTGTACGGGTACTTGCGTCACTCTTCGTTGCACAACTGGCAACAACTAATCGATAATCGAAAGGAGAATAGCAATGAAAGATAACACGGAAATGACGGTAGAAGAAATGACTGCATTGCAATCACTACTGGTGAATGACTTTGAAGACATGGAAATCTTTTGCTATTGTACGGGTACTTGCGTCACTCTTCGTTGCGGTGTTAATTAATCAATAATATATTGCAATTCTAGTCAACAACAGTGATCAAACATCTCATTTTGGATATTTTCTTTGTAAAAATCGGAGGTAATGTTTTATGCATCGCAACAGAAACAGTTCTTCATATAGGTCTAGGAAGAATATCAGATTTATGCTTTTTCATTTGTGGAAATGTTCGCCTTCGCGGGTGATTTGGTCTTTTGTCACCGCACTTTTCGGAAATGCTATCGAGATCGGCATAAGTGTATATCTTTTTCGCTATATCATAAACGGCATTCAGGCCGGATATTCTTTTGCGAGGCTGTTTTTAGTCACTTCGGCGGTTATGGGTATCGCCTTGCTTATGCTCTTCTTTTTGGATTGGTACAACAACGTTTACATTCCTCGTTCTGATTTAAAAATAAGCAAATATTTTGATACTTTGCTGTTTCAAAAGGCTCGGCAGATCGATCTTGAATACTTCGATAAGACGGAATTTTACAATCAATACACAAAAGCGGTACAAGAAAGCTCCAAAAGAGCCATCGGCGTGCTGAACGATCTTTCTTCTGTGTTTTCTGCCGTCACAGTGCTGTTCGGGTTGGGAACGATTCTTTTATCCATGAATCCGATTTTGATCGCATTTACATTTATGCCAATCGTGATATCGCTGCCACTCAGTGTGCTGCGTAATAAACTTAATTTCAAATTTCAGCAGGAAACAACGCCGGAAAACCGAAAAATAGAATATTACAAACGGTTGCTCTATCAAAAAGAATATGCCAAAGAGATCAAGCTGACAAAAATCTTTCCGGTTTTGTTGTCTAAATATGTCACCACTAACGAGAACATGAGCAAACTTTCGGCAAAATTCGGCGTTCGTCGTGCGGGCTTAGGAATGTTGGAAACGTTTAATCAGGTGGCTGTAGTTATGTATGCTACCTATGTCTATTTAATATACAGCATTACGGTGTCTAAAAGACTAATGATCGGGGATTTTGTGGCTTTATATAATGCCGTTCGCAGCGCGGAATATTCGCTTCGCCGTATAATTGAGATTGTGCCGCGCCTTAACGAACATAGCCTTTTTATCCAAAATGTGCGTGATTTTCTTAACTTGCAGCCTCATATTATTGAACCGGAAAATCCCATACCGATCTCAGACGGAGACTTTGATTTGTCCATTGAAGCCGTACAGTTTACATATGACGATCGAAGCCGCTTGATCTTACGGGACATCTGTATGCGAATTGAACAGAAACAAAAGATAGCCATTGTTGGACGAAACGGCGCGGGGAAATCCACTCTTGTCAAAACGATCATGCGGTTATACGAACCCAAGCAGGGATGCGTGTATTTCGGCGGCAAGGATTACAGGAATTATTCGCTTGAAGAATACCACGCATTGTTTGGAACGGTGTTTCAAGATTTCGCTTTATATCATATAAGCGTGGCAGAAAACGTGGCTATGGATTTTGTCACGCAGGAAAATGAGCCGCACATCCGCAAAGTGCTGAAAAAAGTGGGGCTTTACGATAAGATTATGGCAGAAGGCAAAGATATCTATCACGACGTTTCAAAAGAGTTTTCCGAAGACGGCATAGTATTCTCCGGCGGCGAAGAACAAAAGCTCGCTATCGCAAGGGCGTTTGTTCACCCCAACAAGATATTGGTTTTTGACGAGGCTTCAAGCGCGCTCGATCCCATTTCGGAATATGAAATGAACCATATGATTTTGGATATGGCAAAGGATAAAACGGTTATATTGATATCTCATCGCCTGTCATCCACACGCGATGCGGACAGGATCTATTATTTGGAAAACGGTCAGATTCTCGAAGAGGGCACCCACGAGGAACTCATGGCGCAAAACGGCGGCTATGCGCGTATGTTCAGTTTGCAGGCGGAACAGTATCTGGGTAAAGAAAATGGCTAAATATCGCTCCTTATGAAATTTTTCGGTTCTAAATGTGTTTATTTATATGGATGATTTAAAAACCATACCGACACCTTGAAAAAACAGGTCATCGAAGTAAGGAACTGGATGACTTTGACTCAATTGATGAGAGTATTTGACGGTATTCACAAGATTGTACGCACCGTTTACATAGTATTACCAAAGCCGCATTTATATCAAACTATCAAGATCGGGACATTCTAGAATTTAATGTCCATCGACATTAAATTCTTAAGTCTATGTATCTTTCACAAGCAGGAAAATACAAAATCAGTTTTTCCAATCAAACTGTAATGAGCAGAGGAGCGAAAAGGCTTATGACATGCGATGAGTATATTTTTAAATATTTGATTAGTAATTTTTCGACTCTTGAATCAATTAAAATGTTAAGAGAAAATTCGCTTTACATTAAATTTGCAGATAAATTTGCAAAAAAAGACAACAAAAAACTTATAGAAATGAATCGTTTATTTAACTCATTTAATATTACTGCAGCACGCAACATCCTTGGCGATATTGAAACAATGCATACTGAGTATATTATTTTTAAAGGTTTTGTGCTTTCACAACGTTTATATGGGAGCCCAGATCAAAGGATATGGGGCGACATTGATTTTTATGTTAAATCACAGTATTTTGATAAGGTCTATTTTTACTTACTTAAAAAAGGGTATGAATTGACTTATAAAGATGGGTTATCTAATCCACATCATGTAGGATTGAAAAAAGGAGGAAAACTACTAGAACTTCATAGAACTATTTTTCATCCTAAAGTTGAAATCAACGAAGATTTCTTAAGAAAAAATCTGCAACATTATATAATTTCAGACTCCAAAAATACAACATTTGAAGTTACAACATTTAATGAAACCGCTACCATCTTGCACCTAATTTATCATTTATATATGGATACATATTTTGCCTCATTTAATTTGAAGTCGATATTTACAAGCAGAAAATTGCCAAAAGCACGTCGGTTTTTATATCGTGCTTATGAAATAGCTCTTTTTTCAGAAAAGTATTATTGCAAAATAAATTGGACAGATATTCAAAATGATTTGACACATCAGAAATTTCGTATATTCTTCAAAAAAATGATATTAGATATTATTGAGATTTTTCCAAATGCATTCCCGGAAAGCTTTTTGAATACTGTATTTAGGCTTAATTATATTGGCGATGAAAGGGATGAATTATATAGGTGTTTTATGAAAGCCAATGACAAGGAAACAAGTAAAAATACACTATTATGCGATTATATCAATAATAAATGGCTCGCACGTAGGGAAAAGAACATATCAAAAAAGGTTGGCGACAGTATAACACTTAATAAGGCATCAAAAAATGGAAGCGAATATGATTTGAGTTGCTTTATAAGCACGGAAAAATCAGCGGAAGGATTGAATGTAGTTTTTAAGGTGTCAAATGACGATTTCTGCATTAGTGAAAGAAATGACTATAATACAATGATAAGTGACGGAGTTCATTTGTTACTTTGTGGAACTGAAGAATACTCTTACAATAGCATATTCTTCTTTCCAAAAGAAATCGACGGGAATATCGAGGTTATACCTTATGATGCACTTAACAATGAGACTTTGAGTGACGATTTAATCAAGGCTGAATTTACAAAAACTGAAAATGAGTATTGTATTACTGCCGGATTCAGCAATGAGTTTTTACAAAAAAATCATCTAAATTTGTATTTATATTTGGGACTAGTTATATCTGATTGTAGTAGCCATACACATTATCGAAAAAACAGCTTAATTCTTTCAGAGGAAGACTCGCAGTGGTATAATCCTATATATTTTGCAAAGTTTGATATGGCATAAATCTGAAAGAAAAAAGTTCTATTCTTGAAACATATTAGAGGAAGAAGCGCATGCCACATTGCAATAAAAAAATGCTATCGTTTTTTCTGACAACTAAATGCAACCTATGCTGCGTGTATTGCTATAACGCCACAGAACGTAATGCCCTTGAAGAGCAAAGCGTCTCATTAGAGATAACCAAATATGCTATTGATTGGTATTTCGAGAATAACCAAAGTCGCCATATTCGTTTTTATGGTCCGGGTGAGCCTACGCAGGAATTCGCAAAAATGAGGGAAATTACCGAATATGCGAAGAATCATTCTAATGGCGGAGATAAAGTAACCGTTGAAATTCAGACTAATGGCGTATTCACAGAAGAAGTTCGAAAGTGGATTTTGGATAATGTAAATATTGTGTGGATGTCTTTTGATGGTATGAAGGATATTCAAAACAGTAATCGCCCATTAAATCCGAAATACAAATCCATATTCGATGAAAGGACTTCTGCGGATATATTAGAGGGCAATGTGAAATGGCTAATTCAAAATACCGGCAAAAGAGATTTAATGGTTGGTGCTCGTGTTACGATTACAGATAGCAATATAGACAGACAGAAGGAATTGGTTGATTACTTTTATTCATTGGGGATAAGATATGTTTGGACGAATCCACTTTTTTATTCAGTAGGACAGGTTCCCGTCAGTGAAGATGAAAGAAAGCGTAAGGATTTTCATTTTGACATGAACAAGTATGTCGATGAGTATCTTCTTGCGTATACTTATGCAAAAGAAAAAGGTTTATTTTGGGGTAGTTTTTTGACAATAAATTTTGATGGAACAGCTGAACATCATTGTCGTTGCTGTACTCCGATGGAAGCTCCTCACATAACAACGGATGGCTATATTTCAGCCTGTGATATGGCACTCAAGGGTTTGGATGCACACCATATGGATTGCTTTATCGTTGCAAAATGGAATGACCATACAAAACAATTTGACTGGGATATGGATAAAGTTAGAACACTCTATGAGCGAAAATCCACCAATCTGTCGGATTGTTATAATTGCCCTGTCAAACTTCACTGTGGCGGGTGTTGTCTTGGCGAAACTATGAATGAATTTGGTTGTCTCGATAAACATAATTTTACAAAATGTAACGCAATTAGAAGACTTTATAAAGCACTTGGGCCTTGCAGGCCATACACTTATTTACATCCTTAAACTAAAAATCTTTAAAAGGAGATTAATAATTATGAAAGTTTATGTCGTTAATGGTGCTGCTCATGAGGGCTTTGGTGAAGCTACCGCGCGAACTTTAATTGAAGAGGGATGCAAGGTTATAGGATTGTACGAAAAAGAAGACGAAAAAAATGTAGTAAAATTAAAACAAGAATTTTCTGATTCTCAATTTGAATGCATTTGCATTGATTTGTTTGATTTTAACAAGTTAAAATTAACTCTTGCACATATTGACAGCTCAATTGATGGATTTGTTAATGCTGCTTTTACTTTTGACATGGAAAATGTTGATGATTTCAACTATGATTTAGCCGAAAAGCTTTTCAGAGCAAATTACCATGCCCCAATGCTTATGGCGATTGAATTAAAAAAGAAAATGAGAACCGGTTCCTCAATTGTTTTTGTCACTAGTACCGAATCGGATAGGGGTTCATTCGGCGGGATTTCTTATGCGGCTTCTAAAGCGGCAATTCATAATATGATTAAATCTCTTGCATGCAATTGGGGCAAATCTAGTCGAATTAGAGTTAATGCTGTTGCAGCAGGCTGGATCGGCGGCGAAATGGACACAGACGGTCCTTTTGAGGTTTCCATGAACATTACCCCGTTGGGAAGGTTGGGACATGCTGATGAAATTGCAAATGCGGTGTCATTTCTTTTATCGGATAAAGCGAGCTTTATAAATGCTCAAGTTACCTATGTGGATGGGGGCTACCTTGCCGTTGATGATATAGCTAAATATGAGTTTGAAGTTTCTAAGAAATAATTGATGTGAGTGAGATATGAAAAGTAAATATGATCAACGACAAAAGAAATGGGCATGGTATGATACGCTTCTGCTAATATTTGCAGTAGCTTCCCCTGTGATATCAGTTCTTTGCTCGATATTTATTCCCGGAACAACAGTAGATGGCCGAATTGCCATTATAGTCGGTGGATTTACGATACAAATAGTCTTGGCTTCAATTCAAATTAAACTTAGTATTAATCCAATTTTAGAAATGGTGGAAAAAAATAGGGATGCTTTATTGGATATTGAGAAAACTGTACAGATAGTTGATGAAACAAAAAAAATCAATGAGACAAATAATAAACATCGAATTGATTATTTTCAAAGACGTTTAGACGAATTTGAAAGAATGCTGCAGCACTGTGTTCCTCCGAATTCAACATCGGAATTGTTAGACGTTAGGGTATATTACAATGAACTATATAATATGGCAGAGCAACTCTTACATGATAAAAACCCATCAAAGTGTTTTGTTTGGGCAATGACTGGATTTTCTGAAATGGAATGGTCTGACAATGGATGGGAGCAGGAGTGGACGAGACGGCTCAAGTGTTTGTCTGCCAGAAAGATAATTACAAAGAGAGTATGCTTGATCAGTAGAGAAATAATTAGTTTTTTGAAATGTACAGATAATAGTTGGTTCACTCCCATTTTACATACCGCAGCTAATGCTGCCCCGCTTCCTACAAATGCAGCTCGGTTTAAAAGTTTTGCAGATTATTTAAAAGATAATAATGGTGAATTAACTGAAAGTTATTTTCTGTATCAGGACAATGCTGCATATAGTGAGCTAATTAGTGAAAAAGGTTTTTTTGGAATAACTTTATCCACTGGTGAAAAATATTTGACTAAAGGAGAAGCTCTTACAGTAGCTGATGGATTAACAGGTGAATATGTTTTTGATGAAAAACTTATTGAGAAAATATTTAACTTGCATGCACGTATATGCATACCAGAGAATGACTTGTTGAAGGAGGTTAATAAGATTGCGTCGGTAGAATGTAGAAATTTTTTGAGACATTATGGAGCTGAAATATAACAATTAGTAAAGAGGATACACACAGATAAATGAAAATGTGGGAAGAGATCACTAAACCATTAATTTTAAATCTGTAAGCTAAGTGGGTTTACATATTTTTATTTACTAAATTGATTTTGAAAAGAGGTCAGGCTCATGTTAAACTCTAAATCGTTAAAGGGCATTGGATTATTACAATTAGAGATACTTCATCTTATTTCCTTAGGTAAAAAGGAAAGGATCGAAATTATTGAAGAACACATTGATGAAGGAAATTTGATCGAATATATTTTTAACAAATATCAAGATGAATTTTCTATTGCATTTGATAATGAAGTGTATGGCAACGAAGCCTTAAATCTATATTTTAAAAATTATAGCGGTCATATTCAGGGTAATGAAAGCAGAAAATATGGGATAATGAACGAAGATGATGGATTACTGTTAATATCCGCTTTAATAAGCGATAAAATCGAACACTCGGCGACCAACTGGACAAATTAATTTATTAATCGAAAATCGTATCTTTGAATGTCATTCCGAAAGATATGATTTTTTATGCTTTCTAACGATTTGTTATAAAATCGAGCCAAAACGCTTCGCCGGAGATAAGAACGGTGAAAAGGACAAATAATGCAAATTTTTGAATTAAATTAAAACAGAGAACAGAAACACATAGGATTTGAAGTATTGGGTGTGGATGTGTATCAGCACTGTATAAACAGTTTGCGGAATAATTCATTTATAAATTTAAATCACATCCGCTTTATTAAAGAACATAAACAGTTGATGTTAGAAAGGCTTCAGATTATAGGAATAAGTTCAGAAATTGTTTTCAAATATCAACAGGAAGTATGTCAACCTGCTGAAATACTTTGGAATTTAGCAATGAAATATACAGTGACTTCTAAATAAACAATTAGTTGATGGCATGATCAAACAGATTGAAAAAATCAGAGATTATGAGGTAAGCATTTTGTCCTCTTTGGTATAATACTTTCGAATGTCACGCCCTATAGTGCGCAGGTAATAATCGGCACTACATTGGCACTGTTCTGCGCTTGAAGCGTGAAAACGGATATGTTAAAATGAAGATGCTCAAAACTGTATCAGGAGCCGATTGCGGCAACAAAAGCACCATTTTCGGATGGTGCTTTTTTGCTGCCGGATAACGCTCAAAAACCGAAACGCCGCCTGATGAAAATCTCAGGCGGCGTTACCTTTTCAAGTTCAAGGAGGAAAGATATTTGAAGAACAAACCTGTTATCCAAAAGCAGAAACCTCGCCGGCATATCGAGTGGGGACGCTTGCTGTTCACACCCTTTTTGATCGTTACCGTCGCAGCCGGCGCGTCTATGCAGGCGTTTGCGGCAGGCACGGATATGTGGAGCAAAGCGACAGAGATCATGAAGGATGTCTATAATCAGATCCTGCTGATCTCCACCATTGCCGCGATCGTCACCGCATCGATTGCTTTACTTTTGATGAACTTCTCCAAATCGGGGCGTACAGTGGACGAATCCCGCTCATGGCTGAAGCGTATCATCATAACCTGGGCGATCCTCAACGGACTTGGCTTTATCATGGCGTACATTACTCCCTTCTTCAGCGGCGGTCAATGGAACGGATAACAATCGTCGAGGCGGAAAGGAGATGACGCCGTGGGCATACTGGACGGAATCGTAGAATGGATCGCGGAGCAGGTCATGCATGGATTGGATCTGATCAATTCATCGGTTTTGGGCGCATTGGGCTGCAATATGAACACCTTTCTGCGGTATTTTCCGGCTGCCGACACCATGTATAAAATATTCGTGGCGCTGGCAATCGGGCTGATACTTTTGAATTGGGTATGGCAGTTGTTTAAGAATTACGGATTATCCGCCGGAATTGAGGCGGAGGATCCGATCAAGCTTTCGCTGCGCTCGATTCTCTTTATTTTGATCGTCTATTTTTCGGATCAAATTGTAGATACGGTTTTGAAGATCGGCGGAACACCGTACAGCTGGATTTTGAACTCGGAATTACCGCCGCTGGACTTTGCCAGCTTCAACAGTGTGCTGCTGGTCATTCTCGGCGTCTGTGCGAGCGGCGCCGTGTCAATCATCGCGCTGATCCTGATCCTCATTCTGGCATGGAACTATATCAAATTGCTGTTTGAGGCAGCGGAGCGGTATATCATGCTCGGTGTTTTGGTTTATACAGCTCCTGTGGCTCTGGCAATGGGAGCATCGCAGACGACAAGTAATATTTTTAAAAGCTGGTGCCGCATGTTCGGCGGTCAGGTCTTCTTGCTTTTGATGAATGCATGGTGTCTGCGGCTGTTTACTTCCATGGTCGGCTCATTCTTGTCTAATCCCTTATCTTTGTAAAAGGAGGATGTAATGAAACGAAAAGCGTTTATCATATCCGTTGTCGCTGCTGTCTGTCTTTGCACCGTTTCCGCACTTGCACTGACGGAAAGCGAAGTACAGCAGCAGGTCGATAGCGTCGGGCGCGAAGCAGTCACGGGGAATATCTTTATATGGTTCTTGTGTGCGATTGCCTTTTTGAAGATATCGCAAAAGATCGACAGCTTCATGTCCTCGCTGGGCATTCATGTGGGTCATACCGGCGGCTCCATGCTTGCAGAAGCACTGATTGCAATGCGCGGTGTCGGCGTTGCAAAGAGTATAGCGGACGGACGCACAGGCGGTTCTTTCGGCGGCGGATCGTCTGCCGGATCGTCCGGTGGCTCCGGCTTTATGAGCGGCGGTCTTGCCGGTGTGGTAAGCCGTAAATTCACCCATAATGCCGTGCAAAACGCTACGGGAGCGAAGGATGGCGGCATGGCAGGTGTTGCCTATAACTCCTCTGTGAACAAGGGAGGCGGATTTGCCAACCGCGTGATCGGCAATGTGGCAACCGGGAATATTGCGGCAACAGGTTCTATCAGCGGTGAAAAAGCGCCGGATGCGCTTATGTCGTATCTGGGATATACCGCTCTCGGAAAAGATGCCGAAGATGTTCCGTCCTTTTCCAATGTGGAGATCGGCGGCGGTCGCATTACGGCGACCGAAACCTCGTCAGAGCATCCGGAAGGGATCGCTATGGCAATGTACCATACAGATCAATATGCCGCTCCGGAAGGCGACTATACGACTGTAACAGCGGCAGACGGTACAAGCTGGTATAAACAGTATGCGACAGAGGCTGTAGAACGAAAGCCCTATAAAGCACCGGACGGCACGGTTGCTTACCACGAAAATGTGGTCAAGAAACTGCCGAAAGCACCGCCCAGGAAGGATAGGCTGTAATGGAGCGGGAGAAACAACCGGCATCTGAACCGCTCAAAAAGGGCGCACAGGCGGTAAATGCCGTTCGTGGCGCCGTGAAGACGGGCAAAGCCATTGCCGGAGCTGCAAAAGGTGCGGCAGTCGGGGGACCATACGGCGCGGCGGCAGGCTTTGTTTTGGGAAACCGTAAGCTGATTGGAGGAATCGTGATCGCAGTTATTGCGGTGATGTTGATTCCCGTTGTGTTGATCTGTATGCTTCCGCCGCTGATTTTCGGCGGCTTCACAAGCGCCTTTTCTCCCGATGATCCTGCCGTTTCGATTTTGAACAGCAGTATAGCGGTGAATACCAATATAACGGATATATCCGTTTCGGTCAGCACGGTGCTTTCCGAAAGCCTAACCGATCTGTTGGCGCAGATCGATGCCGACTTTACTTCGTCGGGTGCAGATCAAAAGGAGATCATCAATCCGTATGAAAACGCGCCGACATTTAACGCAAACCGGTTTGTCGGACAATACTGCGCATCTAAAAGTGAGGACTTTCAGGCGATCTCCATTCAGGATATGGAGAGTACGCTGCGGCAAAATAAAGACAAGCTGTATTCTTACAGCAAAACAATCGAGGAGCGCACCAATCTCACCACAACGGTCACAGCAGATCCCGTTACCGGACAGGAAATCGAAACGACTACTTCCGCAACGGAAACTTGGGCGACCTATATCATATCCTACAACGGTGAATCCTATTTTGCCGACGCAGTATTTCGTCTGACCGATGAACAAAAGGCGCTTGCGGAGGATTATGCACAAAATCTAAGCCTGTTTTTGGGCGATAGTATGTTCCAGCGTTTGCCGGAAGGCTATCAAAGCACGCAATCATTGGGAGATATCCGTTTCACAGACGGACAAACGGCTGTCGTCTATTTTAATCAGCTGGATGAACGGTACGCGCATAAACCGTATGGGTTAGACAATATCGGCGGTTACGGGTGTGGTCCTACGGCTATGGCTATTGTAGTGTCATCGCTGACAGGCGATACAGTTGATCCGATCCAAATGGCGGAATGGTCGTACCAAAACGGCTATTGGTGTTCCGGAGGCGGTTCCTATCATGCGCTGATCCCGGCTGCGGCAGAAGCATGGGGCTTGCCGGTTGAAGGCTGTAATGCCGAGGAAGGGCAGAGGATCGTCGATGCGCTTGCAGACGGGAAACTGGTAGTTGCCATTATGATGAAAGGACACTTTACGAGCTCCGGGCATTTTATCGTTCTGCGCGGTGTAAAGGACGGGAAAATTCTTGTGGCAGATCCGGCAAGTTACACCCGCAGCGAGCAGGAATGGGATCTCTCGGTCATTCTGCGCGAGGCCAGTACCCGTGCGGCGGCAGGAGGACCGTTTTGGATCATAGGTTAGTGATGAAAAGAGGTTATGACTATGTTCTGTATTATTTCATTTATTGCCGGCGGCTTATTCGGCGTGGTATTTATGTGCCTGTTTCAAATAAACCGATATGAAACGGAGAGAGAATACCGCATGGAACAGTCCGGTATGGAAAATGGCAAAGGAGAATATGATGCATCAGCCGGAAGAACAATATGACGCTTATCTGATCCCTCCAAACTTTATGGAAGGCAGCACATTGTTTGGCGGGGCTTTCAAATTACGGAATGTCATAGAGGCAGGTGTACTTGTTGCCGCAGTCGGCATTCCTGTGTTTATGCTTCGGCTTACTCTTACCGTCAAAATTATCGTGCTTTGTTTGACTGCTCTGCCGATTGGTCTGCTTGCTTTGATCGGTATTTCGGGTGAATGCCTGTCTTCCTATGTTCTCGCCTTTTTCAAGTTCTTGAAAAACCGGCGTGTGATAGGGAAAACAGCCGAGCAGCAACCGAAAGGATCGGCAAAGGAGAAAAAAGCAGAAAGCAAAAAGGTGTGTCTGCGCAGACAGGCAGAGGTGTCGAATTACCTCAATCCCTGTGCGGAATATCTGCCGATTGAGAAGATCGAAAACGGCATCATCTATATGAAAGACCACCGCTATATCAAAATCATAGAGGTCGTGCCGATCAACTTCCTTCTGCGGAGCGCCAGAGAGCAGCGCAGTATCATCTATTCCTTCATCTCCTACCTGAAAATCAGTCCGGTCAAGCTCCAGTTTAAGGTGCTGACAAAACGGGCAGATATCAATAAGCATGTGGAAATCGTGCGTCAGGAGATGGAGCGGGAAACCGATCCGCATTGCCGGGATCTGCAGGAGGACTACCTTAAGCTGATCGGCAGGCTCGGTTCCCGCGAAGCTACGACCCGCCGCTTTTTCATTGCCTTTGAATACGAGTCTGTGGGCAGGCGAAACGCAAACGAGGAAGCGGATGCCGTTTCTTTTTTGCAAATTGCAGCCCGTACCGCTGTCAATTACTTAAAGCAGTGTGGAAATGAGGTGTTGACGCCTGAAAACGAGGATGAGTTTACGGCAGAGGTATTGTATAGTATTCTCTGTCGGCAGGAAAGCGCAGGGCAGCCGCTTTCGCAGCGGGTGCAAGATGTCGTGTCGCAGTATATGACAGCCGGTATGGATACGGATCATATTCCATGCACTGAGTTTTTTGCTCCGGGAACCATCGACTTTACGCACGGCAAATATATCTGCGTGGATGGGCGGTACTATTCCTACCTGCTGATACCGTCTTACGGATATAAGTCAAAAGTGAATGCAGGGTGGCTGAGCTTGCTTGTCAACGCCGGAGATGGGATTGACATTGATCTGTTTCTCACCAAACAGCCCAAAGAGCGTATGGTGCAGAAGCTCGGTCAGCAGCTCCGCATCAACCGGTCAAAGATCAAAGAAACCAGCGATACCAATACAGACTTTGACGATCTGGACGGCGCGATCCGCAGCGGTTATTTCCTCAAGGACGGTTTATCCAACAACGAGGATTTCTACTACATGAATCTGCTGATCACCATGACCGCAGAAACCGTGGAGGATTTGGAGTGGCGTGAGCGCGAGATGCGCAGGCTGCTGATTTCGCAGGACTTAAATGTTTGCACCTGCTCTTTTCGTGAAGAGCAGGCATTTTTATCGGCTCTGCCGCTGACAAACTTGGAAAAGCATTTGTATGACCGCTCCAAACGCAATGTACTGACAACCGGTGCCGCAAGCTGCTATCCCTTTACCGCTTATGAGCTAAGCGATGATAACGGGATATTGCTCGGCGTCAATAAATTCAATAATTCGCTTGTCATTGTGGATATCTTCAATTCAATGGTCTACAAGAATGCGAATATAGCGATCCTCGGCACTTCCGGAGCAGGCAAGACCTTTACCATGCAGCTGATGGCGCTTCGAATGCGGCGGAAAGGCATACAGGTGTTTATGATTGCTCCGTTGAAAGGGCATGAGTTTCACCGCGCCTGCCAGAATATCGGCGGTGAGTTTATTCAAATTTCACCGGCGTCAAAGAACTGCATCAATGTTATGGAGATCCGCCGGACGGATAAAACTGTGGACGAGCTGCTGGACGGCGGCAGTATGGAAAAGTCCGAGCTTGCCGCCAAAATCCAGCGGTTGCATATTTTCTTTTCGCTTCTGATACCGGATATGTCCCATGAGGAAAAACAGCTTTTGGACGAGGCGCTGATTGTCACCTACAACCGCAAAGGCATTACCCACGATAATACCTCGCTGGACGATCCCGATCACCCCGGGCATTACAGAGAGATGCCGATTTTGGGCGACCTTTACGAAGTGCTGAAAGGGAGTGCGGACACCAAACGGCTGGCGAATATTCTCAACCGCCTTGTGAACGGCTCGGCAAGCACCTTCAATCAGCAAACCAATGTCCGGCTGGATAATCAGTATACCGTGCTGGATATTTCGGAGCTGTCGGGTGATCTGCTGCCGGTTGGTATGTTCGTGGCGCTTGACTATGTGTGGGATAAGGCAAAGGAAAACCGCACACAGGAAAAAACCATTTTTATCGATGAGTGCTGGGCGCTGATCGGCGGATCGGGCAATCGGCTTGCTGCGGAATATGTTTTGGAGATCGCAAAAATCATTCGCGGCTATGGCGGCTCTGCCGTGTTTGCCACACAGGATCTCAACGATTTCTTTGCACTGGAGGATGGCAAATACGGTAAAGGCATCATCAACAACTGCAAAACCAAGGTGGTGCTGAATCTGGAGGACGAGGAAGCCGGGCGTGTGCAGTCTATCCTTCATCTATCGGAAGCCGAGGTCATGGAGATCACCCACTTTGAGCGCGGGAACGGGCTTATCAGCACAAACAACAACAATATCACGGTGGAGTTCAAGTGCAGCGATTTGGAAAAAAGCCTGATCACCACCGACCGTCGGGAATTACAGGAGCTGGTGAAACAAAGAAGGCAAGGGCAGACCGGCATACCCTAATACGGATCGAGTGCATGTGATGCACACGAAAGCAACCTGGCTATATGTAACTTTTCTTACACAGATGAATATACTGGTTGACAAAGGGATATAATTATGATACAATCAGGTCATGAAAAGGAGATGTTACCATGCCTCAAATTATTCCCATTAAGGACTTGAAGAAGACCAGTGAACTGTCGCAGATGTGCAAGGAAGCTACAGAACCGATCTATATCACGAAAAACGGTTATGGAGATATGGTGATTATGAGTATGGAAATGTATGAGCAAAAAATGTTCCTGCTTGAGGCTTACGCAAAACTTGCCGCTGCGGAACAACAGGTTCAGGACGGAAAGGTGCTGGATGCCGGTGACGGGCTCAAAAGCATAAGAGAAATGATAAAGTAGATCAGTGCTATGCCCGTCTTCGTGAGAATCCGTTTATCTATGCAACCAGTGATGATGCCCGGCTTGCAAAAGAAGGATACCGTAAAGCACTGATTAAAAACTATCTTCTCATGTTCAAAGTGAACGAATCTGAGAAAACGGTGATAATATACCGTTTTTTCTACGGTGCGAGGGATTATTTCACACTGCTCTAAAAACAACTGAATACAAGACGAAAAGCGTTCGGTTATTACTTGCCGGACGCTTTTTCTATGCCACAGGAGGTTTCACTATGAAAACCAGAGAACAAATTTACAATCGTGAAGCAGCTGAGATCTTGCGGGATATCACCACCTACCACTACATCCGGCATGAACAGCTTCTGCGGCTTTATCCGCAAAAGAGAAGGGAAGTGATCGACAATCTGCTCTCCTACCTTCTGCGGCAGGGACGCATTTTCTATGATCCGGTTCGGGACTGGTATCATGACGGGACGGAGGAGTATGCCGATCTGGAAATGCTTGCCGCTCTATGGATACTGGCAGATTTCATTGACCGAACGGAATACCATTCGGCTACGGATTTTCCAATCAAGCTGCTTTTCTTTGCCGAGGGCGAAACCTATGAGGTTATCTATGTTCCGGCTGAAAAGGAAACGCTGATAGAACAGGCGCTTTTGCAGTCCGGCGAGGAAAACGGTAAACGCATTCTGATTATCGAGGACACATTGCAAATCGAACGCCTGCATATTGCAGATGTCGTCGCCTATTGTACCGTATCCGACACAGGTGAAATTCAATATTACAAACATAAATAGGAGGAATTACTTGAACCAACCTGAGCTATCCCAAAAGATAAAGCAGATTTTCGGAGAGGTTTCTCAATTGGCATCTACGCTTTGTGCGATGGATCATACCGATCTCAAAAACTATCCGGATAACTATGAACTGCTTTCAACCGATGCCGCACTGCGGGGCGAACTGATCGCCTGCAAGCTGCGGCATTTGATTTACAGTACCACAAGTCTGAAAAAGGGCGAGTATCTTACAGCCGCCGCTGTTGTGCAGGGCATTCGCATATCCGACAATGGCGGTGTGCTGGAAATCACTTTGCCGAGCCTGCTCCCGAAACGCAAGCAAAGGCGAGGTGCCGAATTTCTGACCGATCCGCTCTACTTTGCGTTGAGTCAATATGCGGATAGCCACACCCTTTCCAAATACAGTCATTGCGTGGTCTGCTTTTCGCATATATACAGCCGTGACCTGCCAAGCCGCCGTGTCCGTGACTATGATAATTTGGAACTGAAACAGTTACTTGATGTCATTGCAACTTTTCTAATGGAAGACGACAGCGGACTTTTGTGCGATGCTTATAATACAACAGAGCTTGGAGATTATGACTGCACCCGCATCTCGGTGATGGGGAAAGACCGCTTTCCGGACTGGATCAAAGAGCGTGAAAACCGCTTAAAATCCATATCCGATTTTTAGCTGTTTTTCGGGTGATCGGATGGGACGGTGCAAGGGGGATAAAAACCGGCGGCATAGCAAGGCTTTTCACCCTTCCGCACTGCCCGTTTTGTACCGGGGTTAATCGTGGTTGGGTAATTTTTCGCAAAGGAGGCGATCCATATTCATTCACCAGACAGTCTGCCCGGAAAGAACACAATTGCTTACCGCCTGCTCGGTTTGGTCGCCGTTTTGGGCGAGTTTCCGACCGATCAGCTGCCTCGGCTTTCAGGCGGCGACAGTTATAAAGTCAATGTGGTGAAGGCGCTCAAAGCGCATCGGCTATTGCGCACCTATTACGCTGACGGACAAAGAGCCTATCGGCTGACCTCCCGTGCAAAATCGCTTCTCACCGCCGACAATCCAAATCGGTTTGCCTTTGCGCTGACAGGTTCAGCCGAAACCAACCACATCAAATCAGAACTCACACGCCGCCTGCGCTTACACCGAATTGCGGAAGCCACCGTCACCATGCAAAACGCCGGCGTTCGTATTTTCCGTGATGAAAAGCCGGATGTTTTTTCTCCCGACCGGGAAGAAACAAACCGGATCAACCTGCCCGCTTTTTATAACTCCCGCGAGATCAAGGCAATGGGTACGGTGTTCGTAAAGATACACGGTGCCCGTTCGGTGGGCGTCCTGCTGACCGAAAATGAAATCCTCGTTGCATATAACCTTGGCGGCTCTCTGATGAAGTGGAGCTACAAAGCAGAAATGCGTACAAAGGCTCTGATGAAAACTGTTTTGTGCCGTGAGCGGCTTCCGAACCTGTACTCGCCCGATGCGGTACAAGGTCTGTTATTTGGGAACGATATGGATCTGGCGGCAGAAATCCTTGCCGGCGAAAGCGGCAAGCAATACTTCCTTTTGGACGGCAATTACGGACATTTCTATTATCTCACAAATGATCGCAAGGGAGAACGGCTGTTAAGCCTTCTGTGCCGTGAGGAACTGCGGGAGCGATTAGACGAGATTCTGCTGACTGATCTTTATGAAGCAGATGAGGGCATGACTGTCGAGAACGACGCTTTGGACGAAAACGGATCGCCTGTGCTGCTCGCCTACACCTGCGACCTGCCGAGGATCAAGCGGTTTGATACCGCTTTGCAGTTGCAGAACAAAACCGGTACGGTCATTTGTTTTGATTTTCAAAAGGACGCACTCTGCCGATGCTGCGGCGAAGGAGTACAATTTCAGACCATAGATTTTAAGAAATGGGAAAGGAGCTTTTTTGAACCACCGTAAAAAAATACTCAGTATGATTTTCATTGCGCCGCTGCTGCTCATCGCTCTCCTTTACGGAGGCGGGTATATTGCACAGTTCATGCGCAATTACAGCGAATGGCAAAATGCAGGTAACTCTCCCGGCAACGGAACTTCTCCGGTTATGCCGTCTTTCTCTCCGGCAGAATGCTTTTCCGCCATCTTCACCTGGCCTTACGGAATATTCGGTATTCTGATCTGCGTCGGCGTTTTGGCGCTGCTTCTTGTTATGGTGATGCGGATGGGCTACAGTGAAACAGGAGAATACGACAAGGAACGGAATTTCATTTACTCCCGCAAGGGTACTTACGGCACAGCCGGGTTTATGGATGAAAAAGAAGCCGGGGAGATCTTCGATCTGACCAATGACCTGAAAAAGCATACCGGCACCATATTTGGGATGCTGGACGGACGGTATGTGTGTATGCCGAAGGGCAGTATGTTCAACCGGAATGTGGCGGTGTACGGCGCCAGCGGCTCTATGAAAACGAGAGCTTACTGCATCAACCGCATTTTGCAGTCTGCGGCACAAGGCGAGTCCCTGATCATCTGTGACCCGAAATCCGAACTGTATGAGGTCACAAGCGAATATCTGCGAAGCCGAAGATATACGGTGCGGGTATTTAATCTGGTATCTCCGGAAAATTCCGACTCCTGGAACTGTCTCTCTGAGATCGAGGGGGACGAGCTGATGGCGCAGCTTTTTTGTGATGTTATCATCAAGAATACCGGGAATGAACGGGGCGACCATTTTTGGGACGCAGCGGAGATGAACCTGCTCAAGGCGCTGGTTCTTTATGTGGAGCAAGGCTATCCGCCGGAGCGGAAAAACATTGGTGAGGTATATAAGCTATTGACGCTCAGCAGTGAAAAGGAACTGAACAGCCTATTTGATATGCTTCCGTCCGGGCATCCCGCCAGAGCGCCCTTTGCTATTTTCCGGCAATCTTCGGAAACAGTGCGCAGCGGCGTGATCGTCGGTCTTGGCTCCCGTATTCAGGTGTTCCAAAACAAGCGGATCCGCGATATGACAAGCCATAACGAGATCGATATGGTGTTGCCCGGCAAACAGCCCTGCGCTTATTACTGTATCACCAGCGATCAGGACAGCACCTTTGATTTTCTGTCCTCGCTGTTTTTATCCTTTGTGTTTATCAAGCTTGTCCGATATGCAGATAAGAACTGCGAGGGCGGATGCCTTGCCGTTCCGGTCCATGTGCTGGGTGAGGAATTGACCGCCTGCGGCGTGATCCCCGATCTGAGTCGGAAAATCAGCGTCATTCGATCTCGAAACATCAGCATTTCCTGCGTATTTCAAAATTTAGCAGGGCTTCAAAACCGCTATCCATATAACCAGTGGCAGGAGATACTCGGGAATTGTGATATTCAACTGTTTTTAGGCTGTGTGGATGAGCTGACCGCAAAATATATCAGCGACCGATCCGGTGAAGTGAGCGTCCATGTTTCAAGCAAGGCAAAGCAGCTCGGCACCTGGCGCATTTCCAACTACACGCCGGAATACCGGGAAACCAGCGGTGTCGGAAAACGCAAGCTGCTGACCATGGACGAGGTCATGCGTCTGCCGATTTCAAAGGCTTTGGTAATCGTTCGTGGGAAGAAGCTTTTACAGGTAGATAAATGTGATTACACCTGTCACCCCGAAAGTAAAAAGCTGAAATCCTGCAAAGCGTCCGCACATATCCCGGAGTGGACAAAGCAGAGCATGAAGGAGGTGGACGATGCACCTATCTTGCCAAAGAAATCCGGCAGAAAGAAAAAGCCGGCAGCGGCATCCGCCGTAGTTGCAACAGACAAAGATAGCATTATGTCAAAAGATGAATAGGAGGTTTTACACAATGCCAACGAAAAAAACAGAGATACCGGTTGAAGCCGAGGTTTTGGCGCCGGAGGAAGTCGCGGAAGCTGTCGATGAAACGGCAGCGCCTGCACAGGAGGATATCGATGAAACCGGATCGGAAGAACCTGTCGCTGACCCATCGCCGCCCAAGCCCAAACGCACGCGAAAAAAGAAGGAGGAAGATCAGCCTGTTTCAAAACCGTCTGATGAACCGTTACCGACGGAAGATTGGGAAAAGGAAACAGTGGCTGTAATCACCCCAGAAGCCGATACCGAAAAACCGCCAGTGACAGATCTGCAAAGTGAACTGAGATCAGACCCCATCCTGACTGTCCATGTCGGCACCAATGTGATAACCGAAGAAAGCATTGCCGACACTGTATGGCATGAAATTCGCAACGCCTATCGCACACGCCGTATTTTAACCGGTACGCTGGGCGGCATCGAGCAGAACGAGGCAGGAAAAACTCTGGCTATCGTAGAATACAAGGGCTATCGGATTGTGATCCCCTTAAAAGAGATGGTCATGCACTTGCCGAACGATCTTTCCGGCAAAGAGTACAGGGAAATGATGATACGGCAGAATAAGATGCTGAGCAATATGCTCGGCGCAGAGATCGACTTTATTGTACGGGGTATCGATTCTACTACACGGAGCATTGTTGCCAGCCGCCGTGAAGCCATGCTGAAAAAGCGGGAGCAGTTTTATATGGAGGCGGATGAAAACGGTATGTTCCGTGTGTATGACGGCCGCATCGTGCAAGCCCGCGTCATTGCAGTTGCCGAAAAGGCAATCCGTATTGAAGCCTTTGGCGTTGAGTGTTCTATCATGGCGCGCGATTTATCATGGGATTGGATCGGTGATGCACATGAACGCTTTTCGGTCGGTGATCAAATTCTGGTTCGGATTCGCAGTGTGAAACGGGAGAGCGTTGAGGAGCTTTCCATTCAGGCAGATGTCAAAAGTGTATCTGAGAAACGGCAGAACAATTTAAATCTCTGTCGCATTCAAGGAAAGTATGCCGGTAAGGTAACAGATGTGCATAAGGGTGTGGTTTATATCCGACTGACAAACGGCGTCAACGCAATTGCCCATGCCTGCTATGACCGCCGCATGCCGGGAAAGAAGGACGATGTCAGCTTTGCTGTGACGCATATTGATGAGGAAAGGGGAGTTGCACTGGGTATTATCACCCGCATTATCAAGCAAAACCTGTAGCTGTTGAAAACCGGGAGTAAAAATCGTAAAGAAAGATAAGACGAGAAAATAAAGGAGGTTTTATATTATGCGTAAAATAAGTCTTGTCTTAATTGTGATTTCTCTGCTGTTGTTGACCGGCTGCAGTAGAAAGAAAGAGGTGGTTTTCTCTGTTGAGGATCAAACCGCCCGTGCTGCGGAAAGTGTGGCTGTAACTTCGGATGCAAAGTCCGATGAAAATGAAACGATCTCTCTTGGACCATCAGAGAGTATGACAGATGAAAATATCATATTTTCTGAAACTGACGGCAACCGGAGCAGCGATGCGGAAAGAATGAAAACAGGCGAGGGACCCGGAACGGCAGCGGTACAGACGAATGCGGCGCAAAGCACAGTGTCGGCGGACACTTCTGCACGACCGACCGTTCCCGCGCAGGTAAAAGGGGAAACGGCTGCCTCGGCTATGCCGCCGTCTGCCGTTTCCTCTGCGGCTGCATCTATGCCGGAAGCGTCGTCTGCACCGCCCGTATCACAGCCGACAACGCCGCCGGAAAGCAGCTCACCTGCCGACGCACCGTCACAAGCCGAATCGCAACCGGAATCGTCTGTTCCGTCTATGCCGGTCATTGACATAGATTACTACATCAACTATGCCATTGCATACGGACAGAGCATCGGACTTACCTACCTGCCCGGAGAGAGTGACTCCTGGAACGCGCCTACCGTGATCAACGGAAGCAACCGCGAGGCGGTGGAGCGTGAGATCCGAGAGGGCTTGGATTACACAAAGCAGATAGATAAACACACTACTTTCCATGTGTGGGCAGTGAAACGCCCGGACGGAAAGTACGAATTATACGGTATTTAAGAAAATAAAAAAGTATGAAACGGCGTGCCGAAAGGTGCGCCGTTTTGCATTTGCGAAAAGAGGTATCAAGTAATATGAAAAAACGGATCATAGCGTTTTTGGTGACGCTTTCCCTGCTGATTACCATGTTGGTCGGGACAGCCACCACCGCACAGGCAATGACGGTCAATCTGTATGTCACCAATCTGCCCCGTGCGGCAGAGCAAAACAGGACAGGCTGGGGCTGCCCTGCGGATTTATACCTTGCAGCAGGCTGGTTCCACGGTCGGTCATCGGACAATCTCGTGATTACCCAAGGGGATTACACCGGTAAGGTGGCATATTGTATCGAACCGGGCGTCAGACTATCGGCAAATTTTGATCAGAGCACTATAAACCAGTGGGATGAAAATCTGTGGGAGAACGGCTTTCTGACCAGCCCGCAGTTATCCTCCAGACAGATGCGGACATTGCTTGGTCGTATCCTCTACTACGGGTACGAGAACGAGACAGCGGAGCCGATCTTATGGGTATCCACCGATCAGATCGGCGCCACCAGTATCGCGCAGTATATCGCCACCCAGCTTCTCATTTGGGAAACAGTGGTGGGAGAACGAATGCCGGACTTCACCAAGGTAAACGCCTCCCTGTACCGCGATGTGAGAGGACAGCCCTGCAGTCCGGTCATATCTCTGGTATCCCCTTCTCATCCTCTGTATGGGCAGATTATGAGTGCATATGCCTATATCGAATCACAGGTGAAAAATCATAGTATGCTGCCAAGCTTTATGGCGGAGGATCCCCAGCTGGCAGAAACGGTGGAGCTGCAGCAGGACGGCAGCGGTTATACGGCAACGCTGACCGACACCAACGGTGTGCTCGGCAATTATAGTTTCAGCGCATCGGGTATCAGTTGCTCGGTAAGCGGAAACCAGTTGATCCTCCGCTCGGATACGCCGCTCACCGGCGAGATCACACTGTCCGCCAATAAAGGAGCAGCGCGGAAAGGTCTGCTGACGTGGACAGACGGGCAAACGGGGTATGCTTCCGACGCGAACAATATTCAGGATGTCGTAACCTATGGCGCAGATGTGGCCGACCCGATCTATGCCTATCTCAAACTGAAAAGCGAACAGTTCGGCAGCGCCAAGATCGTAAAGACTTCCGAGGACGGCAAGGTGGAGGGCGTCAAATTCCGTGTGGAGGGAAATGGGCTCGATCAGATGGTGACCACCAATGCGTCGGGCGTGCTTCAAATCGATAACCTCATTCCCGGCGTATATACCGTGACAGAACTTGCGGAAGATAAATATGAACCACAAGAAACGCGGCAGGTCACGGTCGTTGCCGGACAGACGGCGACCGTCACTTTTAACAACAAGCTGAAGCGCGGTGATCTGGCCGTCACTAAGACCGCCGAGGACGGGCTGGAGGAAGGTATGAAGTTCCATTTGTATGGCACATCTCTCTCCGGTCTGCCGGTGGACGAGTATGCCATCGTCGGTTCGGACGGTAAGGCAAAGTTTCAAGGCGTTTTGATTGGCACAGGATACACTCTCGAAGAAGTTGAAACACCTGACAGATATATCGTTCCTGATGAGCAGGAAGCCGATATTGAGTGGAAAAAGGTCACAAACAAATTCTTCGATAACGATTTGAAACGCGGCAATCTGACTGTTACCAAGACCGCTGAGGACGGGCTGGAGGAAGGTATGAAGTTCCATTTGTTCGGCACATCTCTCTCCGGTTTGCCGGTGGATGAGTACGCCATTGTCGGTTCGGACGGTAAGGCATATTTCAAGGACATCCTCATTGGCACGGGCTATACGCTGGAGGAAGTTGAAACGCCTGACCGATATGTCGTACCCAAAAAGCAGACGGCGGCTGTTGAATGGAATAAGGTTACGGAGAAGTCCTTTGATAACCCCTTAAAAAAGTGGAACCTGACTGTTGCCAAGCGCGACAGCGAAACGGGTGTGCCGCAGGGCGATGCAACGCTTGCGGGCGCCGTGTACGGCGTGTATCAGGGTGATAAACTGATCGACCGGTATACGACCGATGCAGACGGCAAATTCACCACGAAATATTACCTTTGCGGCGATGATTGGAGTTTGCGTGAAATCACGCCGTCGGAAGGTTATCTTTTGGATGAAACCACTTACCATATCGGAGCGGAAGCAAAGAATTATACGGTAGAATACAACGCCGCTCCCGCTATCGGTTCGCCGGAGGATATCATCAAGGGCAAGATCGCCATTATCAAACACACCGACGATGGCAGTACGCAAATCGAAACGCCGGAGGTCGGCGCGGTTTTTGAGGTGTATCTCAAGAGCGTCGGCAGCTATGCGGCGGCTAAGGCAACCGAACGGGATCGCCTTATTTGTGATGAAAACGGCTTTGCCGAAACCAAGGAACTGCCCTACGGCGTTTATACCGTCCATCAGGTGAGTGGCTGGGACGGCCGCGACCTGCTGCCCGACTTCGATGTGTATATTGCAAAGGACGGTCAGACCTACCGCTATCTTATCAACAATCACAACTTTGAAAGTTATATCAAGATCGTAAAAACCGATGCGGAAACCGGCAAAACCATTCCCTATGCGGGAGCAGGATTTCAGATCTATGATCCCGACGGAAATCTTGTTTCCATGAGCTACACCTACCCGCAGTTTACGACCATTGATACCTTTTACACCAATGCCGAGGGATATTTGCTCACTCCCGAAAAGCTGCCCTATGGCGAGGGCTATTCTATCGTAGAGGTGCAGGCGCCGTATGGGTATGTGCTAAACACCGACCCGGTGTATTTTGATGTGACAGAAGAAAATTCCGCAGAGGAAGACACCGTGACCGTGGTGGAGGTGACCAAAGCGGATATGCCGCAGAAAGGGAATATCATTGTCACCAAGACCGGTGAGGTGTTCTCCTCAGTCACCGAGAACGGCGGTATCTATCAGCCGCGCTATGAGGAAACAGGGCTTCCCGGCGCCGTTTATGAGATCACCGCTGCCGAAGATATTATCACGCCGGACGGCACACTTCGTTACGCCAAAGGCACGGTCGTGGATACCGTCACCACCGGTGAGCACGGCAAAGCTGTCAGCAAGGCGCTTTATCTCGGAAAGTACGAGATTCGTGAAATCACCGCTCCTTACGGCATGGTATTGAACGAGGAAATCCGCGCCGTGGAACTGACCTATGCCGGACAGGAAACCACGATCACCGAAACAGCAACCGAATTTTATAACAAGCGCCAGAAAGTCGAAATCGACCTCTCCAAAGTGATGGAGAAAGACGACCGCTTTGGTATCGGAAATAACGACGAGATTTTGTCGGTGCAGTTTGGACTGTTCGCCGCCGAGGACATTGTGGCGGCAGACGGTACGAGGATTTCGAAGGATGGGCTCATTGAAACCGTGACCTGTGACGAAAACGGTTATGCCGTCTTTACAACCGATCTTCCCGTGAGTACGAAGTTGTATGTGAAGGAAATCGCTACGGACAGCCATTATATCCTCTCCGATACGCAGTACCCCGTTGCATTCAAATATGCCGGGCAGGAAGTGGCTGTCATTCATGTCACCGTGAATGACGGCGAATCCATTGAAAACGAAATTCTCCGAGGGAATATTCTCGGTCACAAGACCGACCGGGAAACCAAAGAAAATATCGCAGGCGCAGTTTTCGGACTGTTTGCCTCTGACACCACCGAATACACCGAGGACAATGCAATCCTGACTGCCGTTACCGGCGAGGACGGCGTTTTCAAATTCGAGGATCTGCCGTATGGCAGTTATGTGATTGTGGAACTGCACCCTGCCGAGGGCTATCTCCCGAACACCGAGCCGCATCATGTCCATGTGACGACCGAGGCGGAGGTGATCGAGATCACGGTGGTCAATGACAAAATCCCCGAAATCGGCACAACGGCAACGACAGAGGAAGAAAAGCAAACCCACCCCAACGAGCAGATCACCATCGAGGATGAGGTGGAGTACAAGCACCTGATCCCCGGCAAGGAATATACCGTGAAAGGTATTCTCATGGATAAAGCCACCGGCGAACCCTTCCTTGTGAACGGCGAGCAGATTGTGTCCGAAGTCACTTTCATTCCCGAAGATTTCTCCGGCTTTGTGACCGTCACCTTTGTCTTTGACGGCACAGGTATCACGCAGAATACCGACCTTGTGGTGTTTGAGAGCCTATACAAAGACGGTCTGGCATTGACCGTTCACGCCGACATCGAAGATAAAGATCAAACTGTGACCGTACTGGTACCGGAGATCGGCACGACTGCCTCGGTAGACGGCGAAAAGGAAATATGCGCCACCGAGGTATTCACCCTTGAAGATGTTGTTTCCTATGAGAACCTGATCCCCGGCAAGGAGTATCTGCTCAAGGGCGTTCTGATGGACAAAACCACCGGCGAGCCGCTCCTGCTGAACGGCGAGGAAATCCGTTCGGAAATCACCTTCGTGCCGGAAGCGCCTGCCGGTGAGATAACGGTATCCTTCTCTTTCGATTCCAAGTATATCAAAGAGGACACGGATATTGTGGTATTTGAAAGCCTGTGTAAAGACGGTCTGGAACTGGCTGCTCATGCGGACATTGAAGATGAAGGGCAGACCGTGAAGGTCCATGTGCCTGAAATCGGCACACAGGCGACTGCCAACGGCGAAAAAGAGGTCGAGGCAAAGGGCGAGATCACCATTGAGGACACCGTTTCCTATCAGCATCTCACTCCCGGAAAGGAGTATACGATAAAGGGTGTTCTGATGAACAAAGCGACCGGTGAACCGTTCCTTGTAAACGGCAGGGAGCTGCACGCCGAAGCAACCTTTACTCCCGAAACCGCCGATGGCGAAGTGATCGTGTACTTTGCCTTTGACGCAGCTGGCATTATCGCCGAAACCGAACTTGTTGTGTTTGAAACGCTCTACCGTGACGGTGTGGAGATCGCCGTTCACGCGGATATTGCGGACGAGGAACAGACAGTGACCCTAAAGCCTGTTTTGCCGGTTAGTCCCAAAACCGGTGTTCGCTATCCGCTGCGACTGCTTCTGCTAGCAGGCAGTTCGCTGGCAGTTATTCTTTTGACTGTCAATCGGAAGCGGTATACTGCCGCATAACTGCACGACCAAAGTACCCCAAAAGGAGCCTTTCGTACCAAAGTAGTATAATAATATAGGTGGGTTTTTCGAATGGCTCCCATCGGGGTATGTTGAAAAGGACGGAAAAACCAAATGGATCATGTCTATCATGTCTTTTATTCTTTTCTGTATGCAGCCGGCGGTGATTGGAGGAATACATTCTATATTGACTGTCTTTCCTGTCAAGAGTCTGTTTCTTGCAATACCGGACATCTTCTTGTGGCTGATCGGGACGGAAATCCTCTTTTGATCCCCGTTTGGCTTTTTGAGAAACTGACCGGTGAGGTTGTGGATAAAAAGGAATGTATTGGGATCATTTGCAGGGAGGACTTTGAGAGTTTCTATCACTTGTGGTTGCTTTGGCATACAGAAACAAAACAGAAATGCAGCGTGCAACAAGTGCTGAAAAATATGTGGGGTTCCAATATGCAGGGATAGCATATTATCTGATCCCAAACGAGGAGGTGAGATTATGAAGAAAAAGACGGTATATTGCCCGTATTGCGGTGCGAAGGCGACTTTGCATCGGTCCAGTTACATATATGGCAGTGAAACTAAAAAAGAGGGTCTTGTATATGTCTGTGATCGCTATCCGCATTGTGATGCTTATGTGGCAGCTCATCTGCGAAGCAGGCTTCCAATGGGTACATTGGCAAATGGCGAGCTGCGGAATAAGCGGATTCAAGCGCATAAGGCATTTGACTGGCTGTGGAAAAGCGGGCGAATGAAAAAGTGGCAAGCCTATAAATGGATGCAGGGCAAGCTGGGTCTTAATGAACAACAGGCTCATATTGCCATGTTCAGCGAATACATGTGCGACCGGCTGATTGAACTTTGCGATCAAGCATATGAAAATATGAAGTCGGCGGCATAGCCGTCCATTACATTATGTGAGAAAGAAGGGAAGGAGATGAAACGAGTTTTACCATTAACAGACTCGCAGCGGCAGTTGGTAGAACAAAATCAGGAGTTGGTGCGGAGCATTGCCGGGCGATTTGTGTCGTTACCGGAATTGGAATTTGATGATCTGTTTCAGGAGGGATGCTTATGGCTGTGTAAGGCGGCTGTTACTTATCAGGAAAATCGCGGCGCCACTTTTATTACTTATGCCAATAAGGTAGTTATCAACGGTCTTAAAACTTATTGCAGAGTGGTCGGCTCCAAACGCAAAAAGCAGTATTTATATACGCTGTATGATTGTGAGCAAAGCCCGACAGAGAACGAAGCGGACAAGCTGGTAACCGACCGGGATATGCTTCGTTTTCTCAATCAGATCAAACAGCAGTATGCCGGTACGGTGCGGTTGGGGATTGAAGCATTGGAGTGGAAGCTTCGGGACTACTCCGGTACTGAGATAGCCAAAATGTATGGAGTGACGCCGAATCTAGTAGGTGCGTGGATCTCTCGAGCTGCACAGAAGCTGCGAAAGAACAAGCGATTTTTGACTTGGATGGAGCGGCTTGGAGATCGAAAGGCATCGTAATGAAAAAAGGAGAGTACTTATGAATCAATTTTACACGGCGGTAGGTCGTTTGAAAATCAATAGACAGTATGGCAGCAAGACGCCGTCTGTCATGTTGGGCTGTAAAGAATACCAGTTAGATGTGCAGGAAATGTTATTATGGTCTGTAATGAATTGGCGTATTTTGTCCAAGGATGAGCTTCGCTGCAGCTATGAAAAAGCATTGGCAGAAGAAAAGCTGATCTTTCGACGCAGCATGGAAGAATGTATGCGTCGCTTGCTGCAACGGGGACTGATTGCCGAAGGAATCGGAGAAACCGGTGCGGACGCATTATATGAACTTTTATCGGAGCTATATATCATTCCAATCTCCGAAAATCCGCTTCTGCGGCTGATATCATTCGTGCGCTTTACCTTTTTCCAAGGTATATCGTATTCTGTTACCAGACGGATTTTTGGGAAGGACAAACGGAATGACAGCGAGAAAAAGGTTATGCGGATTGTGAACCAAGCGGTCCTGTCTACCGCAGAGATTATTAAGTGCTTTCAGCAAAAGGTTTTTGACTTTTCATCTGAGGACACTTTGATGGATGCGCTTTATTTTGATACATACACGACCAGTGACAACATTTCCGAGGAAACACGATACCTGCCGGAATGTCGTCCCGTGCTGGCTTCCATAGCCAATTTGTATCTCCGCCGGCAAATTATCTTTGAAAGGGTGTGAGAGATTGGAAGACGGCGGCAAGGCACCCGTTTGGTTTAAACGAAGGATGCTTCTTTCCGTTTTGCTTTGTGTGGTATGTCTGCTGATCGGGACGGTAGGTTTCTTGTATTATGGGGATCAAGTCATGCTCATACTGAGTGCGGCGGTCTGTGCTTTGGGTGTCTTCAAAGCATGGACCGCTTTCCGCATCATTGCAACCGAGGACTATGATACAGTAGAAGGTATCTGTATTGGCATCAAACCAAAACCGTTACGGCGCTATCGCCAAATACAGATCATAGACGATGAGGGCAATGAATCCACTTTATATCTTGGGAAAAGATTGAAACTTCAAATCGGCTGCCGATATCGGTTCTTTTTCAAAAGAGGCGATCGGCAAATCACCGGCAGCGATCATCTGGACACATTGTTGGCTTTAAACCTGTTTCTCGGCTATGAAGAAGTACCATAATTGAAAAAATCGAGCAAAGAGAATTTTTCGTAGGAAAAGATTTGACTTTTCATTCGCAAATTGATATAATAAATACTACATAAATAAATAATATATACATAAAATATATCAAACGGGGGTGAAAATCGTGAAACAATTATCCTATGTACAGTATGTTCGAAACATAATCGACGGTTTTCATGAAGGTGAACCGATCTTGATTCGCGAGCTTGGGCGTCGCATTGCGGCAGAATACCAAACGGATGAGCAAAAGGCGCGGTTGGCTGCTTCGAATGCGGTAAAGCGAATCATGCAAACCGATTTGATCCCGAATTTCCGCTGTTTTGGAAAAGGGATTTATTATCTTGCCAAGCAGACGCCCTTCGGTGAAACGGGTATTGACAAAGAAAAGCTGATTGCCATGAAGTATCTCAATGGGCATAACGGTTATGAGTCCGGTGCGTTGATGATGCATAAGCTCGGTTTGACCTCTTTGGCGCCGAGAGAGCGGGTTTTTGTATCCAATCGGGCGAAGACCAGAACCATTCGGGATACCGATCTGAATATTATTGTAAAGGTGCCGCGTACTGCGATCGATCGGAACAACTGCGATTGCCTGCAGTTTCTTGATATGCTCACCATTTACGATGCGCAGCCGGTGGATGCAAATGACCCTTATGAAATACTCCATCATTTTATGCAGATGAAACACCTGGACTACGGAAAGCTATTGCATATTGCGGATCGCTTTTACAGCGAACATACGATCATACAGTTGGCGCATCTGGCGGGTAAAGAGGAGAAAAAGTTATGACTTTACAGAATGAAAAAGATGCTTTTCGTGTTTTGATCGAGCAGGTATCCGAGGATACGGGTTATCGTCGTGATGTCATTGAAAAGGATTATTATGTCACCTTGGTTTTAAGGGAATTGGCACAGTTTCAATCGGAAGGTCTGCCGGCATATTTCAAGGGCGGCACAGCACTCTATAAGGCGTTACACAGCGTCAAGCGATTTTCTGAGGATATTGATTTATCAGTCGATACCAGCGATTGCAGCAGAACGCAAGGAGACAAAAGACTGAATCATGCTACTAAGAAATATACTTGTCTGCCACGCAGCCAAGAGGGACGCTCTAATAAGTCAGAAGTTATTGCTGTTTATCAATATAACCCACTCTTAGAATATGACACCCATGATGTTTTGCAGCGTTTTGGTAAGGTTAAGATTGAAGCGACTTCTTTTACAATCAGTGAACCCTACGAGCCAATGACAGTAGCACCGATTCTATATGAGAAGGCAACGCCAATACAACAGCAGATCTTGACTGAAAGATATGGCGTTTTTCCTTTTTCCGTTTTAACTATGACGATCGAGCGGATCTTTGTTGATAAACTGTTTGCTGCTGAAGCTTATACAAGAAAAGCGGATCAGGATCATAGAGCATTTGAGGCATCCAAGCACATTTATGATTTGGCTGTCATATTTGAGCATCCCCGCATTGTTGCATTGCTCAATGATGAACAGCAAATGGCTAAACTACTGTCAATACGGTTGCGAGAGGAAAGAGAGCGTCGGGACGGAATTCCCGGTGTCCTCCCAAAAGAGTTCACCTTTTTTGATAGTGCGTGTAAGAGCAGCAATATTCAAAGAGCGTATGAAATCATGCAGAATCAGTATGTTTTGATTGCAAAGGATCAAATCAGTTTAAGTGAAGCGCAGGACAAACTGCTCGTTTTGGAGGAAAAACTTTTGCAATGTAAGGCTTGGACAGAAGCACAGTAGTATTTATCAATTCAAAATATCTATATATGGGATATAAACTATTGACAAACACAATATATAGTGATATACTATCATTGTAATTGATTTTTGTGCTTAATCCGATTGGATTTGCAGACCTTGTGGTTTGTATTGCGGTAAAGTGCCGCATTGCACATGTTTGTTATGTTTGTATTCAAAGTGCCGACAGTACGGTTTTGCCTTCGGGTGAATTGACCGTGTGCCGGCGCTTTTTTATATAGATATTTTAGCCGTTAGGCAGAAAGGGGAAGATATGGCACAGGTTTATGTAATTGGTCGTGTAACGGCCGATCCGGAGCTTAAAACCAGTGTAAACAAGCATCCTTATATGAGATTTGATATCGCCGAGAATATTGGAAGCAGAGATCGTATGAGGACGCAATACTATCAGGTATGTGCAATGGATGGTCATGCACAGCGCATTGCAAAAGCTTATGTAAAAAAGGGCTGCCTTCTTTGGATATCCGGTTCACTTGAATTGGAAGTATATACAAAGAGAGATGGCGTCACCACCGATAAGCGAATGAAGATCATGCTTGATAACTGGGGTTTTGTTCCAATCCGGACAAGAGCAAATCAAGTCTTGTCTGAACATTCCCATGATAAAGCCACGACAGAAGCAGTCGTGGTTATAGATGGGGACAGAGATTCTCTGCCGGAGTAGTATCCGGCGCAATTGAGGAACCGTATGGTGTGTTTCAAAGGACAACACGATACGGTTCCTCTTTTTTTATTATCAGAAAGAGAGGAATGAACGAAATGAGAATAAAACAAGGGTTATGGTCAGATGTGACTTTGCTGATCGTAGCGGTATTGGCGATCATGGCATTTATTCGCGGCGGCTTGCAAATCGTGCTGTTGATCGGTGTGTTCGTCCTTTGGACTATACGGGCAGTGTATCGCTATGGATTGCCTTATCTGAGGATGCAAATGCACCGTTATGAAGCTCGCAGAATACACCGCAAATACAAGGCTGTGTCCAAGAAGAAAACAAAAAAGCCTATAGGCGGTTCCGATCCGGTCGGTCTTGTATTATTGCGTCATGTGAACTTCCGTATTTCTGCGTATTTGCAGTCATCTTATCCGGAAGCTACATGGGAGTGGTGTGAAGAATACCCGGAACGCATCATCGCCAGAGGCGGTACCGGTCGAATACGGCTGCACGGTGTACCGGATTTTAATTTTGCGGAAGTATCCTTCCAGCAGAATGCCGAGATCAACTGTTCTCTGCTGAAAGTTGTGCCGCTGGAGCTGCCGGTTCAGACCGCAGAAGAAACCGAGAAAAGAACGAAAAAGCCCAATCCTATTGATCCGCAGGTCTGGTATGAAACCAAAGCCAGAGAAGTGCTGCGCAATTTGATTACCGATCTGAACTCGCGCGGGCATCACAGTCTTACTATCTTGGAGAATGGAGATGTATCTATTCAGCAGGCGGATCAGGAAATAACCCGTCCGGTATTCGACAGTATGCCGGATCGGATGTATTGGTCGCGGCTGAGTAAAGTGTTTGAGCGAGAAGGTATGGCAGCGAACATAAACGATAAAGGCCTTGTCGTGAATTGGTAATGGGGAGGATAAGCGTATATGAAAGCTGGTTTAACTATTGAAGAGCTGGCAGCAGAAATACTTCGCCAAAAGGATGCCAAAGAGGACTACATTGTAGATACCGGTCGGCTGCGTATGGAGCCCAGCGGCAATGATGTGATTCTGCGGGTACTGGGTACAGATGAAGCAGATCGGATCGAACCGCTTGATATTGGTCCGAATGCGCATCGTCAAATCGGCGTGCAGCTTTCCATACCGGCTAAGTACTATGCCAAAATGCAGGATGAAAATCCGGAGTTACTGAGCATCAATGTCAATAGCTGGTTTGAGCGGTCGTCCAAACAGCGTATGCTGCGCGTGATGGACGGAAGAGCGCGTGCATTTCTCAGCAACCGCTATCGCAGGATCGACAATTATCAAATTGCAACGGCGGTTTTGCCGATTATCGGAGAGATGAAAGATGCGCGGGTGGAGAGCTGCCATATCACCGAAAATCGTATGTATATCAAGGTGGTAAATCCTCGTCTGCAGCAGGAGGTCGTTCCCGGCGATATTGTGCAAGCTGGTACTATTATCAGCAACAGCGAGGTCGGACTCGGCTCTGTGAGCATTCAACCCTTGATTTACCGCCTGGTGTGCAGTAACGGCATGGTAGTCAATGACGCTGCAACCAAACGCAACCATATTGGAAGGGTAAATTCCGCAGAGGAGAACTTCCAGCTCTATTCTGCGGAGACGCTCGAGGCAGACGATCACGCATTCCTGCTCAAAGTGCAGGATACGGTGCGGGCAGCTGTTGAAGAAGCAAAGTTCAGTCAGGTGGTCGATATGATGCGAGAGGCATCTGAGGCACATATGAATACCGCACATGTACCGGAGATCGTTCGCTTGACAAGCCGAGACTTTGGACTTACTGAGTCGGAACGGGACGGCGTATTGCAGTATCTGATCGAAGGCAATGACTTGAGCCTGTACGGATTATCCAATGCCGTTACACGGTATAGTCAGGATGTCGACAGCTATGACCGGGCAACCGATCTTGAAGCTGTGGGATATACCATTATGACAATGCCGATCAGACAGTGGAACAGAATCAATCAGATGGCAGCATGATGTTGTCAAAGTAAATGAAATGGAGGAAAAAATGATGATGAACACAAATGAAACCACATTGATGGAACAGAGGAAGTTTATTCTTCCCGCCATGGTGGAAAGCGATTTTTCAAGTGAAGATCTGTCGGAGGACTATGATGGTCTGCAGATGAGCTTTCAGCGAATCAAAATTCCCGGCGGCGGCAGTTTGCAGTTCGAAATACCGGGTGACGATCCTGAAAATCCCGATTATTCTAAGACGATCGAGGGGGTCATCGTATTTAATCACCAGACCGGCGCCTATTGGCCGGATGGTGCAGAGTATGATGATGAGGTTACACCTTTGTGTACCTCGGTCGATGGGAAGACCGGATTTGGTAATCCGGGCGGCGCGTGTGCTATTTGCCCGATGAATCAGTACGGAACCAGCACAGATAAGAACGGCAATCCCGGTAAAGGAAAAGCCTGCAAGAACATGCGGCATCTGTATATTCTTCGCAGTGGAGAATATATGCCGATCCTTCTGGCATTGCCTCCTACCAGCCTGAAGCCGTTTTCCGACTTCATGAATCTCGCATTTGTATCCCGCCGCCGCCCTACATGGAGCAGCGTGGTACAGATCGGTTTGAAGCGGGTGGATAATGGTGCCAATACTTATAGTGTTGCGACCTTTAAGAAACTCTACGACTTTTCCGGCGAAGAACTGGCGCAGGTAAAACAGTATGCGATCGGTTTTCGTGAGCAGATTCATCTGATGCTTCAGCAGCGTGCAATCGGTGCGGAAAACCGCAAAGAGCCGGATGACCTTTATGAAACGGAAGGTCGATATGACTCGGTTGATAGCGGTCAGCACTTCACCGTGACAGGGCGGCAAACGATCGATGGGTCACGCGAGGCTCTGCCGGCATAAAGACATTCTAAAAGGAACGCTGCTTGCTTATGTAAGCAGCGTCCACTTTTTAGGAAGTGGTGTGAATGATAAAAGCTTTGACGGATGAGCAGAAAAAATTTGCGGCAGAAAATCACGGTATGATATTTGCTTTCTTACATGATGCGGGTTTGCCGGTGGATGAATTCTATGGCGCAGCGGCGATAGGCTTTTTGCGCGCCGTAAACAAGTATTATGAAAGACCGGATCTCCTTTGCTATTCGTTTTCAACCATTGCCTGGAAAAATATGCGGAGCGAATCGTCCAATTATCAAAAGCGGTTGCGCCGCATACAGAAAGCAGATGCCGAGCTTTGTGATAGTATTTCTTCTGCAAAGTATTCTCTTTGGCGAGGCAGTCGAAGCTGGCAGAGTGAAATAGCCATATATCTGGAAACACAGCGCCTTCTCCATGAGATCGCGGCGGCTTTACCGGACAAGCAGGCGCAGGCGGTTGTATTGAAAGCAAAGGGCTACAACCTCAATGAGATTGCAAAGATCATGCGTATGCGCAATTATGAGGTCAGGAAACTGATCGAAACTGCTTATGCGGCTGTTTTGCAAATCCTTTTTTAATCATAAGTGAAAGGGGAATTACGAATGACAAACAAAAGATATATTACAATCAGCGGCGAACTGTTTTTTCCGTTGCAAAAGGGGCAGCCTGCTGTGATTGCAAGCGGCGGTAAGCTTATACAAACATCACGGGTATTGGAAATAATGGAAAACACCGAAGAAATTTCTCTGTTTGAAACCTTGCATTCCATTTATCAGGTATCTATGTTACCAATATCCTGTGTATGTACGGTATCAGGACAGATGGCACGATCTGCCTAAAGAAGAATAGGGCGCAGTCGGCATATGCCGACTGCGCTATTTTACTTTTGAGAAAGGAGAACGATTTATGAGTTCAAGCATATTTGAGAAATTATCTGCTGTGCAGATCACGCCCGACAGTCGCATTACAGATGCGGATCGGCAATTTTGTGAAGCGCATCAACGAGCATACCATCAGGCAAAAGAAGGGCTGCAAAGCCTCAATGAGAAATGGGAGAACATCCGGAAACAGCAAATAGAAAGTCTTACTGGTGTTTCATCTGAGAGGAATGGCAGTTACAGCTATACCTATATTCATGGTGTTGACGCCAAAGATTTCCTTAATGCACTTGAAAGATTGCCCGCCGTCTTTATTGAATGGCTGGTTTGTTATTTTAATTCCACCTATCATGTGGAAATAGATTACCGACAGATTCAGAAATTTCTGCTGCCGAATGAACCGGACCGTTATGAAAGTACCGCAGCGGAGAAAGAAGAATACCATGCTAAGCTCCAATCGCTTCTGCTTCGGTATGAGGATGTGCTGGAGCAGATCTTTATTCAGCTCGGCGATCGCACCTTTGCGGAACGCGCACTGGATGAAATTAAGGCAAAATGCCATGCCGCCGCTTGGAACAGCTACACAAAAGAAGCAGAGTTCATAGTACGAAACGACACTCTGCGACTGACTTCCTATGCCTGTAGTCGTAATGATTGGTATAATCCCCCAAGATGGGAATTACAAAGCAAAACAAAAGATATCCTGCGTGGTATCGCACACTTTGAACTCGGCGTATCCGGACAGTACCCAAAAACGATTTCTGAGATCCTCGGATATGATAACCGAGAGAATCCTCAAATCTTTTATGACTGTAAAAAGGTAGAGCAGTTGAAGATGTTTAAGAACGGACGGGTGGATATTAAATTTAAATCCCAGGACTATGCCGAACAGTTTGTTTTTGAGTACCTCGGTCGTGTTTATTGATGGGGGTGGGTGTGTGAAGTATCCGTTTTACGGAGAAACCGTACCGCAGGATCGGCGGCAGGAGTTTAACGATAAGCTCCTGTATCTCATTGGCAACGGTAAAACTGCGGAATGTGAGATCAGCGGCGCGGATATTTATAATCTCTACACCGGTGATGGCGGTCTGCATGGTCTGAATCGGCAGGATTATGACAATTACGCGGAATACAGCGAGGCAAAAAAGGAGATCGAAAACGGGCAATTCTTCACGCCGCCTTCTCTTTGCCGGCTGGTTGCGGAAAGTCTGGATCCTGCGGAAGACGCACTGATTGCCGATCTGACTTGTGGCGCCGGCGGCTTTTTCAATTTCTTGCCGACAGAAAGTAACTTGTACGGCTGTGAGATTGACACAAAGGCGTACAAGGTTGCGCGACATCTCTATCCGAAAGCCAATCTGGAAAACGGCGATATTCGTGCTTATGCTTCTACTGTCAGGTTTGATTATGTGGTCGGGAATCCTCCATACAATCTGAATTGGTGGATCGGCAAAGGTGAGAATATGCTTTCGCAGCTTTATTATTGTGTGAAGGCGGCAGAGCTGTTGAAGCCGTATGGTATTTTAGCGGTTATAACGCCCATGTCCTTTCTTGCCGATGAGTTTTCAAACGGCGCTCAGATTGAGGAAATGGAAACCCGTTTTCGTTTTCTTGGTCAAGTGGCGTTGCCCGAAGACGCTTTCGCCTCTATCGGCGTAGCCCGCTTTCCGACCAAACTGCAATTCTGGCAAAAACACAATGGCACGGAGCGGGTGCGCTCTTATCGTACGGAATTGGATGATACTCTTTCTCCGGGGTTTGACTGCGAACAGGCATCCTCATGGATCGCTGAGCATCTTTTATCCGAGGCAAAGGGTCTGATCTTACAGAATCGGTACAATGTCGTACAAGAACTGGCGAAGGAAAAGGAGATGTCGGAGGAGTTTCAGTATCAGGTGCAAAAAATGCTCTACCAAATCAAGTGCCACCCAAAGACAAGGGACAGTTATACGAAATGCTATGAGTATCTGTACCGCTACTGTACGCAGAAACAGCCGGACGGCATGAAGTACGAAGAATGGGAGAAGAAACGTATCACTGAGAAAAAGGTGCTTGCCTATCTGAGAAAGGCGCTTTCTCGGCAGAATATGAAACCGTCACAGGACAGGATTACCCTTGTGAAGCGGAATTACGATTTTGTGTATAAGGGGTATAGCCATAAAGTACGGCTTACCATGTCCGATGATATGAAAAGACCAGTGCCGATTTATGAGGTTGTGTCATCAGACGGTGTTGGAAATTTTCCGGGCTAAGAGCGGCTGATCCGCAAAAAACAGCGGGAGTATGTTCGCCAAAACCGGAGATTTTCCGATATGCCGGAAGATCCCACAATCGCAAAGTGGCTGTCTGATTTCTGTCTGTGGGATTCGGAAAACAAGGAGGAGATCCGTCTGAATGATATCCAGAAGCATGACATGAACCTTATGCTTCAAAAACGGTATGGATTGCTCCAGTGGGAACAAGGCAGTGGAAAAACGCTTGCCGGAATCGCTGCGGGAAAATACCGTATGGAACAGGGAAACATTCACCATACATGGGTAGTGTCAACCGCGATCTCCATTCGGAACAACTGGGATGTCGTCCTGAAAAACTATGGATTATCCTATGTCTTTGTGGAACGGCTAAAGGATCTCTTGAAGATCAAACGCGGCGATTTTGTTCTGATTACCCTCAATGCGCTGTCCAAGTATCGAAAGCAAGTCAAACGGTGGATTCGGATGCACAATCAGAAGATACAACTGGTGTTTGACGAAAGCGACGAGATGACCAATCCGGGCAGCGTTCGTGCAAAGGCAGTTCTGGACTGCTTTCGGAAATGCAGAGCAAAACTGCTGACGACCGGAACCAGCACACGAAACAACATATCGGAGTTTGCACCGCAGCTCGAACTGTTATATAACAATTCGGTCAATATGCTGTCCTGGTGTTCTACGATCTATCACTATGAGCGAGGTGAAGACGATTTAAGTCCAAAAAGTAATCCGTACTATGGAGAGCCGATCCCCGCATACAAGAAAGGGTACTCCTTGTTTACCGCATCGCACTTGCCGGAAAAGATCACGGTATTTGGCGTCGGACAGCGAACACAGGATATTTACAATGCGGAAGTGCTGGATGAAATCCTTGGAAAGACGGTTATCACCCGTACTTTTGAGGAAATTGTCGGCAAGGATATTCGCCGCATTCACCAAGTACCGGTGTCGTTTTCCCTCCCCGAACGGGAGGTGTATCAGATGGCAATGGAAGAGTTTTACAAGATGCGGGACAACTACTTTTCCTCGTCCGGTAATGCACGGAAGGATGCTATGATGAAACTGATGCAGCAGATCACGCTTCTGCTTCGAATCAGCGCCGCTCCCGATACTGTAAATGAATACGCCGGCGATACACCGGTCAAAATCCGCAAGATTGTGGATATGATCGGATCGTTCTCGGATGAAATCGTTGTAGTAGGCGTGCGGCATAAGGTGGTTCTGGCATCTTTTCAGAAAGCCATAGAAGAAGCTTATCCTGATCGCAAGATTTTTGCCGTGACCGGTTCTTCTTATACCTTTGCACAGCGCAGAGCCCTGCAGCAGACGCTCAAAGAAAGTGGGAACGGCATTCTTCTCTGCACCCAGCAGAGCCTGCCTTCAAGCGTCAACTTTGAGTTTGTCAACAAGGTTATCATTCCGGAGCTGCATTATAATAACGCCAAAATGAGTCAGTTCTATATGCGGTTCATTCGGTATACCTCAACCGCGTGGAAGGATATTTACTTTGTCACCTACGGCGGCAGTATCGAATCGAATTTGATGCAGATGGTACTGGCAAAGGAAAAAATCAACCTGTTCATGAAAGGGCAGGCTGCCGATCTCAATGAAATCTATGACCGATTTGGAGTGGATTACGATCTTCTCTCTATGCTTATGTACCGTGAGCAGGATGAGAAGGGACATTTTCATATCCGTTGGGGTCAACAGAAAATCGCATCATGAAATGGAGGAAATTCTATGTCAAAAGAGAAATATCAATATGATTGTTTGGACTGTGACTATCATGATCCTGATGTCGGCTGTGTCATGCCAAGCACTGATCGACCGTATGCCTGCCCGCAAGGGCAGAAAAGTATTCTGTCAGAGTTGAAAACCGAGTGTTTCTTTCAGGAAGTATTGGACGATCTCGATGCAAAAACCGGTTACCCGAAGAGAAAAATCGGCCATATGCGAGCTGATTATGACGGGTTTCGCTGGTGGAATAAGCCGTTCCCGTGCAACAATGACATTTGTACAGCAGAAATGGCGCATGAAATTGACCGTGTGTATGCGCGGTTAATCTCGGACGATGCTTTTTATAACTTGGCTGCAATGAAGAAGTTTTGTAATGCACATTCGGGTGCTGCCAATCGAAGTAACTGTCGGGACGAATACAGTTTTTACTTTGAGGGTGAGCATTGTTTGTTCTGGGTCCGGTGTATTACTCGTTCCAAAGATTATAACCTGTATCTGCATGCGTTTACAAAGGAGATGAAAGGAGAAGCTATCGTTGGAGAGAAAGCCGGCAGCAAACCCACAAAGGCGCAGCAACTGGGGATCAACACTCTGACGAAAGAAGAATTTGAGAACATGCTGGTCGAATAACGACAGCACAACAGTGGCGGAGCAGAAACCTGCTCCGCCTATTTTATCTGGAGGTCTATTATGAGACGAAAAAAGATTGGCATAAAAAACTTTCAAGGCAGTGTGGACATCACGGATCCCTGCTATAGCAGAGATGTATGGTGCCGGATGAATGATGTGAAGATCAAGGAGGGCGACTATACCTGCATGGTATGGTATCACACCGACAAGGGCGAGCTTGACGGAAAGCCTTACTCCTACAAAATGGTCGGCATCATCGGCATATACCTTGACGGAATTATTCCACCGCAGAAAGGCATGAAGGGAATCGGCAGTATTGGTGTGGACGCTGGTCTGGCCGGATTCTTTCATAACAAACCGGATTACAGTGACGAAGCGTGGAGTAAGTTCTGCAACAGAATCAGTCATGGCGATGCGTGGCTCATCGAGGATGGCTTTTACAGCTCCTCCGGATATGGCGACGGATGCTATGGTGTGTATGCGCAGAAAACGGACGGTGAGATCACTGCACTTGAGATTCGATTTTTATAAACGGGAGGTACAGATTATATGAGCAGAATTGAAACGGAGATTTGGGAACCGGTTCCCGATAAGCCGGGTTATGTACAATATGTCGGGCAACGAAAAGTATCGGAGGTGTTTCGGGATTTGGAGAACTTCCTGCGGGAAGAAAACCTCTATCCGGATGAATACTTTTTGCCGAGTCATGACTTTTGCCGTGAACCGGATCAAAAAATGCCGCGCATCAGAGATGTGATCTGCTATGCGCAATGGGGCGGCAGCGAAGGCGTTTACTTAGAGATTGAGCTTTTGGCAAAACACCCAATCGAAAACCAATATGTTCGCGTGAACTTTGCTTCCGGAAAAACACTAGGCGAATCCGGCGAGGATTTCGACCGAATGCAGTACATTGCCGGGCGGATTTATAAGGCGTTTACAAGTGGGGGAATTAAAAACATAGGATAAATGATGGTTAAGGTTAACACAATAAGAAACCGCAGCTGTATCGTTAAGATACGGCTGCGGTTTCTTTTGTAAAGCGAAAACCACCAGCAATGTGAAGTAGTAAGATAAAGGGGAGATTACATGGTGGCTTTCCATCTGTCCCCCTTATCGTCACTACTTTACTGTGAAATGAACAAGCAGGAAGTTTTAAATTGTCAAGATGGAGGAGTAGATATGAAGACTTGCAAGAAGGCTAGAACTGATATTATCGGTATTTTTTAATGAATTCACCCGTTTTCTCTATTCGCTATGTAAATACATATTATTGCATTGAGCACATACGGGCATTAATTCTTCATCTACCAACATTCTAAAGCGATTATAAGTCGGTGAGTTCCAAGTGTCATAAATGCCTGCTGTGTGCAAATCGCTAATGGCAAGTTCTGAAAAGTGTTTGCATGTGTTAACAGTTCCATCCGGCATAACATCCATACGTAATGAAATGCTGTTGCAAGCCTTTTTGTTTCCTGTAAAAAGCCTAATTTACACTTTTGAATATGAGGATATTGTCACTGAAAAGAGCACCTAGATAATGCAATTGAGGTAGATAGCATTTCAAAGGCGGTTTTAATGTGACGGGTAATGAGTAAGCCAAGATATACACCCTCCTTATTTATTGCCCTGTTTTAATTAAAGCTATGGTGCGAGAATAGCATATAGTCACATAATGCCTTTTATCCAAGAATACAATGTTTTTCCTCCTTTAATTAGAAAGCATTATTCCAAAAATGACATCCTTCCGCAAGCCGCTCATACTTTATATTGAGTAGGTGCAGAGTTGTAATAATGCCATTTGGAGAAAGATCATAATGGGTCAAAACAAAGTCTGCAAGTTCGGCATTTTTTTCAGGAATATTGCAACATACATTTACACTCATTGGTTGGGACATTCCAATGGCATAGGCAATTTGGACTTCTGCCCAATTAATATTATGTGTTCTTACCAGATCACAAGCAATTTTTCTTGCCATATATGCACCACTGCGATCAACTTTGGATGGATCTTTTCCACTGAATGCACCTCCACCAACGGGACAATAACCGCCATATTGGTCACAAACGATTTTCCGACCAGTTAACCCACAATCTGCTTGGGGTCCGCCAATAGTCCATATGCCTGCAGGATTGATAATAATGTCTGTTGTAGTTGCATCAACACCGCATTGTGTCAAAATGTCTTTGACTTTAGCCTTAACTGTATCAAATGTAAATGACATCTTTTGACAGACACTCACAAGAACCTTTTTAATACTATGTGGAGAGGGATCTTCATCAAGGTTAACAGTCACCTGACACTTGGCATCTCCGTGAAATGGAGATTGGTTATTCGATACTATATCCAGTTCAATTGCCTTTATGATTCTATTTGCTAGATCAAATCCATAAGGAAGCATACTTTTGGTTTCGGCACAGGCATATCCGTACATCATGCCTTGATCCCCAGCACCCATTTTATCTCCTGATTCAATACCTGCAGCAATCTCTGCAGATTGCGTGTGTAGCTCAATATGGACGCGATCAATATCATAACCAAGTTTTTCTCCGACTGATTTTACAACTGATATGTAGTCCACCTTAGCATTTGTGGTAATCTCTCCTGCAACGAAAACACTATTGCCCTTTACCATTGTCTCACAGGCAACTCTACTATTTTGGTCTTGCTCTAAGCAAGAATCAAGAATAGCATCGCTGATCTGATCCGCATACTTGTCAGGATGATATTTACTTACCTGTTCAGTGCTAAATAATCTCATTGATTTTTCCTCCCGATATTTATTATTCTGTTTTTTGAAAGAACTGTATTGTTTATATACCCATGTCTACTATTATGGTTAACAAGGAGATTATATCTTCTTTTTCTACAAATATCAATTGTTTGTGCACAAGAGAAAACATTTTTTCTCTTGTGCCGTTTTATATAATCTATTCTTTAGAGAAAAATCAAAATGCTCTCCGAAAAGCAGTTGCTTTTCGGAGAGCATTTCCTTTTTATGGACAATTATAAATTACTTTGACAGTGAAAATATGATTGTCTTGATTCAGAATGAGCTGACCGCCGGTATGATTCACAATTTTTGCGACCCTTTGCAGCCCAATCCCCTGGTGGTTCCCGGCTTTTGTGGTATACCGTTCGTCCGAAACGATTGCCGAGAAATTGAGCCGGTCATACGGATTTTCTATCGACATAAAGTGCCGTGTAGTGCCATCCTTGCGCGACGCCGCTTCCAGCGTGATCCGAATCCACCGTTTTTCTTCCGAAAGCTCTGCGGCACATTCAAAAGCATTATCAATCAAATTGTCGAATACCTCAACCAACTGAAAATTTTGAAGCGGAAAGTCCGGCAATAATTTTGAGGCGTTCACGATAAGCTTTATATTCTGCCGTTTTGCTTGTGAAGACCTGCCATAGAGAAGTGCGCGAAAAACAGGATTATCCAAATACAGGAAAACGTCGTCCGCCTCTGCTTCTTGTGTCAGCTCATTACAATAGGCGTCCACTCTCTTGACGAGCTTTTTCGTATCGGGTTCTGTGTCAACCATATGCTGCAGAAAGCGAATGTGTTTATGAAAGTCATGAGATCGCTGCCTTGCATCGTCCAAATACTCATTTAATGTGGAGATATATTTTTTGGTTTCGGTAAGTTGCTTGTTCTGCAGTCTTTGGCGCCATGCCAATAGAATGAAAGCCAATAGTACGATATACAGGACCTGTACCAGCAGTAGGAACAGCATGTTCGTGGTATGAATGTTGTAATAGTTCACCATGAACAGCTGACATATGATGATTTCCGGAAGAAACAGTGTGACGAGAAAAAGCCATACTGTTTTTTTGTTTTGCGCATATTTCGATGCCAGATGAAACTTTGCCGATATTGCGGTCAGCAGCAAAGCACAGAAAAGAACAGAAAGATTGACAACAAGATTTCCCCATTGCGTTTTCATCAGATTTGTTGGAAGCAGGCAGAGGAAAATCAGCTCTAAAAAGAGCAATGCCGCATAAGCAAATACGGTTTGAAGCAGATTGTCCTTTTGCTTTGTTTTATAACAGCCGATGAAAAAGCAGAGAAAAATCAAACAAAAGTTGACGGGCAAAATGGAAAACAAAATGGAATCGACAAATGTGACGGCAATCGCTGCGGTACACAATAAAAGATAAGTGACGACAACAGCACTTTTGCTGCAGCGCCGTTGTGCCAATACCATCCAAAAAAGAATAAGAGCCAGACTTTCAATACAACAGTTAGCATAATTAAACCAATCAAAAGTCACTGAATGATTCTCCTCCTGTCATAAGATGAGCATAGGAACTGCCGCGGCTTTTTGTCATTCGGCTTTTTCCAGATATTCCGCTATGTTTTTTCGATACCGATAGGATAACGGCTTTGGTATCTGATCGTCAAACAGCCATACAACAGCAGTGGTGCCCTGCATCTGCACACTGCGAATTTGATCCACATTGATAATGATGGAACGATAAATCTGCCTTAAAAAATCCAAATGCAGCTCTTGAATTTGCTTTAGGGCTTCTTGAAAAGAATAATTTCTGCGGCTGATGGCAAGCTCCTGCCCGTTGATATATTGAATGACCAGCTGATGGCGGTCATACTGAATGAAACTGATCTCAACCGGATCGATTTCTGCCATTGCGTTGTAGGATACCGGCAGGCGCAGACTGGGGTACTGATAATGCCGGGTCAGGTATTCCGGCCATTCCAAAGCGACCCCAATGTGCATAAACAGCTGCTCTTTCGTAAACGGCTTCGATAGAAAGGAAACATACCGTAAGTTGGCAAGAAGACGGTGAGAATGATAGGTGTGCATACTGATAAAAATGATTGGCGTAAAGGTATATTTGGCATTTTTTCTAATTTGTGCGGCAAACTGAATGCCGGTAGAGCGGGTGCCGCTGATTTCAATATCCAATAGAAATAAATCATAATCGCTTTTTTGCAGCCGATTTTCTGCTTCCCGGATATTTTTGGCAAAATCGATGGAGGCGTGAAAATGTTCACATAACTCTGTGGTATATTGCCCCAGTTCATTTGGACAATCATCTAAGTATAAAATACGGGGATTCGCAATCATCGTAGGTTCTCCTTGATTTGTTACTATGTTTTCTTTAGAATAGAACATTTTACAATTTTCGTCAATAGCCTACTTTTTAAGGCATAAGTGAGAGGAGAATTCTCTCCTCTCACTTATGTTCTCTTGTTTTTTGAATATACAAGAGATATAGTAACAGTAAGATAATGAAAAGGTTGATTGTATGAAGCACCTTGCCAAATATGTTGCGGATTGTTATCGAGAGAAAAACATAATGCCGTCTACAACTATTGACTGCATGGAATATACAATGCAGGCTTTACTAAACGAAATCAGCAAATGCTTGCTCTATGGGGTGTTGTTTGCTTTTTTTCATCTTTTACCGGATTATCTGTTTGCTTGTTCAGTATTTATTTCTCTTCGGTGGTTTGCTGGCGGTATTCATTGCAAAACATATTGGGGCTGTTTTGTTGTAAGTTTGTTTATGCTTGGCTTTTGTATATTAATGCCGCGTTTTTTTATGGGTAATCTTGATGTTATGATAGCGGTATCAACAGTTTCAATTATATGTCCATTGATTTTGTCACCGGTGACACCTTCATTTCGCATAATCAAGAAAAAGCAGGATCGCATCAAATTGCGTGTTCTCGCAGTTATATTATCCTTATTTTGGATAGCAGTTGCGGCTCTTTTCATCAAAGAACTTACTAATGCTCTTATTATATTATATACTGTTGCCATGGTTAACTATCAACTTCCCATTGCAAAAGCAATGTCAGGTAGAAACACTACTACAACTGATATGCTCTAGCGTTTGCTTATTATATGGCATAAATTGATTTCAACGAAACCTGAAATCCATTTCAATCTGATTCATGAACAATCTTTTTAATCTGAATCAATTGAGGAATGGTTGTTTTGCAATATGAGCATTGTTGTTGCAGGAGCTGCATAATTGTTCAAGAAAGTGAATGCTGATCTGTCACGCTCATTACAGCTAAAAATGAGAACGCGCTGTATATGTATGGTTCGGCGTATTCGACATGGTAAATTAATATAACAGGAGGTGAAATCAGAGTGAAAAAGCTATTGCGGTTTTTGGGCGAAATGCTCGCTGCGTTGTCCCCTAGGATTCTTAGTACAGCAACGATGGGACTTACCGGCGAAGTCGAGCCGCCCGAGTGCTTGAAATAATAGTACAGCCAATATCAAAATAATTAAGGACTGTCAATTATGAAATGCACCCCAAAAGTTAGACAAAGTGGTATAATGTCTAACGGGGGGTGCATTTTTATGTCAAAAGGAGTGCCAAACAAAAGATACACGGGGGAATTCAAGCAAAAAGTAGTGGAGACGATGCAAAAAGAGAAACTCAGTTACAAGGAGGCTGCAAAGCAGTTTGGTATACTGGGTCACTCGATTGTTGCGAAATGGGAGCGCATCTATCTGGAAGAAGGAGCAGAAGGGCTGTACATAGATCGACGAGGACGAGCTTCGGCAGCCGGTGGAACAAGGAAAGGGCGACCGCCAAAGCTGGATAAAAAGGTAGAGGAAGACCTGATCGCAGAGGTACAACGATTAAGAGCGGAGAATGCCTACTTAAAAAAATTGAATGCCTTGGTTTCCGAAAGGGTACGGCAAGAGAAAAAGCACAAGTGATTTGGGAACTGAGGCATGAATGTAAGGTATCGCTGCTCATTGAAGTTGCCGGAATCCCTCGCAGCACCTATTACTATCATGTAAAACACAGAACAGACGAAGATAAATACAGGGAAGTAAAAGAAGAAATCTCAGCTATTTTTGCAGAAAACAACGAAAGATACGGCTACAGGCGCATCACAAAAGAACTTTGCAATCGCAAGTATGTCATCAATCATAAAACGGTGCAACGGCTTATGAAAGAGATAGGGCTTGTATGCAAAGTCAGAATGAAGAAGTACCGCTCCTACAAAGGCGAAGTGGGGAAGATCGCACCCAATCTGCTAAACAGAGATTTCAGTACGAAAAAGCCCAATGAAAAATGGGTGACGGATGTGACGGAATTCAGCCTGTTCGGACAAAAGCTGTATCTCTCTCCGATATTGGATTTACATAGCGGAGATATCGTATCTTACACGATTTATGACAGACCGGTGCTCGGTATGGTAACAGAGATGCTGGAGCAAGCGTTTCAGAAGATACCCGACGGCACAAATCTAATTCTACATTCCGATCAAGGGTGGCAGTATCAGCACAAACAGTATCAGAAAATGCTGAAAGACAAGGGGATCCGGCAGAGTATGAGCCGCAAAGGTAACTGCTTGGATAACGCCGTTATGGAAAACTTCTTCGGAATCCTCAAAACCGAACTGCTGTATTTGCAGGATTTTGATTCGCTTGACCAATTCCGCGCGGAATTGGAGGAGTACTTGGATTACTACAATAACCGCAGAATCAAGCTAAAACTAAATGGCTTGACACCTGCAAAACACAGATCTCAAGCCATTTTAGTCGCTTAGTATTCAATTCTCACAAAATCTTTATTAAATCTTTGTCTAACTTTTTGGGGTCAGTTCATTAGGCAGTCCTTAATTATTTTGATATTTTGATAAATAATGCCAGTATCTTCTAGAAATTGGTTTTCCCTCTGTAACATTAAACAACCACACAGTTGCATAATTCTTTTGCCAATCTATTTTGTGAATACGCATAAGGTTGATAATCACGCTTCGATGAACTTGTTGAAGGCAGTGATTCTTAACTTGTGAAAGCTGCTCACAAAGCTGCGAAAAAGCATGATGTTTAACCGGAAGGGTGGTTTCCTGACCAAGAAGATTTGTTATAACGATTTCGGTCCCAAACTGCTCAATGCAAGATATTTCATCAGGATTAAGTTCATATGAGCATCGCTTGCCATCTATTATGAGTTGAGGATATATCATCGATTGATAATTTATAGGTTGGATGGCAGATTGAATACTATATAACAGTTGGCTTAAGTCATATGGTTTTTCTATAAAATCATAATAATGTATGTATTGCAGGGCACCCATACCATAATGAGAATGAACTGTAATAAAAAATATAGGTGTGAATTTTGCCTCTGGTTTCTGTCTAATTCTTTTTGCCACTTCGATGCCGGAATATCTTTGCCCCTTCATTTCAATATCTAGAATGTATGCCGCACAAGGAGTGAAATTTTGAGATAACCATTGAACAGCCATATCTGAACTTTGCGTGGCTATTATAGGTAAATGGAAGGCCCTTTTTATCGCCTGTTTTAAGTGATTTAGCTCTTCCGGATCATCTTCCAATAGAAAAATCGGATTATCATTTATCATTTTCATTAGTACAAATGATTTTTATTGTAGATATCTACTTCTAATTGTTTTGCTTCCTCAAGTATATGATCAAGAAACTTTGCTAATTCTGGAGAGCAATTTGCCCATTTGTCTTGCAGTTCGTGGAGAATTATTTTTGAGCCTATAGGAGTATATGGTAGAAAGTAGTCAATTCCGACATCAAGCACTCGCGCAAGGATAACAACAAAGTCGAAAGTGGGACGAGCTTTTCCGTTTTCCACTCGACTTAAATAGCTTTCATTACAGTCAATATATTCTGCAATTTCCTTTTGTGAATAATTAAGCTCTTGTCGACGCTGTGCTATTTTTTTACCAAGAGCCACATAATCTACGCTTTTATATTTTCTCATATCAATTCCTTTTAACCAATAATATATTTTTCTAAGCTTTATTAAAATTTTATCCTTAAAAGCATCTATAATAAATGAATTAAATGTAATATTATGATAATTAAATCAATTTTTTTGAAGAAATTGGTGCACGAAACGAATTTTTTTGCCTCTTGTGCCAATTTGCTTTACAATTCGTTTTACATAGTTTACAATTAAATTCAATAAAAAGAACTAGAAGATTAATACCGACAAAACGGTTGGAGTATATGGAAAACATATTTTGGTTGTTTTAAAAATATCAAAAACCAGCAAATTGGAAGCATCTGCTGCTTTTGCTTGTAAAATCTCTTTTGAAAAAGTACAGGATCAACAACAAAAATATATGGAGGAAGTAATATGAACAAGACTTATTTGTGTCCGAAGTATCCGCAGGATTATAAACTGTTTTCCGTAGATGAAGCGGAAACGGTATTGACTTGTCCTCAGATTGCGATCTCAAAGAATAACGGCATGAAAGTATATGGCTGGTGTAATGGGGAGGAAAGTGTTACTCCGTTTTACACTATAGGCACAGTTGGCAAATCAGAGTTGGATTGCAGTCTGTACCGTGTATATATTCATCTGGATATTCCTTTGCTTCAAGTCCATCCGCGTATTAAGAAGGCAGAATTACAGTTGATGCAGCATGATGCTGTGCATGTCAAAAATGAGCAGCCCAGACTACAGCTGCATCAGGTGAAAAATGGGATCATTGATTCCGGGCATTTGCAGGATTTTGAAAAAATGGATCTTGATGAGCCAACCGATGGTGTTTGTTATATATTTAATATAACCGGATTGCTGAATACTGCTGCCAGAACCGGCACCACAACATTGGATTTGGTAGTGATGATCAGTGATGAGCGGATAAGCTGCGGTAATTATGTGATTCTTTATGGAGATTCATATTCGCTGCAGGCTCCTACCTTATACATTACTTATGAAATGAGTTGCGGTGAAGATGAACCTTATCTTCCTGTGCCAAATGTGTTGGAACAGGTGTATAGCGATTACGTGGACTTGCATGCCGGTAATACCATGTTTCGAATTGATGATTTTATATTTGAAAACAGATATACGCCGATCTTGTTTCAGCATTTTTATAATGCGGCTCTATATGACCGTCCGTATACCGCAAACAGGGATTTCAACCTGCAAACAGCCGATTTCAGCTCGATCAGATTGGGTCTTGGCTGGAGATTGAGCTTGATGCAAAGTATGGTGCAGTCAACTTTTCTGTACGACGGCATGATGCAAACGGGCTATGTTTATATCGACGCAACCGGAAAAGAGCACTTTTTTAGAAAAAGCTTGCAACCCCAAATAGGCTTGGTTGTAAGAGAAAACCAGGATTTATATGAGGACATAAGCAATTCTCATTTCATTTATGATTCTTGCCGGAGAGAACTCAGTGTCTGTGGTTGCCTCGTATATCAGTTTGATGATCATGGTCGGCTAATCAATGTAAAAGATCATGGAGAAAATTATGTGCAGATTAGATATGATGCCGATAGGATATCCTCTGTTGTCGACAATACCGATGAAACCTTCTCTTTTGCATACGATGAAAACGGCTATTTGATGTCAATTCGTAGTTCCCATGGATGGTATGCACGGTATTCCTATCATGATGATAGGCTGGTCGCCGTCACTTACTCTGACGGAAGATGGCTTGAGATTGATTATAAGAACGGAAAACCGTCTGAGATTTTGCAGACGATTGGTACACGCAGGCGTCGGGTCGTATATGAGTATACGGACACAGGATTACATAAAGTGTCCGAATATGGCATCGGCAAAGAAGGTTGTGTTTTATTACAGGAAACGGTGTATACCTTTGAGCATCTGTCCCAGTCTGCATCTGCCAAAACTAAGTGGTTCGGAATGACGGAGAATGGGCTTGGGAACTGCGATCAAACAGTTGTTTATACTTTTGATAGCAGCGGCAGGCAGCTATGTCAATATATTATCGGTAGTGAAGATGATCAAGACGACCTGCAAGCGGACACAGATGATGCAAATCTGCTGCAAAACGGAAGGCTGAATCGGGATCTTTCGTTCTGGCATCAGGACGGTGCTCTATCGGACTCGGATTTTAACGGATATGTTTTTGAGAACAGCTTGGACGGCAGGCGCGTGGCATATCAAGATGTGTTTGTTGATGCAAATGTATCTTCAGGCTGCACATTTACATTATCCGGATGGGCAAAGGGGCATGGTTTAGTCGACCGTGTTCGCAAAAATGAAAAAGAACCGCTGTATCAACTCCGTGCCGAAATTTTCTATCATGATAACGAGGACAAGCCCTCTGTAACTGATACTTTTATCGCAAAATTTGTGCCGAATGCAGGCGGCTGGCAAAAAGCGTCTGTAGACTTTAAAAGCAACCCGGATCGCACAATCCGCTTTATTCGGGTCTATTGCGATTTTAGTGATAATTATGGAACGGTTGCTTTTGATCATATCCGGCTTAGCTATATACAGAATTAATAAGGGGATTGTATTGGAATTATTTAATTTAGGAAATTTCTAAACGACAGTAATGAAATTGCGCATCGAACAGTGAAAATAATTTAGAAATGATGAGAAGTACACTTATGCCATGGTATAGAGGCAAAAAGTCTAAGATTTCATTATGCGAAATGTAATTTTATCGTAGCAGTGTGAAAGGGGAATATTAATATGAAAGATATCAGAGAATATCTTTTAGAAGCTTTTTCCAAATATTCATCAAATAATGTGATTTGCACCTCTAAAAAAGAGATTTCCTATTCTGAACTCTATCAATATGTATGTTCATTTGCGATATCGGTAAAAAACAGGTGTGAAAATAATACTAATGGGCAATATTTTGCATTATACATACATTCCCCTGAGAAAGAAATAATTGCACAACTAGCCATACTTTTACTTGGTGGAGTATGTGTCCCCTTGGATAAGTCAGTCCCGTTAAATTATTATGATCTTAAACGATTTTCTGAAATAGAGTATATTATTACAGACGACGATGAAATCAACCATTTGTGTAATTTAATGGTGATTAATATGAATAAAGTTGAAATTGATCTAGTGCAAAGCAATGATTTACATTTCAAAATGTCGGCAATAGCTGACAAAGTTGTATATTGCATTATGACATCTGGGACAACTGGAAAGCCCAAGGCAGTGTTACTAAAACAAGATGCGGTTATTAATCAAGTTAAAGCTAAAATACTTGTGCTTAGTATGAATGAGAAGAGCCGGCTTTGCTTGTCGACAAATTTATCGTTTGTCACTTCAATTTGGCAAATTTTAGCTACGGTTTTTGTGGGAGGATGCATTGTCGTCCTGAATGAGGCCGAACGAATTAACCCATTAGAAATGTTTAATAGAGCGGACAATTTAGGATCTACAATTATATGTACTGTCCCTTCTGTAATGAGCGTTTTTTTATCCACTGATACGCATAAAAGAAAAAATCAATTTGACAATATATCAACACTTGTATTAACAGGAGAACCACTGCCGTCAAGATTAGCTCAGAGCATTATAAATGCGTATAAAGTACGAGTTATTAATGCATATGGTCAAACTGAATGTACGGATGATACATTTCATTTTGTTTTGGAAGACAATTTTGATTTCAACAAACACCTTTTTGTTCCTATTGGCTATCCAGTATCGAATATTGATTACGTTATTGTGAATAGTGAGGGAGTTGCCGAAACTGATATTCTAACTGGTGAATTGTGCATTACAGGAACGTGCTTATCTCTAGGATATTTAGATGACGATGAAATGACAAACAAAAAATTTAAGACGATAAACGGAGATGACGATAGAACATTCTATTTCACAGGCGATCTTGTATCGCAACTTGATAACGGCATGCTAGTCTGTCATGGTAGAGTAGATAATCAAATCAAAATTAATGGTTGTCGTATAGAACCCGAAGCCATTGAAGCGCATTGTATGAATTATTCTGGAGTTGAGGATGCGTTGGCGATAAGGGTAAAAAATCTGAATAGTGAATACATACATTTGATTTATAAAGAAAATGATGATGAGCCGGTTGATACTCTCGATTTAAGGAATTATCTCACTCAAAATCTTCCTTCATATATGATCCCTGCGATAATTACGAAAACGAAAAGCATACAATACGGCAGTAATGGAAAAAAGATTCGAAAAATCGAAGAATTATTGCAACGGAAAAAGGAGGACAGGAGTAGTATTTCAGCATTGGAAAGCAAAGAAATCTCCAAAGATGTTCTATATGGTTTGGTGCACACAGTTTTTAGAGATGTAATTCGAAGAGAGCTAAATATGAATTTGCCCTTGGATATGCGATTGGATTCTTTGGTAAATTCACTTGAGTTTGTATATTTAGTGGTTGAACTGGAACAGATTTTAGGAATTGAGTTTGATTTAGACAAGTTCGCTGTAAGTGCATTCTCGACATTAAATGATTTTTTGGAATATGTTTTGGCTGAGAATAAAAGGACTGATTGATTATGATTGAGATGTTAAAATCAAAAATACATAGAGCAACAGTGACAGACTCAAATTTAAATTATGAGGGTTCAATTACTATTGCAAAAGAATTAATTGATGCTGCAAAACTTTTTGAGTTTCAAAAGGTGAGTGTTGTAGATATTAATAATGGGAACAGATTTGAGACATATGTTATCTCTACAGATGATGAGGGTAAAATATGTGTAAATGGCGCTGCTGCTCGGCTTGTAAGTAAAGGTGATCTTGTTATAATTATGGCGTATATGCTTATAGATGAAGACACGGAGACAATGCATATCCCAACAATTGTAAAAGTTGATGGCAACAACTTGATTATTTAATCATTTTATTCAATAGACGGAGTTGTGTATGGAAAGAACTGATTGTGTATGGAAAGAACTGATATTGTAAATGCATTTCGTACAGCCATTATATCTAACGAAAACTTGAGCAGATCTTTATTTTCCAAAGGAGAAATTCCAGAGAATATAAGTGATTTAGTTCTGTCAATATCCTCATTGGATTTTGCAGATTTGCTGATAAATGTTGAAGAGGTACTTGGCGTTGAATTTGCTGAGGGGTGCATGACAGCAACTAACATTAGTATAGGTGAACTTATTGAAAGGATAGAAAAAATTGTATAATATCACACACATTTTTGATGTTGATGGGGGGAAATACGCTCTTGATTTCCGTAATATATTCTTTTGTCAGTTAGATAAAAAAACGGAGAGCGAATTAAATGGCTACTTGACGGTCGATGGTCAAATAAGCGATGATTATGCTTTTGGAACTGCGCTGGATGCAGCGGTGAGACATGGCTTCTTTATATCGAATCATCCCGATGAACCAATACCATTGTTTGACTATGATACATTAAATATATCTTTTGCACCGGTGCATGATTGTAATTTTTCATGTGCCTACTGCTACGCAGAAGGCGGTAAAGGTACAGCCAGCTACCAAAGAAGCTTTGATAAAGATATGATTGATGCTATGCTGAACTATATTTATGTTACTAAATATAGTAATTATCAGAAGTACAAGTTTGATTTTGTGAGCGGTGGTGAACCTTTATTAAACCTTGATATTTTGGAGTATTTTTTGAAACAGGTGCGCATTTTTGATTGGAAGTATAATAAAAAAACAGCAATTCTAATTGTTACAAATGGTTCTTTATTGACATCTGAAATCATAAAAAAACTTGATAAATATGATGTTTATTTAGGAATAAGCATTGACGGACGACGACATATCCATAATCTTCATAGGGTGTACAAAAATGGTATAGGAACATATGACGATGTCGTAGCCGCGATAACCAATCTTCGTGCCTCCAGTGCCTCCTTCAAATTGAAAGATGCATGGGCGATGTCGGTTATTACTCCTAAAACTGGCAATCTAGTTGATCTAATGGAACATTGTATGGAATTAGGCTTCAAACGTATGCAAATGCAGTTATTGCGTGTTCCTAACAATCACCATTTGAGATTTCACGATTTAACAAGTTTAAAAAACAAATATAAGGAATTGTTTGCATATATACTATTATGTGCGGAAAAGGGCAATTTAGATCCTTTGAAAATGATTGCTAATGATAATGATTCGTTCGGGAAATTTATTGCAAGATTAATTTTAAGAAAAAAAGTGTGTTATCGCTGTTTTGCCGGAAAAAACAAAATTGCGATAACAGCAGATGGAATTGTGTTTCCTTGCGATAGTTTTTGTGGAGATAGCAAATTTGCTATGGATTCGATTATTAATCCGGCAGAAAATGAATCAGTAAGAGAAGAGTTTCAATGTGCGCATATACAGCATAGAGAAAAATGTTCAACCTGCTGGGCTCGCTTTTTATGTGGGGGAGATTGTTATTACAATAGTTTCGTTATCAATGGTAATATTTATGATCCAGATCCTTTTATATGTGAAATGAATCGTTTTTTTATAGAATATGCCATTTATATGATAATGAGGCTTTATGAAGTGGATAAGAAGAATATCGATTATATGGCAAGGCTATTAAGCGTTAATAGTTACCTATGATTTTAGAATGAAACGTATAGTAATATGTTTCAAAATGCGTACAGAGCCGCAAAATGTAAAGGAGGTGAAAATTTGGAACTGGATTACTTGAACGATCTTTTTGAGGAGTTGAATCCGGAAGATTGTCTGGCAATCGAAGGCAGTGGTATTCCAAATACTAGTGGTACAAATGATGTAGTGACAGTTGTTGGTGGTACAATTGCTATTGTTGGTTTAGCTGTTGTCGCCGGGGCGGCAGTTTCCTTATATTGCCCTCGTTGCAATATTTGGTTTGCTGCCAAAAACACAGGTAATGGCAATGTTTATTCTGAATATTGCCCAAATTGTAATCAGTTAGTATCAGGATATGGTTCTAGTGGTTGCTAGAAGTTTTATGTCCTTTACTTAAACTGTAATGGCAATAAAGAGCATATTTGCTCTGTGGTATGCTCTTTACTGCTTAATAATTCAATATTTTATATGAGTTACTATTTAGACATGAACGATTTTCACTTGAGGGGAACAACATGAAAAAGTATCTAAAATATATCATCATGATCGTTCTGCCGGTTGCGCTCGATCAGGGGATCAAACTGGTGATCAGCCGCTTTTACGCCTTTGACAGCGACCCGTCCGAGTTTGCCGGAGGGTTTCATATTCATCCGATGATCAATTACGACACATATGTCGCATTGTCGGGGAAGGCGGCGCAATCGGGGCAGGAGATCGGCTTCTGGATCGGGGTATATGCGCTGCAGCTATGCTGCGTCATGCTGCTTGTTTTAACCTTTTATTATATGACCTGTGCTGTAAGTGCTATTGTGAAAAAGAAGAAAATGCCGGTTTTGTTTTCTGTGGGAGCCAGTCTCACGGTTGCCATCACGATTAACAGAATACTGGATCTGGTGTTGCGAAAGGGCGCGCTCGATTATCTCTGCTACTCTAAGCTTGAGCATATAGAAGAAAAAGGTCTGGTGCGGCACATGAGCAATCACATGACATTTGATTTAACTGATTTGTATGCGCTTATCACGGTTGTGCTGGTGGCGATTTATGCTTTGCGGCAGTTCTTCACCTTTATTTGGCTGAATATGCATAAAGAACAGGAAAAAGAGTTTACGCAGGAGCTTAAACGTCGCGTCAAAGCGTTTTTCAAAAAACCGATTGGCTTAATGGGAGAAAAGACAGATGAATCGTGACAGTCTGAAACGAATTTGGAACTCATGCAGCCGGTTTGCGGATATCTTTCTACTGCACCTTATTGTGGTGCAGGGGGTTTATTTTTCTGTTTTGTTTTTCAGGACCCGTTTTGATCTCGTCACAACGGAATTGGATTTTAACGGAAAACTTCTGCCGGTCACCTGTCTCATTCTTATGCCGCTGGTGTTTTACTCGCTGGTGCGAATGGTGGTGATCTACAGCGAACCGCTGATGGAACAGTTTTTTAAAGTGCCGGAGGAGGAGTGGAACTTCCAAAAAAAGTTTCAGTTTTTGTTCCGGCAAAAAGCCTTCTGGTTCGCAACTGCCGCTTGGGTCGCTTTGTATCTTCTTCTGCCGCTCAAATGGACTTATGCCGTACTGCTGGACACCTTCCTCAAAGGGCAGGACAGCATAGCAGGAAAGATGTATCTTCTTGCGGTGCTGTTTCCGCTGTTCTTCCTGCTTGCGGTCGCCGCGTATTTTGCCGCATTCCGTTATTGGACCACCTATAAAAAGGGAAAATCATCACTGCGTTATGTGGGCGAAACGATGCGAAAGGCTTATAGAAGAACACTTTTGTCGGTGATTGCCGTTTATGCCATGGCGGGATTGATCGTATGTATGCTGTTACCGGTTTTTTTGTCTATTCTGCTGCCGATCGTCTGGACAGTGATCTGGCCGAACGGGATTATTGCGCTTGCGGTAGGCATTGCGGTGGCGGCACTGCTCTTTCGACTGCAGGGACTTTTGAAGCGCCGGAAGTTCTTAAAGCGGTTGAAGCGAATGGAGCGGGATCATCTCTGCGAGGTGACCGGGATCAACCGCCCTTACCGTTCTGTTTTTGCACTTTATGACGGGGAGAGCTTCCGCGTAAAGCGAAACGGGAAAGAATATGCCTGCAAGCTGGTGAGCGCCCTTAGAAAAAGTCGACCGATGGTGATCCATGAAAACGGAGTCTACGAATTGATCCGCAGTAAATATATCCCATTCGGACAGCGTGGGTATGACTTCGGATTTGATGCCGACTGCCAAAAGGTTTTGATTTTAAGCCCGACCCCAAAGCTCATTTTTGACAGCAGAATGCGCCAACTCGATAACGGGGATACCGTCGGCGGGTATAAGCTCTACACCGGCACGGCTTTTCTAAACGCCCTTGAGCGCGACTGCATCGACCACAACCTGAACCGATAGAGAGGATAAAACTATGGAGCGGTCAACAAAAACACTAAGTATATCTTGCACACCATGTCGGATTAACGAATGTTTTTATCAGGGTGATGACATGGTTGAAATGCGTAATCAAAAAGGAGTATTTCGCTTAAAAGGAATAGGTGCAGCTATATGGCAAATGTTAGATGGTAAGCACACCATCGAAATGATTATAGATGAATTGTGTAGTATGTTAAATATCAATGAAAAAAACAAAATATATGATAAACTGATGCACTTATTATTTCTATTAGAAGAAAAAAGTTTAGTGATTATTGATTGGGATCCGCTTTATAAATCGCTTTATAAATAATGGAGGATATTCAAATGGAAAAGAGGTTGGATGTGTTACTAGTATCTCCCCCATCACCAAATCCTCTAATGTTAAAATCGTTTAAAAGGCAGGGCATGCCACCTCTGGGGCTTGGATATATTGCAACATATCTTAAACAAGCAGATTATTCAGTGGCGATAATGGACATGGGATTAGAGGATAATACTATGGATGTTTTGTTAGATACTATTAAAACACAAAAACCTAGTATTGTTGGGATATCATGTTCAACAGAAACTTATAACACCACAATTAGAATTGCAAAAATCATTAAAGAAATCAATGGGGATATTTGCATTGCATTGGGTGGTCCACATGTCTCACTACAATACAATACAATATTTGGTAAAGAAAATATTATTGATTTTGCAATGATCAATGAAGGTGAAATAAGTTTTAAAAAACTATGTGACTATTACATTCGTAAAACACTTAATTTAGAAGATCTTAGAAGTGTGGTCTATGTAAAGAAAGGGAAAACAATTACAACTCCTCTTGAACCATTTATAGAAGATTTGGATTCATTACCATTTCCCGATCGTTCCTTGTTTGATCCTTTGGATAAATATGCAATTCCTGCTACGATTTCTACTAGCAGAGGATGCCCAGGTAAGTGCGCATTTTGTGCAGCTGGAGTGCTTTCCGGCGGAAGATATAGAATGCGGTCGGCAAAAAATGTAGTTGATGAGTTCCAATACTTACAATCGCTGGGTTATAATCATGTAACCATCGTAGATGATACAATGACCGTAAACAAAAAGAGATTGTATGAATTTGCGGATGAATTAATAGCTAGAAAAGTAATGATGACATGGTATTGTGAGTCAAGGATAGATGTTATTACAAGGGAAATGCTTATAAAAATGAAAGCAGCCGGGCTTACAGAAATACAATTTGGCGTGGAATCAGGGAATCAAAATGTTTTAGATAACATAAACAAGGGCATTCTTTTAGACAAAGTATATACGGTTTTCAAATGGTGCAAAGAAATGCACATTCACACAATAACCAATTTGATAATCGGACAACCTTCTGATACAAAAGAAACAATTAAAGAGACTATAGCATTAGGAGAGCAACTGATTGATCTTGGCGCGCAGTTAAGTTTTACGATTTGTACGCCCTTTCCCGGAACTCCTCTTTGGGAAAAGGCGGATGAATATGGAATAGAAATAGTGGATTATGATTTAGATCATTATTCTACATATCACCCTGTGTATAATACTAGGTATTTAACAGCAAAAGAAATTCGAAATGAATTCTATAATGCTTTTAAAATATTTGATAAGTAAATGCAAAACGGGTTAGAAAATAAAAGCCAGTAAGGAATATTGATTGAAGATTAATAATGGGGTTTAAAAGTATGAAGAATGTAACTACATCGATTCCGTATAAAGTGTGTAATCAATTTCAGGTCAGCATACTTGATGATCAGGTTGTATATATTAATTGTCATGACAATTATTATATACAAGTGCCGAAAGATGCTCATAACTGGATATTATCCAATACAAAAGATATTGAGCATCAAGATCAATATTACCCTATTTTAATTCAATTATTAGATATGCATGTAATTGAATTAGATTTAGATAGGCTTTGTGTTGGGAAGGCATCATTTTTTGTTGAGCAGAAGGTCGGGCATCCAAGAGAACATTTTCATTTATCAGAAATATATGTTGACAGGATCTTCACAATTCAACTGCTACATCAGTATGGGTATATAAACGGCAAAACACATATTAATTATTTGCATAATTCAAACGAAAATATTGATGGCGATTTTTTAAAAAATGTAAGTGTCATTGTAAATTCATTTAATCAATTACACAAGTATCACAATATAATTTGCAAAAACCTGCGTTTTGAAGCAAATACGATACCAAACAAAAGAGATATTGACATACTTGTAGATATTTTGGCACATCATTCTGTTGACATCATCATTAAATATACTACACCGACAGATGTGGCTCGTTCATTTTTCAATTTAAAAATAAAGCTCGGAAATGACAATTTAACAATATCTCATGATTACTGTTCAATGATGTCAAAATCAAAGATTCATAATAATAATTTTGTGGCTTGTCCAAATGTCTCAAATCGGAATATTAAGTGCATTAAGTTATCCTGTGGAGCTGGCAGTACTAAGTTTTTTGTTGATTCTCTAGGGGATGTCTTCCCTTGTGTTCATATGAAAACTTCTAAACCTCTTGGCAATATTAAAGATGACACCCCTCATGAATTGCTTAATAATGCCAACACATATCACAGAGGGATTTTTTCAAAATGTAGGTCGTGTCCGGCATTGTTCTTTTGTGGCGGCGGATGTCAGGCGGAATATGCCAAAAGCGGATATGTGTTTTGCGATAAAATAAAAAAAGTAATTGTAGATGAATTTAATGGAAGAAATAAAAAAATATGCATGGATTTAATTGAAGCACAGAAAGACTTGAGTGCGTATGAATATATGTGCGAGAGAAATGCACAAAGAATTCTGCTAATAGGGTATGGCATTAAAGAGCCATTATTTTTGATGCGTCCCGGCTTTTATATTGATAGTTGCAATTTTTCTCAGACTGGAATTTTTTCCACTTCCTTTTCGCGAGGAATTTTGGATTCTGAAGCGGTTCCGGTTTTAGGGGAGATGAGGTTTGGTCTGGACTGGGAAACAATTAATTGGCATTTGCAAAAAGGACAAATTGTTCAGATTACTGTGGATGTGTTTTATTTGCCGTATAAATATAATACATACTTTAATAAAAGTCATGGGTCACACACTGTTTTTTTATTGAGAAAAACAGAAAAGGGATATATTGTTTTAGACTGGTATCATCCCGACTATTTTATTGGTGAACTTTCTTTAGAACAATTGACCGCTGCAAGAATGTCAGAAAATCCGAAAAATCAAATAAGTGCATTTAGTGGTTCACCTATTAATGGGGCATATCGCTTGCTAAATATGAATGGTGTTAGTAATAATGTTTGCGTTCGAGATACTGTATATAAAAACATGTATTTTTTAGTGCAATCGATGTTGGATGCGAATGGCACATTATCGCATATTAAGAAATTGCAGACAGAAAAGCCGCAATGGTTAAATGATCCCAAACAAGTAGGGTATTCAAATGCCATAGAGTCATTTTTCTTATTAGAACTAGAGACAAGATTTTTAATATTATATTATACAGCGATGGTGGAAGAAGATCAGTTTACTTCTTTTCACCCTGAAGGAATTGTGAAAGCTGTCGTTGAAATTCAAAAACAGATACAGAAAATTAAGAATACATTGATTATTGCTCATCGAAGAGTAAAGGCGATAGATGAGAGAGAATGGCGTGAAATGTTAGGTGCTTTTTATAATAAATTGTATCAATATTGTGAAATGTTGATAAAATCAATGAAAAAAATGTAGTTATACACCCTTTTTACATTGACCATATGTAAACCCAGAAAAAGGCTCAAGGGTTCACAATTACTGCTTTTATTTGTTTGCTCTCTTAAGGAGGTAGAAGGTTTTATGTTATTTAAGCAGTATCCTTTTATCAATCAACGAGGGCATAATGATTGTGCAATAGCATGCCTTAAAATGATAGCCGATTATTATCACATAAAGGTTCATTCAGAAAAATTGCGGGAACTAGCTGGCATCAATCAAAAAGGAACAAGCATTTATGGGATTGTCGCTGCTGCTAAAAGTGTAGGACTTATTTCAAAAGTTGTTAAAGGAGCAGGGTCGACAAATATCTTATCATCGCTTGTCTTGCCGTGCATTGCACTAGTTCATGTAGATAATTCCGCGCATTATATTGTAATATATAAAGTGAAAAAGAATAATACTGTAGTTATCGCAGATCCTTTGAAGGGGGTATTGCGGTTTAAAGTAAGTAGTCGAGGCGATGCAATTCATACTATTAATAATGAATATACATTTTCAGGAATTTATATTTTGTTTTCTCCTAATACAGCCAATCACGGCGATAATTCAAATACCACAATTATAAGACAGTTTGCAAGTATATTAAAACCATATAAAAAAATAATCACATCGAATTTGGCACTATTCTTTTTACATATAATAATTGAAATTGTTGCTACTTTTTTTGTTTGCTTATTTTTATCTATGCAAACCGACTCGTTTGATTTAAAACTAATGATGATGGTAATTATGATCATTTTGCTATATCATATTTTATACGCAAAGTTACGAGCACATATAAAAACCAAAATAAGTTATAGAATAAGTACACATATGGGCTTGAATTATCATAGCCATATTATGGCGTTACCTATGAGTTTTTTTGATTCGCGAAATGTGGCTGAAATATATTCCCGTTTTGATAATATATCTAATATTTCTCTTGCAATTGCGGAAGTCGTTTTGACAGTACTTATAGATTTCACACTTATTTTATTAGGACTTTTCTTGGTATTTATGAAAAGCGGTCCTTTATTCATTATACTATGTATAAGTTGCTGCATCAGATTTTTGGTATTCTGGCATGCGGATTGTCATTTTTCTTTATACCGGAATAGTTATAAGGGAATATCAATTGAAAATAGAATTTGGCAATCTATTAAACACATATTAAAGATAAAAAGCAATACTATCAGCCATACTGTGACATTACAGTTAAAAAATGATATTGAAAACTATTTTTATAATAATATTATATATAAAATATCATCGCAGCTGCAAAGAAAAGCTCATACGATAATAACAATTGTTCTTTTGGTAATGGAATGCGGAGCGTTCTACTATATGTTAAAGGCTGGTATTATAAATATTCAGCTATTATATTTTTCTCTGGCTTTTTATCTTTTTTTTGCGGAATCTATAATGAATCTTGATTATATTAGAGATAAAATCATATGTGTTTGCGATCCATATAATGAGATGAAAGAAGTTATAGACTTGGCATCAGAAGAAAATCCAGACAAGTTGGTTTTGTCAAAAGCAATATCTTGCCTCGAAGCAAAAGATGTTTCCTTTCAATATGGTAATGGGGGAAAAGTATTAGAAGACCTTTCATTTAGTGTAAAGGCGGGAGAAACTATTGCTTTTGTAGGAGAGTTTGGAGCAGGTAAATCAACAATTGCAAAATTAATCATGAAGCTATATGAGCCGACACACGGTAATATATTGGTAGATAATGTTCCTTTAGTAGATGTTGAGACAGCGTCACTGAGAGAGCATATAGTTTATATTTCTCAAGAATTATACTTTTTTAATTGTACAATCATCGAATATCTAACCTTTGGAATTACTCATGTGAAATTTGATGATATTATTACAGCAACAAGGATTGCAGGATGCTTTAACTCTATAAATGCGTTGCCTTTGGGATTTCAAACTAAGTTAACAGAATTTGGAGATAATTTTTCTTATACACATCGTCAATTGTTGGCCTTGGCAAGGGCAATATTGAAAAAGGCGGATATATATTTATTTGATGAAGTCGTAAGCACTTTAAATATTTCAATAGCAAAAAAATATTTATGTAATCAGAATTATCATCCAATATTTATTTTTATGACGCAAAAGCTTGAAGTTATAAAAGAAAGCGATAAAGTCTTTGTGTTAAAAGAAGGGAAGATTATAGAAACAGGTACACATGAAGAACTGGAAAAAAGTAAAGGCCATTATGCGAAACTTATAAACAATGGTTTTATATTTTAAGCATAAGTTTTTGTCTGGAACGGTAACAGGAGGATAAACTGAAAATGAAAAATATGGGTAATTCTATTAAAAATTTTCTTTTTCTATTAAAACCCATATGGAAATATGGAAAGTGTTATTCTATTTTATCTGTACTGATAGCAGTGGTTCTTACACCAATAAGCTCATTATGTAATGTTTTGTTTACACAGAATATTGTTGATGCAGTTGCATCTGAAAAATCCTATCAAAGTGTTCTGCAGATAATATGTCAATATTTGTTGATTCAATTGTTAGTCTCAACAGTACAATCGATATATGACATATTTTATAATGAAAGAGCATCCTTTAAAATTGAACAAAAAATGAAGGATGAAATATATCAATGCATATTGCGAACAGACTACGAATATTTTGATGATCCTTCTTTTTACAATAACTATACATGGGCAGTTAATGAATATATTGGAAAAGCGTATGAGGCAAAATCATTGTTTATCAATCTTATTTCTTCTGTTGCGATCGTTATAACTATGTCGTCAACCATTCTGCTTTTAGGACCATGGATTCTTGTTATTACTATTATTGAGATATTAATTAACACCTATATGCAGTCGAAACAGAATAAGGTTAATTTGGAAAAGCGAGAAACAAACATACCGATAGAAAGGCGACTTGGATATGTGCATCAAGCTTTTTCAAATAGGGCTAATGCTGCAGATATAAGAACAACAAAAGTTAAGGACATTTTGTATGAGATATATGATGAAAATACCACCAAAAAGTCTGATAATATCACAAGATTTTCTAAACGAATATTCTCATATTCATATCCCAGAAGTTTTATTGGAATAATATATAATGGTCTTATTTTAGGCTATATAAGTTATGGAATAATCATTAGCAAAAAAATAGATGGAGTAGGGAAATTTACCAGTCTTCTTTCGGCAAATACACAATTGGTCAACGCTCTAAGTAATGTCTTTAATCTTTTTACAATTGTCGATAATTTATCATTATATGCTGAAAAAATAAAAGGATTTTTTACTATAGAATCAAAAATAGAAAATCAAGAAGGAGGATGTGTAAGTAGTGACAGTGCATTTTCTTTGGCAATCAATAATTTGAGCTTTTCATATAGCAATTCATGTTTTGGATTAAAAAACATAAATATGACAATTTCTGCTGGAGAAAAAGTGGCGATAGTTGGAGTTAATGGTTCGGGAAAGACAACTTTTATGAAATTACTTCTTAGATTATACGACCCAACAGAGGGTGATATTTTATATAATGGTATTTCGATAAAAGAATATAATTTAAAGAAATTAAGGAGTAAGGTTGGAATAGCTTTTCAGTCTATAAATGTGTATGCAACCACATTATCACGCAATCTGCAACTTTATAATCACTTGCCGGAGGATCAATTATTAAAAAATATGGAAAAAGTCGAGTTGCTCGATGTGTTACAAAAGAACGGTTCCACGCTCAACACGGAGTTGACCAGAAATTTTTCTGCTGATGGTATTATGCTATCAACCGGTGAAAAGCAAAAATTGGGAATAGCGCGTATTATGGCACAGGATTTTGGACTTCTTCTTTTAGATGAGCCATCGGCAACACTTGATCCTATTTCCGAATATAAACTCGCAAAACTAATATTTGACACAGCTAATCGTACAACATCGATTATTATTTCTCATAGGCTGTCAATGATTAGAAATGCCGATCGCATTTATGTAATGAATGATGGTAGCATAATTGAAAATGGTACGCATGAGGAATTGTTGGCATTAAAGGGATTATATTACGATATGTTTACAAAACAGTCTGAGGGATTCATGGAATAAGTGGCGGAAGTTATATTATGGGTTTATATTGGTGATATACCAAAAACACAGGATTTGTTTGAAAGAGACTAACGACAGGAGCTTGATCTTATGAAAGCCATATTAGACATTAAAATCCCTCCAATTATTACATATCAAAACATTGCGTATACCATGGTGATGATATTGTCCAGACCGGGATTAAAAAACCTTTTGTACAATCATTTTATTCAGTGGGTATGTCCATCAAATTATTTTGATACAGGTAATTTCTATATAAATTGTAAAGATTCGCATTACTTTACAAATAAATATATGTATGGGCATTTTGTTTATAAAAAGCGACTTAAGAACAATCTTCATACCACTATACAAGACTTTATACAAGACAACAGATATGTAGTCCTAGACGGCTTAGATGTCTATTATATTGAAAATGGCCAGTTTTTTGAACAACTTCACTTTCCACATGATATTATGGTATATGGATATGACAATAGGAGGGGCATTTATAATATTTTGGCGTATGATTATAATCGCTTTTTTAGACCGTTTGAGTGTTCATTCGCAGGATTAGAGAAGGCAGTCAATAGCACTTATATAGAGGATAAAGGCTTTGCTCTTGGAATGACTACTAAAAATGCTCATGTTCCTCTTTCAAAAGAAGTGATTTTTATGCGCATAGCGGAATATTTAAAAGGTGGAAAAGGCAGCTCCGCAGAAGTAAAAGAATGTTATTTTGGGGTGACTGTATATCAACATTGTATCGAGGCTATACATAACAGTTTAATGCGTAATATGAATTGCCTGCGGTTTATAAAGGAACATAAGCAGTTAATGTTAGAAAGGTTAAAAATGATAGGCGTAAATCCAAACATTATTTTGCAGTATAAGAAAGATGTTTGTGAAGCCGCAGAGGTTTTATGGAATCTTTCGATTAAATGCTCGATAGGTGCTACCAGAGAACTGCTTGAAAGAATAGTAGCGCAAATTGGGGTTATTAGAGATAATGAAGTGAATATCTTATCTCAATTAGTTTCATTGTAAGCCAAAATGTTATATAGAAAATGTAAGGCGTCTTATCCTGTTAAATACGGGTAAGACGTCTTTTTTATATTGTTTTCTCAATTTCGAAAATAGTTTCAATTCATTATATTGATTTTGGTTTTGCGACTTTGCCAATAGTTCAACAAAGTTCGACAAGTTTTGCAGTTTCGACAGAGTATGATAAAAAAGCAGGAAATTTAACAAGGTAAATCACTAATCTAATAAAATAAGGTGTTTTTTCTGTTACTCAGCTATAAGTTTATGGTACAGCCATTGTTTAAAAGTCGTCTTTTGAACAATGGTGTACTGTTGTACAGTTGGGAGATGCCGTATGTTGCTTGTACGAAGCATGGCTTACTGTATAAAAGTGCTTTTTTGCTGCGACTGTCAGAAATTATACCAGATTATTTTTCGCTCCATTCGAGATAAACTTTATCATTTTGGAAAACTACTCTGCCTTATAGACTCCTGCATGGCCGGATTTTCTCAGTTGTTTACATTGAGAAAATCCGGCATTTTGTTTGCCATATTGCCAATAAAACACTGCGACAAGCATTGCCGGGATCCTCCGTTATCTTGTTTTTTCTGAAAATAAGATAACGGAGAGATTATTATGGATGATAAAAGCTATGAGGTTAAAAACATCAATGCATTGCAAAACCGCTTTTCTGCATATCTGAAAAATGCGGTTCATAACTACCGCATTGATTATTTGTTTAAGCAGGGAGCGCCGCAGCGGGAGTTTCCCATGGAAGACCCGGATATCATGTTGCCAATGGATTCCTTTGATTTCACGGTACATATTGCAGAATATGATGCCCTTCAGCGGGTATTGCGCCGGATCAAGGAGCGTGAGCGGTATATTCTGTTGGCAAGAGTGATAGAGGATAAGAATTTTGCGCAGATTGCAAACGAGGTCGGTATGAGCTATAAGGCAACAGCGGCTGTCTATTACCGTACTATAGCCAAGCTGAGGTACTGGTTGGGAGGTGATAGGAATGAATTTTGAAACATTGCTGCTTTCTGCCAAAGCCGGAGATGCCATTGCAACGGAAGCACTGCTGCGGATGTATCGTCCTTACTTATTGAAGGAATCCATCATTGCAGGTGGATTTGACGAGGATCTGTATCAAGAGCTTTGTATTGTACTGTTGCGATGCATTCAAAACTTCCGCATCTAAACATAAAGTGGCGGGGATTTTTAAAATCCCCGCCACTTTTATCTCTAAACTTATGCGGCTGTATTCTTTGCCGCAGGGTCTGTTGTTTTGTATGCCCCGTGATTTAAATCATAGATAAACCGCTCAATTTGTTCATCGTCAGACCAATCTACAGTAAAGCGGCTTCGGCTTGGTCCATCTCCAAGGTATACCGTCACTTTCCCATGATAGATCTGCATGAGTACATTTTTTCGTTTGGCGCATACAATCGCCAGATTTCCTAATTGCTTCATCACTAGTCACCCCTTTCATGCTGCCGGCTGTGCTTCCATAAAATCCTTCGTTAAAACATCGACCAGCTTTTGCCCTGCCAATGCGCCTGTATGAATTGTAACATTGTCTTCGCGCAGCTGCTCAAATTCCTGATTACGCAGAACGACACTTTCCTTGGCAAGTGCGCGATCTTCCTCCGTAAGCCGTTTTGATATTTCTTGTTGCCATTTTAGCAGAAACGGTGTTGCGGCATCGATTTCTTTGTCTTGACGATTGTAATAAGTTCGCTTTTGCCGTATTGCACCATTTGGCTCAATTTCCAGCGTATAATATGGTTGATCGAGTTCATCGGTCTTGCGAAGAAAGAGAATGTATGCTTCTTGCCGTTCAATGCGATCCCAATAGCGGTCACTGTCACCGACACAATGGCACAGTGTTCTTCCTTCGTTCAGAATATCCTCGATCCGTTCAGGAACAACAATTGCATAGGTATCGTCATGAAATTCATACTTTGATTTCAACGCGCGGTAAATATCTTCGATATGTGGGTACTTTTCTAAAATTTCCCCGGCACGGATTTCGAGTGCTTTTTCCTGACATACTTCTACTAATTCGTCATGGCGCTGTCGGAGGTTTCGAGTGCGGAAGACGATTTCATCATCCGTATTCATTTTCAAGCGGGTCGCCATGGAAAGGTAGTCCGACCATGTAGAAATCGTCTGGCGGGAATTCATACAGTTTTCTCTCATCTGGCGTCGAATATAGTTGTATATAGATAAGATGCTCATTTTGCCCCAAATGAATTGTAAATTCTTTGGCTGGATATCTTCTTTGCAGAACCAGGAGATGATTTGATCAGAAATGTCTTTCCCAGTAGAGTTTTCGTATTGCAGCCATTGCAGGACTTGTATGCCGCCATTCATCGACCGCAACCGCTTTAATTGCTGCGAGTTGATGCCAAGCATTTTTGCCAGACTGGTTTTTGAGGTTGAAATATTCAGCTCACGGCTGGAAGCATAACGGATCTTGTGACAATACTCCTCTGCCAAGCGAAAGAGTCCTGCCTTGACCAGCTTTTCGATCTCCTGATGATTTGCGTAAATGGCCAAATAAATTTCAGGATCGACTTTTTCCATTGCTTTTATTACAAGAGGCAAACCGGTTGTTTTCAGCTCATGCCGTTCTAAGCAGGGAATTGTTTTACCGTACACTGTACCGGGATAACTGCGCCAAGCATAACGAGGAACATAACCGGATATCCAGCGCAAATAGCGATGCTTATAATCACCCCAGAAGTATGCCCTTAACGGGATACCGGTGTGATCGCATATGGTGCGCCGAATCTCGCGATGCCAGTATTCCGGTTTGTCGTAGTTTCCTTTGCGGTATTTGCAGGAACCTTCAAACATACGAATCATCATGCCGTCTTTGCAGCGTTGAAGCAGATACATATAATGCCGATCGGTCAGAACGGTACCTGCTTTTCCAACAGATTTGAATGTAATTTTGTGCCTGCATCTCGGGCAAACACCCTCAGCGTTATATCTGGGATTTTTGATCGTCACTTCTTTTTCACAATAGGTGCAGTATCCGGTTTTGTGTTTGCTGCGGGTGTAGTGATAAAAAATGTAATGTTCCGCAATTCCAACTTTACGAACCCATTTCTCCCAATCTTTAGGCAAGGCAGGGGTTTGTTTGAGGTCTTCATCCCATGGGTCGGTTTCCCTTTTGTGCCGACGCACAAGCTCTTCTTCCCGAATTTTCAGCTGGAAATCATAAATTGCATCAATGCTATTCCAATTTGAATGGAAGTATTTGCGTATACATTTGCCGCCTTCGCGACTGATCCATCTATTTCTCGATTGCCAGACATAATAGGGGAAGGGCAGGTTGAAAATCATGGCAGTAAGCCATTTATCACGCTGACGATCATAGGTGATAAATTGTTTCTTTTCCTGAGAAATATATAGATCAAAAGCGGACAGTTTTCCACCCATTCTCATACTATCCGGCAGAAAGATTGAAACCTTGAGAATATTATTCTCTACCAGACAGCGCATATATAAACTGCGATTATATGTTTCGTGCGCGAATGGATACTTTTTTGTTGGCTTGTCTTCCATAGCCAGACGCATCATGTGCGGGGTGGCCTGTAGCTGCCGCATTTTCATCAATTCCTTTTTAACCAAAGTCATACACCTCTCTTTTCGTTAAGTTGACATCATACCATATGCCGGGGTAGAGCTTGATCCCGTCTACGGCTGCAACTGCAATTTGCTCGATGGTACCGCTTACCGGATTTTCTTTTGCAAGTGCTAAAATATCGCCTGTTTTCCCGTATGCAATCGGATCAAGCCCGCGAACAACGGCATAACCGTTGTTCGCTCTTGCTCGATCCTTTTTCACATGGCAGCTCCATTGACGCTGCGGATGATCGACCATATAAGCAAGTCCGTGCAGGAATAGTTCATGACGGGTAAGATGCTTTATGACAGTGAGATCGGTACAAGCAATTTTGCTGTCATTCCCATCTTCATCTATATCTCCGCCTGCATCAACCAGATAATAATCCGTTTCATTTAAATTTGGGTAATAGGATAGACAATCCAAAGGATTTTCCGCACAGTGAAAACCGTTTTGGGCGCAGTTTGCCTTTTCGGTGGTGTTTAAGCCCATTACAAACTGATAGCCCCGACAGATCAGACCGTGCCGAAAGGCTTTGTATGCAATCATGCGGCATTTACCTCACCCGATCCTGTCTGCGTTTTAACGCCGGTCCCCGCTCCAAATAAGCTGACCTGTTCGTCCGGGATCTGCGGTTTGGGTTTGATATCCTTTTTCAGCTCGCTTTTCTTCTTTTTTGCGGTTTTCTTTCTGGAGGCGCCTACACTGCCGCGATATGGTTTGGGGACAAATTCCTCATCCGTGTCATTTTTATCTTCGGGCAAATCCATATGTGTAAAGTATTCCTCTGCCCATTGATAGCACAGATCATCGGGGACATCGCCGCCGATCATTCCCTGCATTGGCTTTTCATCGTTGTCTTTCATTTCCTGTTCAAGGTATTCTCTCGCTTTGCGGTTGATATAATGAAAGCAATTCAGCATACTTTTTCGGGGGTGCATGACCTGTTTGGCAAAGTTCATATCTTCATAGCATTTGGTCTGCACATATTCTGTTACACAAAGCTTCATGTTGCGGCGCGTCAGGCGTTCTGTTGCATCACCTAAGCGTTTGACCGATGCGTCGATCAGTGCGTCATCTGAAAGTGCCAGTGTACGATCCCATTCTGCTTTTTCAGCTTCTTCCCGTGCTTTTTTCTTGGCTTCCCATTCGGCTTTACGCTTGGCTTCTGCCGCTTCATGCGCCTGCCGTTTTTCATCTTCTGTTTGCTCTGTAACAGTTGCAGCGTTCAAAGCCGGTTTTACAGGCTCGGCAGGTGCCGGCGCAGTATCCGTCTCTGATTGAATATGATCTTCGACTTCGGCAACATCAGGTATCTGTTGTTCACGATCGGTTACTTGTTCCAGTAATGTGTTTGAAAATACTCCCATAATCATACTCCTTTTCAAATAATCAAATAAAACGGAACGCGGTATTTTGGTCATCCGAATACCGCGTTCCATTCACTGTGACTGCATCAGCCGATGCAATTTCTTCGTTTAGCCAAAGCGGGCGAAAACTGCACTTGACAGAAAGCACCTTGATCGCAGTAGAAGTAGTAGCTGTTGCCATCATCATACAGTTCGATCACATCTGACGGCGCAATGCTTCTTCCTTTGTAATCCTCTGGCAAATCGTCGCTGTATCGTTTTGCAATCTGCTCCAGTCTTTGATGCTTGTCTTCTAAGACAGAGCATAATAAGACGCCTTCATGGATCAAATTGTATTCCGCAGCGGGAGGCATTTGATAACCTGCCTTATGAAGCCCTTGAATGCCTGTGAAGGCAAAACCGATGGTCGGTCTGTCGTCATCTAACCTTAGCTGGTAGATACGAAACCGCTGTTGGCACTGCTCTGTGAGCAGCTTGTTCGTTAGTGCTTCATAATCAGATCGGGCGAGTAGCTCGTACTCCGCATGTGAAAATCCCAGATATGCCTGTAAGGACATACTGTTGGTTTTCTCTTTCTTCCAAACCGAGATTTCGTCCTGCATAGCTGTGAAACTGCATAGTCCATGGATATATCGGAATTTAAAATTCATATGATCGTCCTGCTTTTCCGCTCGCTTTCTTTTGAGAGCGAGCTGCCAGTCGTCTATGCCTTTATAATTCGGATTCCATGTCAGCCTGCGAAAGGCGAGCCCTTGTTTTTTCGCCAGCAGATAAATTTTGGATGCTCCTTTGTTCACCTGTTCATTGCGAAATTTGTCCATGTCTGCCGCTTCCACAATCATTTGCGTGCCATTTTCAGCAAGCAGAGCGAACAGCATATCAAGCTGTGCGGTATTGTTGATGCCTGCTATGGCGGCAAAGGTGCGATTCATCAGCAAGTGCGCCACATCTGCTTTGAGCGCCCCTTCTGTAATATATACAGTCCGAGCAAACGGATCACCGACAAAGTGGATCGGTGTCCCGGGGGAAGTTCCCATCTCTTTGCTGCCGGAGGACCACCAAATATACTTGGCGCCGGATTTATCCTCTGTTCCATTCTTAAAAGGCGTATCCAGTCTGATTTGGCATCCGCGAATCAGTCCGTCTATCCCCCTTATCGGGATCAAAATACCGGAAGTGATGGTCGAGAAATTCGCAGTCCATTGTCCGTCTTTTTGATAGAAACCGGGAACACCGGCAACGGAACAGCCTTGCTGTATCAACTGCTTTGTAAGAGCACGGCAGCGATAAAACGGCGGTGTACTCTTATATCCCAGCAGAGCAATTTGCTCGTCTGTCAGACCCCTTTGTTTTTTCAGATGCTCACGGTGCTGCTCAGACAATTTCAGAAGATCAAGCAGGGCGGTTATCGTATGGTGGATTTCCGTATTTTCGGCTCGTGTTGCGGACTTGATCCCGGTTGCCGGCTGTATCTTTGCGGGAAGTGATAGCGGAATGCATATGCCGTTTTGTATCGCCTCGCATATTTCATGATACGCAGCTGATGTGCTGATCTGATGAATGCGGGCATAAAGCGAAAGCATGCCGCCGCTCTCTCCACAGTAATTGCAACGCCAGACATTCTTCTGAAAATTCAGTTTCATTTTGCCTCGATCGTCTCCGCAGAATGGACAGTCGGTATATACACCGTCCGTACAATGCCGGCGGACGCGCAGGTGAAGAAGTTCCGCAACATCTTCTATGCCGAACGGAAAATCCGGCGAACAGCCCATTGTTTATCCTCCTTCCCATTACAGGATTTGGAATAATCAACTTGCGGTTTGCATTAAGAGAATGGCCGCAGCGCGCAGAATGTTATCCGATCCCTTATATCCGTTGATATAGTATTTCAAGCTGGCGGGTCGTCTTTCGGCAACGGTAGCCATTGTCCATCCGCTGCAGGTTCCTTCTTTCACAACATAGCTTTTGGCTTCCTCTATGGTCATCATAGAGCATATCGTTTCCACCGGCATATCGGCAGTATAACCGGGCTCCTCGATGATCTCTTCAAATTCGTCCGCATCTATTGTGATCGTTTCAGCCGGTGCCGTTTCCCGGACGGGAACGGTGGCTTCTGCAGGTGGATGCTGCTCTGCCAAAACAGCCTGTGCAGGCACATTTGTTGCAGTTGCGTCGGCAGGTTTGTCTTCATGTGCTTTTGAGCTTACCGGTTGTTTACCAATCGGCATGATCTTTTTATGTGTGGATAAGGTCTTTTGAGTTTCCGGGTGATCCGGTATGAATTGAATGCCAAAGCCTGCATCGGATAACGCCTGACTGATAGCAGAGTTTTGAGCTGCTTTCAGATAGTCGGGAGCTTCTCCTTTCTTGCACTGGGCAATATGGCTGGCAGCCGGTTCCGTATCGCGCCTGTCAAAATAGACCCGCGCTTCCATAATCGCCAGCTGGTCGGTCAGTTTTACCAGCATAGATTTGACTTTGCCGTTAGGAAATTTCAAGCGGAACCAAAGTTTCTGATAGGGTGTGTCCAGGATCATGCCGTTCTCGGTTGCCCTCACATAATGCATGGGATCAAATCCCGGCACATGGTTCAGATTTGACACCGTGGAATTCACATGATAAATCGAATTTTCCTTTTTCATCTTAAAAATACTCCTTTCATAAATACGAAACACCTATAAGGTTTTCTGCAAAGTCTGTTTAACTTGCCATTTTTTCCTGCTTTTGTTTGAGGGCGAGCGCATTCAGATACTTCTTAATGCGTTCCCCCAGCATGGTCTTTCGCCGTCCGGCGTCATTTTTGTGGATCGCCATAATCAGCATGCCTTTTTGTCCTACCATAATTACCTTTTCCTTAGCACGGGTGATAGCGGTGTAAATCAAATTACGCTTGAGCATAATAGCATGACTTTTCATAATCGGAAGGATAACGGTGTCATACTCGGATCCCATCGCTTTATGGATCGTTGTGGCGTATGCCAGTTCGATGTGAGCCATCTGCTCCAGATTGTATTTTGCAATACGATCCTCGGCAAACGCGATTGTAACTTTGAGTTCACCTGTATCATCATGCTGTATTTCCCGAATGAATCCAATGTCACCGTTTGAAGCGGATGCGCCGTTCTTTGTTTGCATCACTTTATCGCCCACACGAAAGTAACGACTGCCGACTTTCAAATCAGGCAGATCGTTCTGTGATGGATTCACTAATTCGCGAATCGTCCGATTAAGCTGATCTACTGCCGTAAGACCTTCCAAGCGAAAAGGGGAAAGGATTTGCACCCGATCAATACCGTGTTTTGCCACCTGTTCACAGAATATTTGGCAAATTAAATCTGCGGCTTCCTCCTGTGTTTTACACTTCACAAACTGGAACTCATCACCGTAACGCAGATTGCTTTGATCTGCGTTGATACTTTGTGCATTTTGTGCAATCAGACTGCCCTTTTTCTGACGGAAGATCTCGTCCAGCCTTGTGACGGGAATTTTCCCACAGGAGATCATCTCCCGAAACACATCGCCGGCACCGACACTTTGCAGCTGGTCTGCATCACCTACCAAAAGCACTTTGGTGGAAGGATGTACGCGCCGAAAGAATTGCCGTGCAAGCCACATATCGATCATGGAACTCTCATCTACAATAATCATCGCGGCATCCAGCGTTTCCTCGGATTTATCTTTTGGCATATATTCATCCTCGCTCAATAGACCAAGCATACTGTGTAAGGTGCAGGCTTGTTGTTGACCGGTGCTTTCCGCCATACGGCGGCTTGCTCTGCCGGTCGGCGCCGCCAGCAGTATTTTTCCTTTTGGATTGAGCTGCCGGAACACTTCGATTATCGCCCGTAAAACGGTCGTTTTGCCGGTGCCGGGTGAACCGGTGATGATAGATAGATTGCTGCGAAATGCCATATAGACTGCTTCTGTCTGCTTTTGGGAGAGCGCAATACCTAATTTGCTGCGAATTTGCTCCAGAACAGGCGCGATATCCAAATGATCGGGAACGAAGGAAAGAAGCTGTGCGATTTTCAGCGCGGTTTCATCTTCCTGAACAAAGCATTTGATGAGATAGATGTTTCCGTTACTGCTGACAACCTCTCCCTGAAGGATCATTCGATCCAAAACAGAGCATATTTCTTCGACCCTCACTCGCATTTGCGGCAGTGGTATTTTTTCATTCAAGAGTTGAGCGGCAGCTTTTATGAGCTTTTCGCTCTCTAAAAACAAATGTCCGTGCTCATTCTTTTGGGTTTCCAAAGCCGCATAAATGGCACCATGGATACGCATGGGCGAATTTGGTGGGCAGTCGCCTTTTAGAACGATTGCATCTACTCGTTTGAATCCAAAGCCGGATATCTGGCAGAGTTCATATGGATTGTTTTGCAGTATCTCAACGCTTTTGGCTCCAAAATGGTTGTAGATTTTCATTGCTGTTGCCGGCGTTACCTGAAACGGTGAGAGCAGCATCATAATATCCCGCAGACTTCTGCTTTCAACATAGGAATTTTGGATATCCTGCAGTTTAGAGGGAGTGATCCCCTTTATTTCCAACAGCCGTTCCGGTTCATTCTCCAGAATTTTTAAGGCATCTGCGCCAAACCGCGCAACGATCAGGTCTGCGGTTTTATCCCCGATACCTTTGATTAAACGAGAAGAGAGGTATCCTTTTATTCCGTCTTTGGTCTGCGGCACAATTTCCTCACAAGATACAACTTGAAGCTGGTAGCCGTGTTTACTGCTTTGCCACTCTCCGTCCAGAATCATGCTGACCTGATCGGTTCGCGGCAGCTCATAGCCCACGGCGACAAATCTGATGAGATGGTCGCGGTGATGATATGCGCTGCGTGCTTTCTGCGGTATGCTTTGATCGGAAGTCTTTACGCTGATCACACAGTATTTGCTTGTAGGATTGTAAAAGATAGTCCGATCATAGACGCCGAGATAACTCATCTTGCTTCCTCCTTTGTCTATATTGTCGTATGAGTTTTTTCATACCCTGTATCATTCCTCCCCAATCATTAAGCCGCAGTTTCCTGCAACTTTTTAACATTAAAACGCCGGCTTTCCGATACTGTTACATAGTCTGCATAGATTTCCGGATGCTGAGCCTGCAGGCGTATTAGGTTATTTTTGTTGACACTCAATTTTCGAATGGGATTATAGGTGACGGTATATGTGTTGTCTCCAATGGAACAAACAGCAGTACAGCTAGTGCCCATTTCCGCAACAATACGCCCCTGCAACCTCTTCATTTCTTTATCGAGTGCTTTGGATTGAGCATCAATCTGCTTTTTTTGCGTTTGCAATTCCGTGAAGCGGAGGACGCTGTTTGCTAATGGCAAACTCAATTTCACTTGCGGGGCGTTCTGGTCTGCCGGACCGATACTCTTTTTAATGCTGCTTAGAATCAAATCCCCGTCTTCGGTATATGGCGGCGGATTTTTTAGTTGAACATGGTCATTCCAAAAAGTACGCTCCAGTGTGATCAGTTCTTCCTCATAGGCATTGTCCCGTGTGATGTGGCGGATAATGATTTCTTCTTCGCTGTTACCGTATAGACAACAGTAAAACACCTCATCCAGATTCATGACGCACATATAGTGACGCCCTTGTGCCTCGTAATTGATAGGTACTGTTTCTTGTCCGTTTAGCCACCAGTGGTCTTTGGCATGATAGTTGGTTGTCTTGATCTCCAGAATTGCAGTTTTGCCGTTTGGCAGCGATACAAGGTAATCCACATCTGCAAGCATAAAGCGATGAATCGGATGCCGAAACATCTTTTTTGCTTTGCAAATGGGATATCCGGTTGTTTTTTGGAATATCTCGGCAACTAAATCTTCCAGCAAATGCCCCATTTTTTTGGCTACCCAGTTGTCGCCCTCGTCTTGAATGGAAACGAGATTCAACTTTTCATAATATAGATCGCGAGCAGTCGCAAACGGAGAAATTCCCAAAATCGCAGCAGCATCGCTGCCGCCGATGCCTTGTCTTCGATAGGATAACCACTGCTCTCTTGTGAGATTGGTTGTGTCAACAACCACCTCCGGCGTGTAGGAATCACATTCTTTTTGCATAAGCTCACGCTCTATTCTCGGCTGAGTACCGGCGCACTATTTCATGTGCGACCTCGGACACACTTTCCCAGTATGCTTCCCAATAGAAATCGTTGGCTTCAAGCTTTGCCTTGATCAAAGAGGGAATCATTGGATCGGAAATCATGTTTTGATACTGCTCATCGGTTAGGGCTTCCACTTCATCCCATCCTTCAATTTGATCCTTAAAATCCTCAGCCCGCATACAGTCAGTATATTGCCGGCCAATAGATGAAAAAAGAAGAGAGGGAAGCGGGACGATGTGGACATTGATTTGCACACTATAATGATTGCTCTCGTATTCACTATCCAAATATTCCTCGTAACAATCTTTGGACGAGTTACATACAAAATTGTCATGGTCAGACCAACTTGGATAGGAACCCTTCTGCATCTCATCGGCAATCATTTTGGAAAATGCCAACCTTGCGGCATGATAGTCAAGATAGACACTGACTGAGCTGCCGCTCTCATTGTCTACTGCCCAGTGTTCCTGAATGGAATATACCGTTAAAAAATGCGCATCGTCGCAAAGCGTTTTTGCCGATATTATCATCTCAGGAGCCATGATAACCATGTCCAAGGCAATGGTTTCCAGTTTTTTGGGTTCTCCATACAATTCCGAAAACCGTTTTTCCAATTCATTGATGTCATACGGAGATACCGGCGGATCGAATTCGCAATAGATATCCGGTCCGGTATTATCGGTTTCTTGATCCGTTCCGTCCCTGATTTCAATGATACGACCAATCAGACCTTCATACTCGCTTTGATCGGTTCCGATAATTTCTTCCCCGACCACATACTTGATACCATTGTAATAAAATGAATCTCCAATTTCTTTGATAACCACGATATTGTGATCTCCTTTCTAATACTTTTGTGACCTCACTTTTAAAACTCCTTGCTGTGGTTGGCTAAATACGGATATTTCCTTTGCCTTTGTTCCTCCTTTCTTAAAATCAGTTGCTTGTGAGCAGCCGGTCGTGTTTTGCGCTTTCTATAGCGCAGGTACCTTCGTCTTTTCTTCATTTCACTTTCCACCTTTCTGTATTTATTCCAAACGCTGATATGCGTTTTGGTAAAATAAAAAAAGCGAGAATGACACGACCGTTTACCGGTACTGTTGTTTGCTGTAAGCAAACCGGTGTCATTCTCGCTATGTGTGGGGAGTAAAAATACCCCGATAGAATAAAAGCCGGTAAAATTCACCTGCCGATTGGCAGAATAATCCTACCGGTCTAATATACAAACAAAAACAATATTGTGCAATGCAGTAAAACTGCTGATCCCTATAACGGAAAACGCACAAAAATCAATTACAGGAACATCATAGCACAACATATTGATTTTGTCAAGGGAAAAGCACAAGATATAGATTTTTGGAGCGATATGTAGAATTTTGCTTCGCCCATCGTACTTATTTAATGTAAGGACAGGTTATTCTTTATCCTTGTTGTTCTTTGAAAATTGCATAGTCCCTGTCGGAAGTTATACAGGATCAGCGGATAGTGTGCCATGACACATTTGCCGAGCGCGCCCGCTGATGAAATGACGCATAGCGCAGCCTGAAAATACGCGGTCAAAGAGGGCGCAGGAAATGATCCGGCAGCTTTTTGAAAAATAGCTTAAGTAATTGAAAATAGGGTAGTTGTTGAAAATTCAATAGGGAAAGTAGTAAAATATATATATGTCGTGATAGATTCAAACTGTATTCACAACTGCCCGGAAAGGAGGCATTATGGCAGTTGAATTCAAAAGTAACATTTGTCATGTCACAGCAGATAAAAGGACATATTCGGTTCAAGAGATAGCCAATATTTTGCAGATCAGCAAAAGTATGGCATATACTTTGTGCAAGAATGCGCCATTCAAAACTGTGAAAATAGGCAAATATGTGCGAATCTCTAAACCCTCCTTTGATGCATGGCTTGACAGCAATAATCAGTAAGGAGATACAGTTATGGCATCTATTATTAAAAGGAAGAAATCATATTCGGTTATTTACAATTATATTGATGAAAGGGGTGAAACAAGGCAGAAATGGGAAACTTGCCATACATATAAGGAAGCACAAAAGCGGAAAGCCGAGATTGAAAATCAGCAATTTAACGGCACATTTCTTCTTCCAAATAAGCAAACCGTCGAAAGCTTTCTGCATGACTTTGTTCATACTTACGGTGTGAAAAAGTGGAGCGTGTCCATGTATGACAGCAATACTTCTCTCATTTCAAATTACATAAATCCTATTCTGGGAGATATGGAAGTGCAAGCTGTTACTGTCCGCGTTGTGGATCAGTACATTCAACAACTCCAAAAAACCCCCGCTGTGTCACGCAGTAGACGAAAAGCTAGAACTCAGTATGTAACGGATAAAACTATCGTCAAAATTATCAAAGTTCTCCGTTGCGCCTTCAACCAGGCAGTTAGGTGGGAAATAATCGGCAAAAACCCTTTTGACAATGTGGTACTGCCAAAAACGGAGTATGCAAAGCGGGATATTTGGGATGCTGATACGATCCGCAAAGCATTAGATGAATGCACGGATAGCAAGTTGTATATTGCAATGAATCTGTCATTCGCCTGTTCTTTGCGTCTGGGAGAGATACTTGGTTTGACTTGGGATAATGTGCACATTGAGGATGAAGATATTGCAAATGACAATGCGTATGTCTTCATTGATAAAGAGCTGGAACGGTGTTCCAAACAGGCAATAGAAATGCTGGGAGAAAAGGATATATACTATATTTTCACTCCGCTCTTACCCAATACAAGCACACGGATTATTCTCAAAAAACCCAAGACAGAGTCCAGTATTCGTAAGGTGTGGTTGCCGAGAACGGTGGCCTATATTTTAAAAGAATGGAAAGCATCGCAAGATGAACTCAAGAATTTTCTCGGTGATGAGTATCAAGATTATAATCTTGTTATCGCTTTGCCAAATGGTCGACCTTGTGAAAATAGGATCATTGAGAAAGAATTCTTGGATTTGAAGAAGAAAGCAGGACTGCCCAATGTGGTTTTCCATTCTTTACGCCATTCCAGTACGTCATATAAGTTGAAACTGAATCATGGCGACTTAAAGGCAACACAAGGTGACACTGGGCATGCGGAAATTGATATGATTACCAAAGTATATGCACACATACTTGATGAGGACAGAAAAATCAATGCACAGAAGTTCGAAAGTGCTTTTTATGCCAATCCTGATCTGCGGAATGTAAAACCGCCGCAGAAGGAGGTGCAACCGCTGCAGATTGATCTGAATGCTTTGATTGAGCAGTTACAGAAATCCCCGGAGCTTGCAAATACTTTGGCAACGATCATATCAGCCAAATCGGCTTGCTAATGAGAAATTAGCAAAAAAGCGATTTTTATTAGCAAACTTCAAAAAATCGTTCGAATCCAATTAGCAAATATGCAGGAAAGTATGCAAAAAATCCAATAGGATTTTGAGGAGGATTGCCGCAGGGCAGCAGAATGAAAAAAGCTGCAAGCCTTTGAAAACAAAGGCCTGCAGCGGATTTTCTGGCACCCCCTGCGAGAATCGAACTCACAACTAACCCTTAGGAGGGGTTTATTATCTCCATTTAACTAAGGGGGCAAATGTTAAACTTATTCAGTTATATACAGTTTTTGGACTCGAACGAACTACCGCTTAGGAGGCGGTCGCTCTATCCAACTGAGCTACGCAGACATTTTTTGGAGCCGATACCGTTGCCGTGCAGCGCATAAAGCACAACCATCGAGGCGCTGACCAACGAGGCGCTGACTAACAAGTATTATACCACAAATGCGGCGGACGGGCAACCTTTTTCTTTCTGCATATGAATGTATAATTATTCATTTATATACAGAATTTCCATCTCGAATTTAGGCAATCAAACCGTAAATTCGCCCAATTTACAGCCCTTTTCGGTAATTTGTATAAATATTCAAATTAGGGGTTGCATTTTGCCGCAAACCGGAGTAAAATGGAAGCATCGCAAAAATACGATTTTCCACCGTGCTTCGGACGCCTTCGCGGCAAGAGCCTCTGCCGAGCCGCTTCGGCAGGCGCTTAGGGTTCCGATCACGCAAAGCGGCAGAATGGAGATTATCATGGCTGAGAAAAAAATCAAAAAGGTCGTGCTTGCCTATTCGGGCGGGCTGGACACCTCGATCATCATTCCGTGGCTGAAGGAGAACTACGGCGATCCCGAGATCATTGCCGTATCGGGCGATGTAGGGCAGGAGGCGGAGCTGGACGGGCTGGAGGAGAAGGCTTTGGCGACCGGCGCCTCCAAGCTGTATATCGAGGATCTTCAGGACGAGTTTGTGGACGAATTTGTCTTTCCGACCCTGAAAGCGGACGCGGTGTACGAGGGCAAATATCTGCTCGGCACCTCCTTTGCAAGACCGGTCATTGCCAAGCGGATCGTGGAGATCGCCAAGGCGGAGGGCGCGGACGCCATCTGCCACGGCTGCACCGGCAAGGGGAACGATCAGGTGCGGTTCGAGCTGACCATCAAAGCCTTTGCGCCGGAGATGACCATCATCGCGCCGTGGCGGGTTTGGGACATCAAGTCTCGCGATGAGGAGATCGACTATGCCGAGGCGCATCATATCCCGCTGAAGATCACACGGGAGACCAGCTACTCGAAGGATAAAAACCTCTGGCACCTGTCCCATGAGGGACTGGACCTGGAGGACCCCGCCAACGAACCAAAGTATGACGAGATTCTCGAAATGGGAGTATCGCCCGAAAAAGCGCCCGATCAGCCGACCTATGTGACGATCCACTTTGAAAAAGGTGTGCCGACCGCGCTGGACGGGGTGGAGATGAAAGGCTCCGATCTCATTAAGGCGCTCAACCGGCTTGGCGGCGCGAACGGGATCGGGCTTGCCGATCTGGTGGAGAACCGGCTGGTCGGCATGAAGTCCAGAGGGGTATACGAAACGCCGGGCGGCACGATTCTCTATCATGCGCATGATGTGCTGGAGACGATCACGCTGGATAAGGAAACACAGCATTATAAGCAGCAGATCGCTTTGAAGTTTGCCGATATCGTTTATAACGGTCAGTGGTACACGCCGCTGCGGGAGGCGCTTTCCGCCTTTGTGGACGAAACGCAGAAAACGGTGACCGGCGATGTGAAGCTGAAGCTCTATAAGGGGAATATCATCAATGCCGGCGTGACCTCGCCCTACACCCTTTACAGTGAGGAGGTCGCCACCTTCGGTGAGGACGACGTGTATAATCAGATGGATTCGCAGGGCTTTATCAATCTGTTCGGACTGCCGATCAAGGTGAAGGCGATGCTGGACGCCAAGCGGAAGTAAAAACAGAGAAGGCAGACTTCCGGTCTGCCTTGTCTGCATTTTTGGATAGGGGAAAACAGATGGAAAAGATGTGGGCGGGACGGTTCCAAAAGGAGACCGATTCCCGCGTGAACGATTTTAACTCCTCCATTTCTTTTGACGCGCGAATGTACCGGCAGGATATTCGCGGGAGCATCGCCCATGCCACCATGCTGGGCGAGGTGGGGATCCTGACGCCGGAAGATGTGCAGGCGATCACCGATGGGCTGGAGGAAATCCTCTCGGAGCTTCAGAGCGGCGCGCTGACGCCCGACCCGAACGCCGAGGATATCCATATGTTTATCGAGGCGGAGCTGACTCGCCGGATCGGGGACGCGGGCAAGCGGCTGCACACCGCGCGGAGCCGAAACGATCAGGTGGCGCTCGACCTGCGGCTTTATCTGCGGGACGAGGTGAACACCCTTCTGCCGCTTTTGCGGGAGCTGATCGAAACGCTCTGCCGCCTTGCCGAGCAGAACGCCGATACCGTGATGGCGGGATATACCCACCTCCAGCGCGCCCAGCCGATCACCTTCGGGCATCATCTCATGGCGTATGCCGGCATGCTGCTGCGGGACATCTCCCGCCTGTCCGACGCCGAGGAGAGAATGGAGGAATGTCCGCTCGGAAGCGGTGCGCTGGCGACTACCACCTATCCGATTGATCGGGCGCGGACAGCAAAGCTGCTCGGCTTTCGGGCGCCTGTGGCAAACAGCCTTGACGGGGTGGCGGATCGCGATTTTTGCATCGAGCTGACCGCCGCGCTCGCACTTTTGATGACCCACCTTTCCCGTCTGTCGGAGGAGATCATTCTCTGGTGCTCGTGGGAGTTTCGGTTCATCGAACTGGACGACGCCTATGCGACCGGCTCCAGCATCATGCCGCAGAAGAAAAATCCCGACGTGACCGAGCTGATTCGCGGCAAAACGGGGCGGGTGATCGGCGATCTGGTGACTTTGCTGACCATGATGAAGGGTCTGCCGCTTGCCTATAATAAGGATATGCAGGAGGATAAGCAGGCGGTGTTCGATGCGTTTGATACGGCACGGCTGTGCGTGTCCACCATGACGCCGATGCTGGCGACCTGTCGGGTGAAGAAGGAGAATATGCGCGCGGCGGCGGCGGAGGGCTTTTTGAACGCCACCGACTGTGCCGATTATCTGGTGCGGCAGGGGGTGCCGTTTCGGGACGCCTATAAGGTGACGGGCGGACTGGTCGCCCGTTGTATCGAAACGGGGCATACGCTGGAAACGCTGCCGTTTGCGGAATATCATGCGGCGCATGAGGCGTTTGGCGAGGATATTTATCAGGCGATCGCGCTGGATCGCTGTGTGGCGGGCAGAACGGTATACGGCGGACCCGCGCCCGAAAGCGTGCTGGCGCAGGTAGCCGCGGTACGAGAAAAGCTGACAGGAGAGAAAGTATGATCAAAGCGGGAATTATCGGTGCGACCGGCTATGCCGGCGAGGAGCTGGCACGGCTGCTGCTGCGGCATTCGGAGGCGGAGCTTGCGGCAGTCAGCTCGGTCAGCTTTACCGGCCAAAAATTGAGCGAGGTCTATCCCAGCCTTGCCGGCATATGTGATCTCACTCTGACCGATGAGGACGGGGTGATCGCGGCAAGCGATCTGGTGTTTGCCTCCCTGCCGCACGGGCTGTCGGAACAGCTGGCGGAAAAATGCCTTGCAAAGGGGAAGCGGTTGATCGACCTGGGGGCGGATTTCAGGCTCACCGATCCGGCGGAGTATGAAAGGTGGTACGGGCTTTCCTATCAAAAGCCCGAGCTGCACGGCAAAGCGGTCTATTGTATCCCCGAACTGCATCGTAAGCTGGTGACGGCGGACACCGCCATCATCGGGAATCCCGGCTGTTATCCGACCGGCATCGGGCTTTCGCTGGCGCCGGTTCTGCGGGCGGGGCTTGTGAAGCCGGACAGTATTATCATCGACGCAAAGTCGGGTGTGACCGGCGCGGGACGGGGGCTGAGCCAAACCACCCATTATCCCGACTGCAACGAGGCGTTTTCGCCCTATAAAATCGCGCAGCACCGTCACACCCCCGAGATCGAGCAGACGCTGAGCGGGCTGGCGGGCGAGCCGGTGCGGATCACCTTTGTGCCGCATCTGCTGCCGGTCAATCGCGGGATCGTGTCCACCGTCTATGCAGACAGCAGGCGGGAGGTGACCGCCGAGGAGCTCTACCGCCTTTATCGGGAGAGCTATCAAAATGAGCCGTTCGTGCGGGTGCTGCCGGAGGGCACGGTTGCCAATTTGGGGCGGGTCAAGTACGCCAATTACTGCGACCTGTCGCTCCACACCGATCCCCGTACCGGCAGGATCATACTGGTCTCGGCAATTGACAATATGGTAAAAGGCGCGGCGGGACAGGCGATTCAGAACATGAATCTCTGGTACGGGCTGGACGAGACTACGGGGCTTACCATGATACCGCCCGCGTTTTGATACAGGAGGAAGAAAATGGACTTAGTGAAGTTCAAGGGATTTACATTTGTAGAGGGCGGCATCTGCGCGCCCCACGGGTTTCGCGCCGCCGGTATCCATTGCGGGGTGCGGAAGAATAAAGAAAAACGCGATCTGGCGCTGATCGCGGCGGAGCATTCCTGCGCCGCGGCGGCGATGTATACCCGCAATAAGGTAAAAGGCGCGCCGATCGCCGTCACCAAAAAGCATCTCGAAAACGGCACGGCACGCGCCGTAATCGTCAACAGCGGGAACGCCAATACCTGCAATGCGGACGGTGTGGAAAAGGCAAATCAGATGTGCAAGGCGACCGCCGCCGCACTGAAGATTCCCGAGGACGAGGTGATCGTGGCGTCCACCGGCGTGATCGGTGAGCCGCTCCCGATCGAGCCGATCGTCAAGGGAATCCCGACGCTGGCAAGGGCGCTTTCCACTGAGGGAAGCGAGCAGGCGGCGGAGGCGATCATGACCACCGACACCGTGAAAAAGGAACTGGCGCTCTCTTTCTCGCTCGACGGGGTAAACTGCACCGTGGCGGGGATCGCAAAGGGCAGCGGCATGATCCACCCGAATATGGCGACCATGCTCTGCTTCCTTACCACCGATGTTGCCATCGGTGCGGTGCTGCTCAAAAAAGCACTCACACAGGTGGTGGACGAGACCTTCCATATGGTCAGTATCGACGGGGACACCTCGACCAACGACATGGTGTCCTGCATGGCTTCGGGGGACGCGGATATGAAGCCGATCACCTCGGCGGAGGACCCGCGGTATGCGGTTTTTGTCAACGCGCTTTATGTCCTTTTGATGAATCTGTCGCGGGCGATCGCCGCCGACGGCGAGGGCGCGACCAAGCTGCTGGAATGCACCGTGACCGATGCGCCCGATCGGGCGACTGCCAGACGGGTCGCCAAATCGGTCATCACCTCCAGCCTGTTCAAGGCGGCGATGTTCGGCGCGGACGCCAACTGGGGGCGGATTCTCTGTGCGATCGGCTACACCGAGGGGAGCTTTTCGATCGACAAGGTGGCGGTCACCCTCAAAAGCGAAAAGGGGACGCTGCCGGTCTGCCAAAACGGAAGCGGCGTGCCGTTTCAGGAGACAAAGGCAAAGCGGATTCTGGAGGCGGACGAGATCAAAATTCTCATCTCGCTGGGTGGTGGAGACTGCTCGGCGATCGCGTGGGGGTGCGATCTCACCTATGACTATGTGAAGATCAACGGCGATTACAGGACCTGAGGTGAGTATCATGACAAGCGAAAATCAATCCAGAGCCGAGATACTGGTAGACGCGCTCCCCTTTATCCAGAGCTATAACGATAAAATCGTGGTGGTGAAATACGGCGGCAACGCGATGACCAGTCCAGAGTTAAAGGACGCGGTCATGACCGATCTGGTACTGCTGTCGCTGGTCGGTGTGCGGGTCGTGCTGGTACACGGCGGTGGTCCCGAGATCAACGATATGCTGGATCGGGTGGGGCTGGAAAGCCGGTTTATCGACGGCTTGCGGTATACCGATGCGCCGACGGCGGAAATCGTGCAGATGGTGCTGGCGGGGAAGGTGAACAAGGGGCTTGTGTCCCTTTTGCAGCAGCACGGCGGCACGGCGCTGGGGCTTTGCGGCACCGACGCACAGATGATCCGCGCACACCGCATGACGGGAGAAGTGGACCTCGGACAGGTCGGCGAGATCGACGAGATCGACACCGGTCTGATCGTGGACGCGCTGAATCTGGGCTATATTCCGGTGGTGGCGACCGTTGCGACCGGCGAGGACGGCGAGATTTACAACATCAACGCCGATACGGCGGCGGCGCGGATTGCGGCGGCGCTCGGCGCACAGAAGCTGATCGTCATGACCGATATTCGCGGTCTGCTGCGGGATAAAAACGACGAATCCACGCTGATCTCAAATGTCAATGTCAGCGAGGTGCCGTACTATGTCAAGACAGGGATCATCAGCGGGGGCATGATCCCCAAGATCGAGTGTTGTGTGGAGGCGGTGCGGCGGGGCGTGCCGAACGCCACCATCATCGACGGGCGGATCCCCCATGCCATTTTGATCGAGATCCTCACCAGTGAGGGTGTCGGCACGATGTTCAGTTAAGGAGAACAACATGGATTACAAAAAACGCGATGAGGCATTTGTGGCACATACCTACCGCCGTTTTCCGGTTTTTCTGGAGCAGGGCAGCGGCGTGACCGCCAAAGGGGACGGGAAAACCTATCTCGATTTCGGCAGCGGGATCGGGGTCAATGCGCTGGGGTATTCCGACCCCGAATGGGCGGCGGCGGTAGCCGAACAGGCGGGCAGATTGCAGCACACCTCGAATCTCTATTATACCGCTCCGGCGGCGGAGCTGGCAGAGCTGCTTTGCAAGCTCACCGGCTGTAAAAAGGTGTTTTTCGGCAATTCGGGCGCCGAGGCAAACGAGGGCGCCATCAAAGCGGCGCGGAAATACAGCTATGATAAATACGGCAAAGGGCGGCAGACCATCGTCACTCTCTGCAATTCCTTTCACGGGCGGACGGTGACCACCCTTGCCGCAAACGGGCAGGCTTCGTTTCACGATTTCTTTTTCCCGTTTACCGAGGGCTTTGTGTATGCAAAGGCAAACGATATTGCCGACCTCACCGAAAAGCTGACCGAGGACGTCTGCGCGGTGATGGTGGAGCCGGTGCAGGGCGAGGGCGGGGTACACCCGCTGGAGCCTGCGTTCTTGCGGCAGGTCGCTTCCCTTTGCGAAAAGCGGGATATCCTGTTTGTTGCCGACGAGGTGCAGACCGGCATGGGCAGAACCGGCAAGCTGCTTGCCACTGAGCATTACGGCGTCACGCCCGACATCGTCACATTGGCAAAGGGGCTTGGCGGCGGACTGCCGATCGGCGCGGTGCTGTTCGGGGAAAAGACCGAGCAGGTGCTGCAATACGGTCAGCACGGCAGTACCTTCGGGGGGAATCCGGTGGTCTGCGCCGGCGCGCTGTGCTGCCTGAAACGGATTTCTGAGCCGGCGTTTTTAAGCGAGGTCGCCGAAAAGGGCGGCTATCTGAAAGCGCGGCTGGAGGAATTGCCGCAGATCGACAAGGTAAGCGGACTGGGGCTGATGCTCGGCTTCACTCTCAAAAGGGGGACGGCTGCCGAGGTCGCGGCGAAATCAGCCGAAGCGGGATTGCTTTTGCTGACCGCCAAGGAAAAGGTACGCCTGCTGCCGCCGCTTATCATCACAAAGGAAGAGATCGACCGCGGTATCGCGCTGCTGCAAAAAGTATTGGAGGGGATCGCATGAAGCATCTTTTGAAAATGGGGGATCTTTCGCGGAAGGAGATCACCGACATCTTGAATCTTGCCGACCAGCTCAAGTATGAGCACGCGCATCATATTCCGCACCCCATGCTGGCGGGGAAAAGCCTTGGGCTGATCTTTCAGAAGGCGTCCACCCGTACCCGCGTGTCGTTCGAGGTGGGTATGTACCAGCTGGGCGGCGAGGCGCTGTTTTTGTCGGCGCGTGACCTCCAGATCGGTCGGGGCGAGCCGGTGCAGGATACGGCACGGGTGCTTTCCCGCTATCTGGACGGGATTATGATCCGCACCTTTGCGCAAAAGGAAGTGGAGGATCTGGCGAAGTACGGCTCGGTGCCGGTCATCAATGGGCTCACCGATTACTGCCACCCCTGTCAGGTGCTTGCCGATCTGATGACGGTGCGGGAGTATAAGGGCAAGCTGGACGATTTGAAGCTCTGCTATATCGGGGACGGCAATAACATGGCAAACTCGCTGATCGTGGGCGGACTGACCGTCGGCATGAAGGTGGCGGCGGCATGCCCCGAGGGTTATCGTCCCGCCGTGCTGAATGAGATTCCTGCCGATGCGCCCTTTACCCTCACCGAGTCGGTCGAGGAAGCGGCGGCGGACGCCGATGTGCTGGTCACCGATGTCTGGGCGTCGATGGGACAGGAGGAGGAAGCGGCAGTCCGCAAAAAAGCCTTTGCCGGTTATCAGATCAACGATACCGTGCTGAAAGCCGCGCGGTCGGACGCGCTGGTGCTCCACTGCCTGCCCGCCCACCGCGGGGAGGAGATCACCGACGAGGTGTTCGAGGCGCACGCCGCCGAGATTTTTGACGAGGCGGAAAACCGGCTCCACGCGCAGAAGGCTGTGATGGTGCAGCTGATGGCGGACGAGACAAAGCGCACCCTCTAAGCATGGAGCTGCACTATACGCTCTCTCGGGAGGAACTGACCCACGCGCTGACGCTCATCAATCAAAAGAATTTCAACCGTGCCGGTTATCACAGCCTGTTCTGCCTGCTTTACGGGATCGCCGCCGTTCTGGTGTCTTTGCGGCTGGCGGCGGCAAGTCTATCGTTTCTGCCTGTCGCGGCGGGCTATCTGCTGGCGGCGGTTTTGGCGGGGTGTCTTTGCAAATGGGCGGTTTTGCCCTTGGCGGGTCTGACGGTCAAGGGGATCATTCGGCTTCAGGTGAAAGGAAAGTGGGGTAAGCTGCTTTGCGGCAGTCACCATGTCGCTTTTTCGGAGCAGTCCGCCGTTTTGGACGGCGGCAAGCCTTTTCTCTGGACCCGTGCCTATTATGTGATCCATGCGGGCGACCTGCTGCTGGTGACCGGCAGACGGGGGCGGCTTTTGGTCTGCTCCTTTGCGGGACTGTCCTTGGAGGAACAAAAGGCATACTGCGACTATCTCGATCAGTATGTATATTTGCTGGAGGAGAAAGATGCTTAGCAATCTGATGTTCAGCCTGAGCGTCACCATGCCGCTGTTTTTGGTGATCGCGCTGGGCTACCTGATCCGGCGGGGCGGTATGCTGGACGAGGGGTTTGTCCGCTCGGCAGGGAAATTCAATTTTTATGTCACACTTCCCGCACTGGTGTTTCGGGATATGGCAGGCTCCGATTTCCGCTCGATCATGGATCGGCAAATGATCTTATTCTGCGCCGGCGTTACGGCGGGGAGCTTTTTCCTGATCTGGCTGGTGGCGCATTTTGTGATGAAAAACGGCGGGCAGACGGCGGCGCTGGTGCAGGGGTCGTTTCGTTCCTCGGCGGCGCTTTTGGGCTTTGCGCTGATGGAAAGCATCTACGGCTCGACCGAGATGATGCCGCTGATGATCCTCGGCGCGGTGCCGCTTTATAATCTGCTGTCGGTCGTGGTGCTGGTGGTCGAGGGCGGCAAAAAGGGCGACGGTTTTTTGAAAATTCTGTTCCGCTCGGTGTTCAAAACGATCACCAATCCGATTTTGATCGCGCTGGCACTGGGTATGCTGGCGTCCTATTTCAGCGTTCCCATTCCGGCGATACCGGCAAAGCTGATCGGCTATCTGGCGGTGATGGCGTCCCCGCTGGCACTGCTGACGGTGGGAGCAAATTTCCGCTTTACCGATCTGAAGCGGGTGAGCGGCGCGGTGGTCATGGCAAGCCTTTTGAAGCTGGTCATTCTGGCGGCGGTCTTTCTGCCGCCGGCAATCTGGCTCGGCTTTCGGGATCAAAAGCTCGCCGCCATTCTCATCATGCTGGCGTCTCCGGCAACGCCCGCTTCCTTTACCATGTGTCAGCAGATGGGCGGCGACGCCGACCTTTCGGGGAGCGTTGTGGTGGTGACCACTCTGTTTTCGGCAGTCACCCTCACGGCATGGATTTTTGTACTGCGGTATTTCGGCTATATGGTGGGGTGAAGCTATGGAAGTGACAGTCTGTCCGCTGACCGACGATACGCTTTCCGGCGCGATCGAAATTTGGAATCGGGTCGTGGAGGACGGGGAGGCGTTCCCGCAGGAGGAAACGCTGGATTTAGAAAGCGGGAAAGCATTTTTCGCCGCACAGTCCTATACCGGCGTAGCCGTCACACCGCAGGGCAAAGTGGCGGGGGTGTATATTCTCCACCCCAACAATGTCGGGCGGTGCGGACATATTTGCAACGCCAGCTATGCGGTAGACGCCGCTTTGCGCGGAGAGCATATCGGGGAACAGCTGGTGCGCCACTGTATGGAGCAGGGAAAGGCGCTGGGCTTTCGGATTTTGCAGTTCAACGCGGTGGTGGCGACCAATGAACCGGCGCTGAAGCTCTATCGGAAGCTGGGGTTTGTCCCGCTCGGCAGGATATCGGGCGGCTTTCGCAGTAAGGACGGACAGTATCTGGACATCATTCCGCATTATCATCTATTATAAAACACCGCCCTCAAAAGAGGGCGGTGTTTTATATCTCGTAATCGCAGACGGTGCGGTCGGCAACCACACCGGAGATATACTCCTTTACTTTGACATGGGTCGGGTGGTTCTGGTAGACAGCGAGTGCGGCGCGATCCTCCACCACGGCGGTGAGGGCAATATCGCAGCCCGAAAAGCCGAATCCCACCTCGGCGGAAACTAGCCCCGGCACCACGCCGACCAGAGCTTCAATATCCGTTTTGATCTTCTCTTTGACTGCGCGGTCATTTGGGTTTTGCAGCTTCCACAATACGATGTGCTTTACCATTATAATACCTCCCATTCTAAAAAATCCCCGACAGCGGACACTGTCGGGGATATTGGAGCGGATTACGAGGCTCGAACTCGCTACCTCCACCTTGGCAAGGTGGCGCTCTACCAGATGAGCTAAATCCGCATCGACTTAACAAGGATAGCACATTTCGGCTTCCCTGTCAAGCCCTTTTGTCAGGATATTGTTTTGCCCCGTTTCGGCTTGTCCGGATCGGACGGGCGTTTGGCAGTCGGCTGGGCGGCGGGCTTTTCCTCGGTGCCGATGTCGGTGAAAAGTGCTTCCTCGTCGATTTTCTCCTGCTCGTCCTCATGCTCGGCGTAATAGGGGTCGATCACATATTTTTGAATGTAGGGGAAGGAGTTATAGCAGATCACAAAGCCGGTCAGCGAGAAGAGGATAAACAGGTAAAAGACCAGCGTGAGCGGCAGCAGCTCCTTCGGCACGAACAGGATCAGCGGCACCATCAGGAGAAAGACGAACAGGGTGGTGATGAGGTTGGTTTTCATGCCGGCGCCGACTAAAATCAGCGCGTTTTTGAAGATCTGTTTGAGCTTTAGGGTGGTGCTGACGATCATCAGGAAGATGTAATAGTGCATCATCACAAAAATCAGCGCGATGGCGACCGAAGCGCCGAAGCCGAGGAACATGGCGATATTGTCGCCCATGCTCTGGTAGTAAAACGGAATGGCGATCGAGAACAGAAGTGCCGCCACCACATCTATCACGCCGACCAGTGCGCTGGGCTTCCAGTTTTTCTTAAAGCTGTCGATAAAATCGCTCCAGAGGAACACGCCCTTTTCCCGCACCATGTTCCGCAGGACATAGGTGAGCCCTGCCGTAGCGGGACCCGCCAGCAGCATGGTGAGCGCAAGGAGCAGGCAGAGCGGCAAAAGGGGAAGATAGGAAAAGCCCATCTGTTGGTCGAACATATAAAATATGGTGCTGCCGATCCAGACCAGCGTACCCAGCGTCGGGAGCATGAACAGCACATAGATCAAATTGAGCTGGATCAGCTGCCAGATCTTTCGCCAGGCAAGCTCAAAGAAATAGAAAAACCGCTTTTTGCGCGGCGCGTTTTTGTCCACCCCGGGACCGGGACGTTGGTAGTTTCCGAAAAAAGCCATGGCATCGCACCTCCTGCGTCTTTCTTTAGTATGCAGGATTTTTCGGGAATTGTCAACGGTTTATTTGTCAGACCGGCTCAGCCCCTATGGCGTCAGGGTGAAGAAGCGGGCAAACAGAAAGCTGAGGGTAGCGTCGAGCAGGGCGGCGGGAATGAGCAGCAGGAATAAAACACCGCCCTTGAGGCAGTAAAGCCGCAGATCGGGAACACCCAGCCGTTCGCTTCTCCAGATACCGGTCAGCAGCAGGTTGGACAACCGGATCGCCTCCCGACAGCTAAGCAACAGCAAAAAGGTGCTGAGGATCGCATAGGGGAGCAGCAGCACGGCGCCGAAGGCGATCCCCTGTGCTTTGTACTGGGAGGTGAGATACCCCATCGAGATTCCGATCCCCAGCCCGCGAAAGAGAGGGAGCAGGAAGATGATCGGCTGGGAGACAGCCGAAAGCCCGAGCCAGAATGTGGCGAAAAGCAGCAGCGCGGCGGTGGAGAACGACCGGAAAAAGAGGGCAAAAAAGCCCCCGCTGCAACGCGCCGCCACAAAGCCCTCGGTCAAAAAAGAGAGCGGGGAGAGGGCGGCGGCATTCTGTTTGGAGAGCAGTACGCCGTAGATCACGCCGAGCATACTCATCAGCAAAAGAGCGAAAAACAGCTTTTCGCTCCGCAGCCGGTTCACCGGCACCAGCAGTGTTTTGGTTTTCCGTTTGTGATATCTTGTCCTGTGCATAAAAATTCCCCATTCCTTTGATAGTACACTCTATGAAAGGAATGGGGAATTTATGTCACTTGGAAAGCTCGTATGCTCTTTTTGTGCAGGCTTCGCAGGCGGCGCGGACCGTTTCGGGGAGACGCCCTGTGTAGAGCGCGTCCATGCCTGCCAGCGTAGTGCCGCCGGGGGAGCAGACCGCACGGATCAGCTCGTCCACCGGCTTTCCCGAACTTGTGAGCATCTCTGCCGCGCCGTTCAGGGTGCCGCAAAACAGGGTGCGGGCAGTATCGGGGTCGATCCCGACCTCCGCCGCGTAGTCCAGAAAGCTCTTGGCAAACAGGTAGATAAACGCCGGACTGCTGCCGTTGATGGCGATGATCTCTTTCATCTTGTTTTCGGGGAGTACGCCGATCACCCCCGAAAGGGCGAAAATATCACAGACCGTTTGGAACGCCTCGTCCGATACCGTGTCATTTTTCGCGAGTGCGGTAGCGCCTTTTCTCAGCATCAGCGGAGTGTTTGGCATCACGGTGACGACCGGTGTATCATCGCCCAAAACGGCGGTGTACCGCTCGGAGGAAATGCCCGCCGCGATCGAAACGATCACGGTATCGGCACGGTAGCAGGGAGCAAGCTCCCGCAGTACGCCGTCCACCGCCTGTGGCTTTACGGCGATCAGCAGATAGTCCGCGTCTGCCAGTTTGTCCATCGTTTCGCAGGGGGTACAGCCCCATGCACGGGTCGCTTCCGCCTTATCGGGGTCGATCTCATAGACCAAACGGGTGATCGTACTGCTTTTCTCGCTGTCTGCGATCGCCCTTAAAATCGCCGACGCCATATTCCCCGCGCCGATGACCCCCAGTCTCATGCCGGATACCCCGTGCCGGTGAGCTTTTCACAGCAGGTGCGGTAGAGCTCGGCGGTCTTTTCGGCGATCTCTGCCGGAATTTCCGGCGCCGGTGATACGCCCGCAAAGCCGTTTTCGGTCAGCCAGTCGCGGACAAACTGCTTGTCGTAGGATTTCGGGGAGGTGCCGGTGCGGTAGGTTTCCGCGTCCCAGAACCGGCTGGAGTCGGGGGTCAGCACCTCGTCCGCCAGGCAAAGCTGCCCGTTTTCGTCATACCCCAGCTCGAACTTGGTGTCCGCAATGATGATTCCCCGCTCGGCGGCGTATGCGGCGCAGGAGCGGTAAAGCTCCAGACAAACGCGGGTCAGCCGATCGGTTTCCTCTTTGCCGATCTCGTTTATCATGCGCTCCACCGAGATATTCTCGTCATGCCCCACATTGTTCTTGGAGGAGGGGGTGAAGATCGGCTCGGCGAGCTTTTGCGCCTGCTCATACTCGCCGGTGAGGGTCTGCCCGCAAAAGGGTTCGCCCTTTTGGTAGGCGTCCCACATACTGCCGAACATATACCCGCGCACAATCAGCTCATAGGGGAGCATCTTGAGCTTTTTGACCAGCACCGTTCTGCCTTTGTATGCGGCGGGATCGCTTCTCAACTCGCTCGGCATATCGGCAAGGTCGGTCGACAGGATATGGTTCGGTATGATTTGATTGGTGCGTTCGAACCAGAAATTCGAGATGGTGTTGAGCGCAATCCCCTTTCCGTCTATCATGGTGGGCAGGATCACATCGTAAGCCGAGATGCGGTCGGTCGTCACAATGACAAGCGATTTTTCGTCCGCCTCATAGACCTCTCTCACTTTGCCTGATGATACTTTTTTCATTTTTGTTTCCTCCTTTTATTCGCTGAGTGCCGCTTTGATCATGATCGCACATTCCAGCCGCTTTTTTTCCAGCTCACAGGAGAGCCGGTGCGGCTTTGTGATACTGCCCGCATATTGCAGGCTGTTGGCGTTGCAGCCGCCGCTGCAATAAAATTTTGCCCAGCAAGCCTGACATTCGGGCTTGCTGTAAATATTGGTGCGGGCGAACAGGTCCTTTTTCTCAAGGTCAAGGGTGTCGGTCAGCACGCTGCCCATTTTCCAGTCCTCCATGCCGACAAACTGATGACAGGGATAGATGTCCCCGTCGGGGGTGACGGCAACATACTCGTTCCCGCAGCCACAGCCCCGAAGCCGCTTGATCGCGCAGGGACCCTGATCGAGATCGAGCATGAAGTGGAAGAAGTTAAAGCCGCGTCCCGCCTTTTCGCGCGCGATCAGCTCACGGCTGAGCTTCTCGTACTCCGCAAAGATCGCAGGCAGGTCGTCCTCGGTCAGCGCATAAGGAGCCGTCGCGGGCGCCACCACCGGTTCGACCGAGATCTGGTCGAAGCCCAGCTCGTTTAGGTGGAACACGTCCTTTGAAAAATCAAGATTGTACTTGGTAAAGGTCCCCCGCACGTAGTAATCCCGATCGCCCCGCGCCTCCACCAGACGGCGGTATTTCGGCACGATCGCGTCATAGCTTCCGCTGCCGTCCACGCGGGCGCGCACGCGGTCGTTCACCTCACGCCGTCCGTCAATCGAAAGCACGACATTCGACATCTCGCGGTTGATAAAGTCAATGCTGTCATCGTTGAGCATTAGACCGTTGGTGGTGATGGTGAACCGGAAGTTTTTTCCATACTCCGCTTCCTTGCTGCGGGCGTATGCGACCACCTCCTTCACCGCATCGAAGTTCATCAGCGGCTCGCCGCCGAAGAAATCGACCTCCAGATTCCGCCGCCCGTAGGAACGCTTTAGGAGAAAGTCGATCGCCTTTTTGCCGGTCTCGGCGGGCATCAGCTTCCTGCCGGCGCCGAAATCGCCGGTCGATGCAAAGCAATAGCTGCACCGCAGGTTGCAGTCGTGCGCGATGTGCAGGCAGAGCGCCTTGACCGGTGAGGACACCATTTGGTCGGCAAACTGAGCGTAGCTGTCCTCCGAAAAGAGCAGTCCGTCTGTGTAAAGGCGGTAAAGCTCGTCATAGCAGGCGACAATATCCGCTTTAGGATACTTGCCGCCGAGCGCGGTCAAAGCCGCGTCGGGGCAACGCTCGGACAGCGGCGGCGTGAGGTACGAGAGCAGCTCGAAGCAGAGCTTGTCCACCAGATGCACCGCACCGCTGTTGACGTCGAGCAGGATATGGTAGCCGTTTAGTTCATAGGTATGTATCATGATCTGATCCTTTTTCCATACAAAAAGCGGGGCGAGCGTTTCGCCCGCCCCGTTTGCTTATTTCTTTTCGCACTTCTGATTGGCGACCGTGCAGGAGGTCTTGCAGGCAGACTGGCAGGAAGCCTGGCACTCGCCGCAGCCGCCCTTTGCGGCGGATTCCTTCAGATTTGCTTTGTTGAGCGTCTTGATATGTTTCATGACCATAACTCCTTTGCTTTTCCGGCGATCTGCCGGTTCCTGTTTTGAGTATAGCATATCGCGGTGCGATATGCAAGCGTTATCGCCGTTTGCGCTGCTTTTTGTTGACGCCGAGTATACCTCCAACGATCGCAGCCGCCAGCAGAATCAGCAGTCTGCCCCAGAGCGGCGTGCCGCTCACACCCGACACCAGCCGCCCTGCTAAGAGCGACATACCGGCGAACACCGCACCGCAGATCACACCGATCACAAGCCCCATACGCCGTGCGATCAGGGCGGTGACAAATGCGGCAAGAAAGCCGCCCGCCGCCAGAATGACCGTGCCGATCACCGAAAGGGCCGTTGGCGGAAGATCCACAAAATTCATCACCAACGCCAAAACCAGCATCAGCAGCAGCACGGTTCCCGTTCCGCAGAGAATGCCAAGGCAGAACGGACCGAGTACAAAACGCATTTTGGATTTGCGGAGCGATTCAAACATCTCTCATCTTCCTCTCACTGTTTCGCAAGATCACATTGCTACTTTATGCGGAGGATCGGGGTGATATGACAAGGCTTATGCTTCGTCGTCGTGCGCGGTCTCGTTGCTGGAGATCGCCCACCGCTTGACCCGCACCTTGCTGCGGTCGCTGCCGGTTTCCAGCACGATGGTATCGTCCTTGATGTTGACCACGATCCCGACGATGCCGCCGGTGGTCACCACCTCGTCCCCGATCTGGAGATTGTTCCGCATCTCGGCGGCTTCCTTATCCCGCTTCCGCTGGGGGCGGATCAGCAGGAAGTAGAACACCACAATCAGCAGTACCAGCGGCGCCAGTTGGATCAGCATGGCAAGCGCCGTGTTGCCGGGGGTCGCCTGCTCAGTGCCGGCGTTTGCGGCAGTCTCGGCAGCCTCTAATAAAAACAAATTCATTGGTTTCTCTCCTTTTTTGGCAATTCATTACTTCTATATCATAGCATAACTTTAAGCCGCTGGCAAGAGGTTTTTCTGTTATGCCGCCCATGCCGAAAACACCGTGGCGATCACGACCAGCACCAAAAATGCGATCGAAGTCGGGTGCGTCCAGTAGACCCTGCATTTTTCTTTGCCGGTCAGCATGGGACAGCCGTTTGGCAGCGGAACAAACAGTTTTTTGTGTAAGATCACCGCCAGCACCACCGCGGCGGGGATCGAAAGGACGATGACGCCTTCCAGCAGCATATTGCCCCATGCGGCGAGGAAAAAGGAAAGGGAGCCCTCCTCGGCGGTCGAGAGGAAACGGGCAAGCGTGTTGCTCAAAAGGGAGCAGATGTTGATGAAAGCATGGACCCCGATGCTCGGCAGCAGACTGCGGCACCGCACGGTGAGATAACCGCTGCATAAGCCCATGACCGTGGCAAAGGGGATCGCGGCGGACATATGAAACAGCCCGAACGAGAGGGCGCTTGTCAAAACGGCGAACGCCGTGCCGAGCGGAAGGGTTTCGCCAAGCAGACCGCCTCGAAAGAACAGCTCCTCCACCAGCGGCGTGACAAGGCAGAGGGAGATCAGCTGGATCGCCGTGACAACCGGTGAGCCGAGCGATACGGTGCTGGGCGCCGACATGGGCAGGTGAAAGAGGTTTTCCAAAAGCTGCTCCACATAGACGGTGGCAAAATTCGCGGCATAGCTGGCGCCGACGGCGATCACCATAAGTGCGATGATCTGTCCGGCGGGCAGCTGTGGCTTTCTGAGATAGTCACGCGCCCGAAAGCCGTTTTTCCCCTGCGCCGCTTTGAAGATGATCAAAGCCGCCAGGTAAAACGGCAGATGATTGCAGAGGGTTTGGAGAATTTCGGCGCCGGTGGGGGAAAGCTCCCGTGCCAACAGCGCGGCGGGATAGGCAAAAAGCCGCGCCAGCAAAAAGGTGAGCGCAAACGCACCCAATAGCATGGCGCTGTTTCGCTTTGCCTGTCGTCGAATCGCTTGTGTGGCTCCGGCTTTGGGACCCCGATTGGGATTTCCGTACCACTCGTCCATGAGGTCGGCTCCTTTCCGCCTGATTAGTCGTCCAATGCGTCCCGCATCACTGCGAGCAGCGTATGATCCGTGTCATAGCGATACTCCCATACCATGATACCGGCAACGCCCAGCTCGGATACCAGCTTGCATTTTTCCCGCACCGAATCGGGATCGTCATAGGAGATAAAATGCTCACCGTTGAACAGATAGGGGGCTTTCGCCGTATCGTCCCAATAGCGGACATAGCCGTTTTTGTTGATGAACTCGTTTTTCAGCCAGGGGTAATCGGGACCGTAATCGCTTTTGTCCCCCGCATAGGCGTACAGTCCGTCGGTGTCCGAGCGGACATTGTGCCAGGTGCGGGAATACCATGCCGCGCCGAGCAGCATTTTCTCCCGCGGCACCCCTTTGGCGAGGTAGGCGGGTACGCTTTCTTCCACGCTGCCGCCCCATACGATGTCGGTATTCGGGCGGCGGGGCGGCGTGTGGTGCATGGTGTAATGCACGCCGGCGTTGATGTCATAGGTCATCAGGTTGACGTAATCGACCCCGTCGATGCACCCTTCCAGCGAGCCGAAGCAAAAGCCGGTAGCGGGTACTGCCAGGGACAACAGAAGCCGCCGGTCGGGGCTGAGCCGGTCCATCTGCTCCCGCAGGGAGCAGATGAGCCTAACATAGTTGTCCCGCTCCCGCATATCGCGGGTCTGGTCGGCGGGGAACTCCCAGTCCACATCGACCCCGTCAAAGCCGAGGTCCATCGCGGCGCGCACCATTCGCTCGGCGACCGCGTCGCAGGCGGCTTTCCCATGGGTGCAAAGCCCGAAGCCCACCCCCTCGCTTGCGAAGGTGAGAACGATCTTCATATCGGGATTCATCTCCCGCAGACGGGGGAGCTGATCGGCATGGTTCAACTCGGCGTAGGAAAGCGCCCCGTTTTCGTCCACTCGGACAAAGCAGTAGTAAAAAATATCGGTTTTTTTCGCGTCCGCTTCGGTCATGCGGCCGACGCCGTCATCGGTGCAGTAAACGGCAAGAATGGGCTGTGACATGATGGAATACTCCCTTTTTCTTCTTTTTTGGTTACTATACCATATCGACAGTGGCAAGTCAATAAAGAACCGATGATTTTTCTTTGCATTTCGGGCAGGATTATGATATGATAACTTATATATGGGTTGAGCGAGGTGACAGGGCATGAAAAACCGCAGACCGGTCGGCATGGAGCCGATCGCGCACCGTGCCAAGCTGTTCTGGATTTTGCTCACGCTCGCGATCTACGGGTTCCTGCTCGGCAGCATGACCTACTTTCTTACCCCCTTTACGCGGGTCTGGTGCTATATCGCCGCGCCGATGACCGTGATCATGCTCTATCTGGTGCTTTATTATCTGCCGGCGCTCCATCAGTCGATGTGCTATCTGCTGGACGATCGGCAGCTTCTGGTGCAGGGCGGTATCTTCTCCCATAAAAAGCAGGTGATGAATCGGGAGCAGATCCTCTATGTATCGGTCATCAAGACGCCCGCTTATTACCTGCTTGGCACCTGCACCCTGCTGGTGCAGGCAGCGGGCGCACGGATCGTGCTGGGCTGGCTGCCCCGCAGGCGGGCGGACGCACTGCTTTGCCGTCTCTCCGAACGGGAGGAGGGGACGTTATGAAGCGGCACCCCCACCCCGTTTATATCATCGAGAGTATGTCCCGCTTTGTACTGCTGTTGCTGCTGCCGTTGCTGCGCGGTTTGCTTTCCCTTCGCAGCAGTGTGCTGATCTGGCTGCGCGGCGCGTGGTTTGACCTTGCGGTGCTGTTTCTGATCCTCTTTCTGGGCTTTGCGGTCTGGCTGTCGAGCAGCTGCTGTGTGCTGGAGGACGGGATTCGGATCGTCACCGGCATCTTTCGGCGGGAGGACAGGTTTTTGCCCTATGCACAGCTTTCCAGCCTGCGGTATGAAAAGCCCTTTTATTATATCCCGATCGGCGCGGTGCGGATTTATCTCGATACCGATGCGGGCGCCGGAAGCCGGAGTGATGCACGGCTCACCCTCCGAAAAAAGGACGCGGAGTATCTGTTCCGAAAGGCGACGCGGTGGCTTTCCGCCACCCGTGCGGTGAAGCGGGTGTATCAGCCGAAATGGCTGTATATCGCGGCGCTCTCCCTCATCACCTCCAATACCCTGACCGGCGCGCTGTTTTTCTGGACCTTCTTCACCCAGGCGGGGCGGATTTTCGGCACCGAGTTTCAGGACACCATCTATACCGGTCTGACCGATCTGGCAAACTTTCTGGCGTTCGGACTGCCGCCCGCCGCCGTGATCCTCGCCTATGTGATTTTGGGCGGCTGGCTGATCTCCTTTTTGATGGGGCTGGTGCGGCATCGCGGCTTTTCCACCACCCGCAAGGGGAATACCATTCAGATCAATACCGGCGTCATCATCTGGCGCAAATATCTGCTTCAGGTGGACCGCATTCATCTGGTGGAGATCAGGCAGAGCCTGATGACCAAGCTGTTGGGGCTTTACTCTGTTTTTGTCCGCTGTACCGGCTACGGCAAGCAGAAAAATGAGGTCGCGGTGCTGATGCCGGCGGCAGACCGGCAGGAGGCAAGGCGGAATCTGAAGCTGCTTCTGCCCGAGATCAAACGGGGTGAGCGCACCCTTCGTCCCCGTGCGCAGACCATCACCCGCTTTCTGTTGATCCCCACACTGCTGATCGTGGCAATCGGACTGCTGTTTGCGGTTTTGATCCGGCTGCTCACCAGCTTTGGGGACACCCTGCTCTTTGTGGGGATCATGGCGGAGATACCGGCGGTCTGGTATCTGCTGGTGCGGGTCGCGTCCTTCTTCCATACCGGAATCGGGCTGTCCGACGGCGTGTATACCTGCTTTTGCACCTACGGCTTTCGGTTTTGCACCTACGCGCTGCCCAAACAGAAGGTCGCGCGGTTTACCTTTCGGCAGACCATCTTTCAGCGGTGGTTCGGTTTTTGCGATCTGCTGCTTTACCCCTATGCGGAGCAGAGCCGCCGCATCGTGGTGCCGAATCTCTATCTCAAGGATATTGCGGCTCTGATGGAGACCGAGCTGCCAAGCGAATCATAACGGAGGTGACGGATATGTCGGAGCGGGAAACGCAGGAGGAGCTGGATCGCTGGGAACAGGCGAAGCGGGACGCCGTGCTGATGAAAAAGGTCAAGCAGGGCATCATCAAGGGACAGGTGATCCCAACCGAGGAGGAGCTGGTACCCAAAACGCCGCGGGAGAAGCTCGCAAACTTCTGGTATCATTATAAATGGGCGGTGCTGGGTACGGCGCTGGGACTGTTTATCTTCGGCTTTCTGATCGTGGACCTGGTCACCAAGGAAAAAAGCGATATCACCGTGCAGATTGCAACGGTGCAGGGCGCATCGGTGCTGCGAAATGATCTGGAGGCGCTTTTTGCGCCCTACACCTCGGACATCGACGGGGACGGCAAACAGCAGGTGCAGGCGGCAGCACTGGATCTGATGGAGGACCCGCAGCAAGACGCACGGCGGTACAATACGCTGGAAGTACAGCTCACCGTGACGCTCACCTCCCAGACGCCGGCGATCTACCTGCTGGACGACGCCACCTATCGGCGGCTGACCTATTATGAAATGGCGGGACAGGAGCCTCAGACGGTGGAGCGGTTTGTCTATCTGGAGGAGCTGTTCCCGGATAACCCCTATGTGCGGGGGGATCGGTATTATCTGGCGGGATCGCCGCTGGAGGAAAAAATCGGGTGGAGCGAACTGCCGGAGGATTTTGCGCTGGTCATCAAAAAGCCCTATGACAATCCCGATCGGGACGAGGCGGCGGAGTATCAGGAGGCTTTGGCGGCGTTCACCCGCTTAATCCAGGACAGTCCGCTTGATACGCCGCAGTCTGCCGAGGCTTTGCAGCGGCTGGAGGAGATCGCAAACGAGCGGGTCGCACTGCCGACGGAGTAAAGGAGGAAGCAAAATGTCTTTCATGGAACGGCTTGCTCGGTTTTTCTATGGGCGAAACGGTATGGATCGGCTGAATGTCGGGCTGATCGTACTCTATCTGCTGCTCGGCGTGCTGACTGTCTTTTTTAGGCGGAATCCGGTGTTACAGCTGTTGATGCTGCTTTTGATCGCGCTGATTATTTTTCGCGCGCTTTCGCGGAATCTGGAAGCAAGACAGCGGGAGAACGCACGGTTTTCCGCGTGGTGGGAGCGGGTCGCGCCGTTTTGGAAGCGGCAGGTGCGGCGTCTGCGGGAGATCAAAACCCATCGGTATCGGAAATGCCCGCATTGCCGTGTGATTCTCCGTCTGCCGCGGAAAAGAGGAACCCGCACCGTCCGCTGCCCCAAATGCGGCGAACTGTTCAAGGTGCATATCCCATTTTGAAACTTCGAGGGACAAACAAAATTTACGCAAAAGCTATCGTCTTTGTCAAAACCTCCCTTGTCAAAGGGAGGGGGACCGCGCTTTGCGCGGTGGAGGGATTCAAAACCCACAAACTAAAAGCCGTTCGGCGTTTGCCGAACGGCTCTTTTTTACCGTAAGCTGTATTTTCCGTTTGGAATATCGGTGCGGTTGAGCCACCGTCCGGAGGTGAAATCGGGGATCGCGATCGGGTGACTGCTCAGTGCGATCGATTCCTCGCTCAGCGCGGTGATGCTCATCAACGCCGCCGCGTCGTAGACGTCGATCGGCGGGTTTGTCCCGCACAATGCCGCCTCGGCAAAGGCGGCAAACACCAGATTGTCCATGCCGTCGTGTCCGCCCTCGGCGTTATATTCCCGCCAGAGCGGGTGGAGGTACTGTTCCTCATACTGCGCGGCGTTCCCCCAAAGCTCCTCGCCCTTAAATTCATATCGGTGATGCTCCTTGTCCAGAAACACCATATCGGTCTCCCCGAAATAGGAGCCCTTGGTGCCCCGCACGGTAAAGCCCCGACTGTAATAGCGGGGAAGAGTGGTGTCCAGCGTCAGGGTGATCGTCTGCCCGTTTGCACAGCGGATCACGGTGGTCACCACATCGCCCTGCGCAAAATGCCAGTCCGTTTCGCCGGTTTTTTCCGCCATATACGCCTGCATGCCCTTGGCAGCCGATGCGGTAGAGGTCAGGGTGAGCATACGGTTGCCGTCGTTGATCTTTAATAGCTTTGCGATCGGTCCCAGCTCATGCGTGGGATAGTTTTCACAGTTGCGCCCCAGATAATTCCGCAGCCGGTAATGCCGGTTTTCCTCGCCGCCGGCGATCTCCTGCCGCAGATCGTGCTGGTAGCCGCCCGCACAGTGAACGATCTCGCCCAGCACGCCCTCTCTCGCCATACGCAGCGCCATCAGCTCCCGCTTGCCGTAACAGCAGTTTTCCAGCAGCATACAAGGCGTGCCGGTCTCCTCGTAGGCGCGCACCAGCCGCCAGCAGTCGTTCACCGAGTAGGCGCCGCCCACCTCCAGCCCGACATATTTGCCCGCCCGCATGGCGTTTACCGCAATGTCGATATGGGATTCCCATGCCGACATGATGATAACCGCTTCTATATCGGCGCCAAGCAGCGTCTCGGCGTCGGCATAGGTCGCCGGACGGCTGCCGCACCGCTCGGCGATCAGCCTGGCGGCGTCCTCCCTGCGATCCTGATAGGGGTCGCAGACGCCCACGATCTCAAAGGTGTCCTTGGTCATCGGGATCAGGGTGCCCTTGAGCAATCCGACCCCTCTGGCGCCCAGTCCGACCAGTCCTACTTTTAACTTTCTTGCCATGCGCGTCCTCTTTTCCGGTGCTTAGCGATCCAGCCCGACCGCAATACGGAGAATTTTGAGCGCGTCGGTTACATCAATTTTGCCCGAGTGATCCAGATCGGCAGTCTGTGTCTCACCGTCGGTGGGCGTTTTCAGCCCGACCGCCGCCCGCAGTGCTTCCAAGGCGTCGGTGACGGTCACTTCATCGTTGCCGTCCAGGTCGCCCGCCTGCCGCTCTTTGAGCCCTGCGACCGCGTCCTTTACCGCCTGCGCCATTGCGTCCACCTCTGCCTGACGGTCAGAGAGCAGCCCGTACTCCACCGCCGCAACCGCCGCTTCCAGTGCGTCTGCGGTGGCTTTGGTGTAATAGGTCAGATCGTTCGGCACCGTTTGCAGCGCCTCGTCCACGGCGGTGTAATCGGCAGGATCGTGAAGCGGGTCTACGCCGGTAAACCGCTTGACCGCTTCATATACGGTGCGCACCAGCGAGTCCTCCGCCCGCGCCGTCACCCCGCCCATCTCGGCGGTTTCGCCGTCTCCAAACACCTTGATGTCCTGTCCCGACCACCAGCTCATCACGCCGCCGCAGCCCTTTTCGACCGCCAGCGCCACCTTATCCTGAAGCAGATAAGCGCCGTTGTAGTAATAGGGGTAGATGTTGCCTTTGTCGTCCGGCATCTCGATGACGTTCAGCCCCTTGGGGAAAGTCTCGTCGCCGTTTTGTTTCTTATAGTACTGATACAGCCCCGAGAAGGTCGCCGCAGGCTGACCGTCCGGCTTGCCGAAATAGGGCAGACCGATCCAGATTTTATTGGCGGCGCAGCCCCTGTTCGTGCAGTCTTTGATGATCGAGAGCAGCCGGTTATAGGGGATCTGCGACCTGCCCGAGTTGCCTACCTTCACGATATTGGTGTAGGACATATAGCTGACATAATCCAGAAAACGGAACTCAGTGCCGGTGAGATAGGTGCTGAACGGACTGAGGGTGCAGGAGAGCTTCAAGCCCGCCGCGTGCAGCTCGTCCGCCAGTGCTTTGAGCATCAGCCGGAAGGAGCGCAAGCTATCCGAACTTTCGGGATACTCCCAGTCCACGTCTACGCCGTACATACCGTATTGCAGAGCAAAGTCCGTGACGGCTTTGGCAAACTCGGTGCGGGTCGTCTCGTCCAAAAACGCGGTACACAGCCTCGCATTGTTGTGGGTCAGCGAGAACCACAGCCGCGTTTTCCCCTTTGCCAGATTGGTGCTCGCACCCTTGAGCGTTTCCACCCAGCCGTTCATCAGCGCCACAGCCTCGTCCGAGTCGGGCGAGTAGGTGATCGTTTCGCCCTTTTTCTTTGTGATGCCGAACTTGCCCGCCATATCAAAGGTATAATTGCCGATCATAATGAGGTCGGTCATGCTGTTGAGCTGTTCCTTGGTATTTCGGAAGCCGTCCCAGCCCATCTCGTACCACTGGTGGCTGGCATAGCCCACATTCATAAAATCGGGGTTTTCGGTGCTCTTTTGATAATCCGCCGAGAAATCGGTGACAGACACTTCGGCGTTAAGGCTGTCGATCACCAGCCGCACCGATGTGGTTGTCACGTCTTCCGGCAGGATACAGCCGCGTTCCGGCTGGATATAGTCGTTGTCGTAGACATTCTCCCAGTTTTCACCGTTTAATACCTCGATATGGAATGTCTGAACCGCGCCGTCTGACGGCTCGGTGATCTTGACCCGATTGATCAGAGTCTCTTTTTCCAGATCCAACTGAAGAACGGCTCCCGGGTTGTTCGTTGTCCACTTTTGACCGGTAAAGATGGTAATGTCCTCCGGTTCGGCGGGCGCGTCCTCATAAAGCGCGGTGAATACGGCGCCGTCGGAAAGGTCGGCGCCCTGTATGGTTATCTGTGCGCTGTCGGAGAAGTCTGTGCCGTTATTCTGCCAGCGTTCAAACTTTTTGCCGTTTACCGCGTCCGCCGTCAGGGTGAGGACGGAATCCCGATGCATCTGCAAGGACGCTTCGGCGAAGCGGGCATAGCTTCTGCTGTCCAGTGCGTCATATGCGATAGAGGCATCTGCTTTCCCGCCGTTTTCGGTCGATACATGGATCGTCACTGTATCCTTTTCGTCCATTTCCAGCTGCGTGTCAGCAGCACAGTAGCTGTAAATGGACGAAAATGTGACAGACTCATTTTGGATACTCAAGCTTTCTGCATAAAATGTGACAGTCAGGAAATAGTCGGTGCCAGTCGGCTTGAAAACAGCCCCGTTTTGGACAAACGCGGAGTAGGGTACTCGATAAAAGTACGTGTAAGGCGTGTCCTCCGAAGGCGTCGCATAAGTCGTGACGATATCGGCACCGTATCCGTTTTCGTCTCCGGTAGAGATGCGAAACTCAAGATTCAGTACCTCTGCGACCTGCTTTGCCACGGTTTCGGAAGACGCTGTGACAGTGAAAGCAATCCCGTCGCCTCCCGTCATATCTTTGCCCGAAAGATGCAGCCACATCTTGTCCTGCCAGTACCCACTGCTCCAGCCGGAAAAATCTTGGGCGAAAGTGTAGGTAACACTTCCCTGCGTCGGGTCTGAGGTGATCTGATACACCGCCGCGCCGTTTTGATATTGTCCTGTTGCGCCCTTCAGCGTTACCGGAGCAGAAGTTTCATCATGCAGCGTAACCATATCTGCCGCCATGGCCCCGAACGGGATCAGCATGGAAAAAGTCATCACAACCGCCAGCAGAACACTGCACCATCTTTTTTTCATAACGCCTCTCCTTTTGATTTGCCGCGCATGATGACCGGTCAATAGGAAATGCGCGGAGCTGTTCTTCTTACTTGGTTGTATCATATCATGCCGACTCTGTAAAAACAAGACAAAGTCACAAAATATTTTGATTTTTTAACCGTGTTATCATGCGGCGTTCTGGCAGGTCAAATGCCGCGATGTTTACTCGCAGTAAAACCGCTCGGCGATCTTATCCGCCAGCTTGGCGGACACACCCTTTACATTGCGCAGCTCCCGCAGATCGGTGAATTTGCCGGCTCTTGCGCGAAACCGCAAAATTTCCTCGGCGGTGGATTGGGTCATGCCCTCCACGGTGAGCAGCGCCTCCAGGGACGCGGTGTTGATGTTCTCACTTTCCGCAGGCAGGCTCGGCAGATCAAAGCCGGCATCGGAGGATACGGCGCGAGAGGACGCGGCAGTCTCTTTTTCGGAGGAAGTAGAGTCAGAGGCAGTTCGATCGGAGGCGGTGCTTTTTTCTGCGGCAGAGCTTTCCTCGGACCGTTCGGAGCCGATCATAGATACGTTTCCGTAAATCGTGACGCCCGAAGGCTCGTTCTCCATATAGCCGAGGTTAAAGGCGATCAGACCGGTCAGGAAAACAAGAAAAAGGCATATCAGAATCCAGCCTTCTTTCTTCATCGCCCTGCCTCCTCCCGCCGTTTCGACATATTTCGACGGGATTATGATAGCATAAATCCACCTGCTTGTCTACCGGAATATGAAAAAACGGCGCCATTTTGGGGAATCACCGTTCAACCATGGCGCGATGATACTATACATCTATTTCCACTTTCTTTGATCGGGAGATCTGTACGATCAGATTTCCGTCGATCACGAGCTTTTCCCCTTCGGCACAGGCAACATGAAGACACTGGCGATATTCATAGTCATATCGGTCTCCCATATTCTTAAAGTATGTGCAGGCGCCGAGTGTGGTATCATGGTCGTTTTTGAATTTCATAATCGACCCACTTCCGTATATCCAGGTGAAATCAAAAGTCCCGACCGGAATGTCCTTGCCGATTATATAGGAGCCGCTCGGAAGCTGGTTTTTCTGAAGCTCAACGGGAGTGTACGGTTTCGGAGGCTTTGCGGTCTCACCCACGTATCTGCTGACGGCTGAGTCTGCCGACAGCTGCAAAAGCCGGTCGCATTTGCCGGTGCCGGAACGCGCCTTGATGATCTTCTTTGCGCCGTCCCGATAGGTTACACTGAATGTTATAATCATGCCGTCGGGAACTTGACCGCCTTCCATCGCAATCACTTGGTTGTCAAATAACCCGCCATTGCCGAACGTCAATCCCCAATTGCTTTTGCTCTTGTAAAGCTGCGTGCGCTCCAAGATGATGACAGAGACGATGTCATCATAGGTGTGTCTGATTTTTGCCGTTTGCCTTGGTTTCATTCCAATCATCACCTTTCAGCAGAAAGAGTTTTTATGCTGAAACAAAAATCCGTTGTTACATGACGGGTCAGGCTCATAATCACATATCGGGGATCATATGCCGGCGCGCCGTCGATTCCTTTTTCCGCTCAGTATCGTGTGCTCTTTGCATTTTATGAGGTCTGCTTACATTCTAATATACTTCTTCAGCGAATGCAAGGAGCAAATAGAAAATCGAATCCCTCTAAAAACAAGCACACACCTCAGTGTGAGTAGGAGGCTTCTCCCAAATATCACATTTTTATAAAAGACGCTCGACATAATATATGGGATATGGTATAAATAGAGCATGAATGAAGGTGAAAACAATGAAAGACATAACAAAAGCCTTGCAGGACTTGGCAAAAGCAGTGGAGAGTAACCAGATCGTGAAAACAGTAAAGGTTACAGTCACTCTACAAAAGCCAAAATCGAGCAAGGCTCAACCCAAGAGCAAATAAGCTCATAGGCAGGGACGGGGCGCAAGCCCCTTCCCGTAAGCCCTATTATACTATAGATTATTTTAGATTTCAATAGGAGGTATTATCATGACTGTTTCAAAAGGCGAAAACATTTATGCAATCAAAGAACACACGGAAAAATGGACGGCAACAAGAAAAAACGGCGATCTTACGGTGTGCATTGATATACCGAAAGATTTGTGCCAAACAGAAAGCGATCTAAAGGAATACATTTTATCGAATGACTTATTCTAGCAGAGCCTTTACGAACAGAAAAAAGAAAACCCTGCAAGAGAGATACGCGGAAAAGTACAAAAAGAGATGTTCCAATCATCGCTATGCCAGCGAATGTGAGTGCACTCATAAAAAGGAGGGCGCTTAAATGGGAACGCGTTATAAAGGCGGTGCCAGTCATTATCATTCCATTACTGAATACCTTCCCGCGCTTAAGAGCAAATCCCTGTGTATTTCAATCTGATTTGATGCTTTTTACGATCTTTTTACAAAATCCTCAAAGGGGAAACTTTCGTATTAGAACATGAAAAACCGCCTAAAATAGGCGGTTTTTGGGCTTTTGGCGGAGAGTCAGGGATTCGAACCCTGGGTTCCTTTGGGGAACACAGCATTTCGAGTGCTGCACCTTCGACCACTCGGACAACTCTCCGAATAAGCGGCGTTTGCCGCGAGACTTATTATAGCAGGATTTTTGCTCGCCGTCAAGCGTTTTCGACAGGAGAAACGATCCTCGCGCACATTCCGGTTTTGCGGTTGTGCGCCGCTCATATTTTTTCTTTCTCCACATACCATGGTTACAGATGACACAGGTGGGTGACGATCCCTGCGGGCGTGATGTCGATGATGCCGTAGGCGGGTCTGCCGGTCTGCGGGGAGCCGATGCTGCCGGGGCAGAGCAGATACAGTCCGTCACGGTAGCCCTCGTAGGGGACATGAGTATGCCCGTAGACCGCGATGTCGGCATTCTGCCGCCGTGCCATAGCCTCCAGCGTGCCGGTGCCCCGCTTGACAAAATACTGATGCCCGTGGGTGTAAAAAATTCGCTTGCCGCCTGCCTCCAGTATGCCGGTGAGGGGTGCGTCTCCCATAAAGTCACAATTTCCCCGCACGGCGCATACACTGAGGTTAGGATAGAGCAGGGAAAGGTTTTGCAGATCCTCCAGCCCGTCTCCGAGAAAGAGCAGGCGGTTCGTTTCGTCCATATGCCGTTCTGCGACGGCGGCGAGCGCGGAAAAATGGCGGTGCGAGTCGGACACCACAATGATACGCATCGGGATCGCTCCTTTCCTGCGAAGCTTGCCTTTTTCGTATCATAGCATATAGGCGAGCCAAAAACAAGAGGGTGTGATCAAGTTGGCAGAATGGAATCAGGCACAGGCGATGCGTTTGCTCCAGCTTGCGAGCAAACAACTTGGTATTCCGGCAGCCGAGCTGCAAAGGCAGCTGCAAACCGGCGACTTCGGCAAGCTGCCGGGCGCACAGGCGGCTTCGGTCAAGCAGGCGATGCAGGACCCGCAGATGCTCCGGCAGATGCTGAGCACGCCGCAGGCGCAGCAGTTATTGCGGCAGTTGAAGCAGAAATAAGAAACGGAAAGGAGAGCCGGTATGGACGATCTGATGCAGACCCTGCAGCAGGCGATGCAGGACCCGAATACCATGGCGACGGTGCAAAAGCTGCTGGAGAACGCCGGCAGTACGCCGCAGCCCTCGTCTGAGCAGACCGGCACGCCGGACCTGTCCGGTCTTCTTTCCATGCTGGGCGGACAGGCGGGTCCAAACAGCACGCCGAGCGCGCCGCCGCCCGCTATGCCGGATATGGGGGCGTTTTTGAAGCTGCAGCAGGCGTTTTCCAAGATGAATGCCGAGGACGATAACACTCGTCTGCTCCGTGCGATTCGACCTTATCTGCGTCCCGAACGGCAGGAGAAGGCGGATCAGGCGATCCGTATGCTGAGATTGTTCGCGCTCCTGCCGGCGCTGACCGAAAGCGGTCTGCTGGCGGGATTGATCGGCGGAAAGGAGAACGGATAGATGCCTGGCAGAGAGTACAGCCGACAGGAGCTGCAAAATATGCAGCAGGACGCCATTCGGCGGGTGCGGCAGATGCAGCGGCGCGCCGCCGCGCACCTTTCCCCTCAGCCACCTCGCGCCGAGCCTGTAAAACCGCAGCAGCCACAGCCAAAGCCGCAGCGCGGCGATCCGGTGGCGGCGATGCTGAGCCGTCTCGGTCCCGATCGGGACACATGGCTGGTTTTGGGTCTGGCGCTTTTGCTTTATCGGGAGGGCGCGGACAGCGTCACCATTCTGGCGCTTTTGTATCTGTTGTTTTAGAGGAGAAAGACGAATTTGTGCGTCTACCTTTCTCCAGTCTGTCAAAAAAGCCATCAGTAACGGAAAAATTTATAATCCGTCACGGAGGCGGACATGTGCCGCCGTAGTGACACCCTGAGAGAAAACCGGTGCAGGCGGTGTCAGTATTGGCACAAGCCAAGCCGGTTTTCGACGAAAAGGGGGAATCGGGGGCTTTGCCGCCGAAGCGCGCCCAGCGGGCGAAACAGCGAGGCGGGAATGGCGCTGCGGTCAATTTTGCGCGAGCGTTACCGCGCGCAAAAGCAAAATTGGGAACCGCAAGAGAGCAAACAAAGAACAAGGCGAGTAGAACGAGCCGCAGTGATTTTGTTTGTCCTTCGAAGCGTGTCGATTGTATCGACACGCTAAAAAAGGCGAAGCATACGCTTCGCCTTTTTCACACCTGCCGCCGCGTGCAAACGCAAAGGAATGAAAAGGCGGAACCGGTGCCTTTCTATCTTTTCCGAATCTGTGAAAAAAATACTTGCAAGAGTGAAAATCATGTGTTATGATTATCTGTACGGAGTTTATTTTGCCGGAGGGAATAAAATGAGTCTTTTGGAAATCATCGGCGGCGCGGTGCTGCTTGTCATCAGTATCTTTTTGATTGTTGTCATCATGCTTCAGGAAAGCAAGCGTTCGGGCATCGGTGTGGTGACCGGTATGTCGGATTCCTATTTTGGGAAAAACAGCGGTCGCACCAAGGAAGCCATGCTGGCGCGGCTCACCAAGATCATGGCGGTGGCGTTTTTCCTGCTGACTGTGCTGCTGGGCGTGTTTGCGCTGTTCAGTAAATAAGGCGTTCGACTGCAAGCATCGGTTGTCTGCCTGCTCCTTATGGCGCGGGAGATGTCACAACATCGAATAGCAGGAGGGAACTGTTATGCACCTGCATACGAAATCCAAGCTGTTTTCGATTCATAAGAAGATGAAAATCTTAAATGACGAAAACAAAACGGTTTATGAGGTGGAGAGCAAGGCGATCTCGATCCATGATACCACCTATATTCGGGACGAGCATAACCGGCAGGTTGCCGTTTTGACCTGCAAGCCCATTTCGATGCATGAGACGCATTTGATCGAGATGGCTTCCGGTGAGCAGATTGAGATCAAGACCGAGCTTTTTCATCTGATGGAAGATGTGATCCGAATCGACGCTTTGGGCTGGGAGCTGCATGGCGATCTGCTGCAGCATGACTATCAGTTGGTGGACATGAACGGACAGGTCATCGCCGCGACCCATCATAAGTGGGTGTCGCTGCACGATACCTATGATATCGAGGTGGCGGACGAAGGCGATATGGATCGGATCATCAGCGTGTATGTGACGCTGGAGAAGATCATTCGCAGCCGTGAGCAGCGGCGCATGAATCACGATTAAGAGTTTAAGACGCCGGTTATCCGCCGGCGTCTTATTCATATTTTATTTGGGAGCGTGAGTATTTGAAATCGGCAAAAACACTGCTGAAAAAGGCCGGAAAAGCCGGTCTGCGGGAAAGCGAGATCACCGATAAGGTCGGGCTGGAGGAGCTGCTCGGTTCAGGGCAGGCGGTGCGGCAAAACGGAAAGATTTTCTGGAGCCGCAACCTTGGCATGACGGTTTGCGACATTGTGTCGGTTCACCGTACCTTCGGCTTTGCAAAGGAGACGGAGGGCGAACAGGAGTATTTTGTGCCGGGGCGGTATTTCCTCGGCGCCATGACGGGGGATCGGGTGCTGTTGGCGGTGCGCCCCGGTAGAGGGGATTCACCAGAGGGACAGGTCGTAAAGATTCTGACCGAGGCAAATAGCAGGTTTACCGGACTGATCGTACTGGAGCAGGGGGAGCTGATGGTACAGCCGGACAGCTTTGCCGGCTTCCCGATGCGGATTGACCGCAGACAAAGCGCGCCGGTGCGGGTCGGGCAGAAGGTGGTATGTGAGATCGCACATCGCGGTGAGCGGCACAGCGCCCATCTGGTGCGGGTGATCGAGGCGTTCGGGGACGCGCAGTCTGCGGTCGTCTGTGCCAAGGCGGTGCTGTCGATCTATGAAGCGACAGCGGATTTTCCGCCCGCAGTATCGACGGCGGCGGACGAAGCGGCTGCACGAAAGATCGGGGGAGAGGAACTCACTCGCCGCACCGATCTGCGGGACTGGCAGATTTTCACCATTGACGGCGCCGACACCAAGGATATCGACGACGCCATATCGGTCCAAAAGGAGGGCGACTGCTACCGGCTGGGGGTGCATATCGCCGATGTATCTTATTATGTGCGAGAGGGAAGCGCACTCGACCGCGAGGCTTTTCGCCGCGGCACCAGCGTGTACTATGCCGATCAGGTGATCCCGATGCTGCCGAAAGCACTCAGCAACGGAATCTGCTCCCTCAATCCCAAGGAGGACAGGCTGGCGTTCTCCTGCCTGATGACGGTGGATAAACAGGGCAATATCACCGATTACCGGTTTGTGAAATCGGTGATCCGCTCCCGCGTCAAAGGGGTGTACGATGAGATAAACCGCCTGTTTGACGGGGACAGTTCTGCCGAACTTGTCGACAAATATGCCGAGGTGCTGCCGGAGCTGCCGGTCATGCGGGAGCTGTTTGAGCTTTTGTATCAGGCTCGAATCGCACGGGGCACACCCGAATTGGAAACGGTCGAGAGCAAAATCGTCGTAAAAGAGAATCGGGTGGTGGAGATAAAGCCCCGTACCCGCGGTGTGTCGGAGGAGATGATCGAGGAATTTATGCTCCTTGCCAACCGGTGCGCCGCTCATTTCGGGCGTACCCATGAGATTCCGTTTGTCTACCGTGTGCATGAGGACCCGCCGAAAGAGAAGATCAATGCTCTGCGGGAAACGCTGGCGCTGCTCGGCATCTCGACCGAGCCGCTGCGGGGCGATGTGACGGCGGACAACCTGTCGAGCGTGCTGGAGGAAGCGCGGGATACCCCGCTCAAAGCACTGGTCAATCGGCTGG
>CANQKY010000002.1 GCA_947624575.1 uncultured Clostridia bacterium
GCAGCCGGTGCCGCGGGTGCGGTAGGTCCTACCGGTCCGACCGGTCCTGCCGGTGCAGCCGGCACGACCGCAAGCGGCCTTGCCGCATACGGCGGGCTGTATAACGCCGCCGGTCAAACCGTCACCCTTGCCGCGCCGAACACTGCGGTACAGGTGGTTCTGCCGACCACAATGCCGTCCGACGGTGTGACTTACACCCCGGACAACAGCATCACGATCGCAGAGGACGGCGATTACGAAATCGGCTATTCCGCCACCGGCGACGCCTCCGGTAACCGGACGCTGACCTTATCGGCACGGCAAAACGGCGCCGATATTGCAGGCTCCGCAGTTACCCTTTCCTCTACCGGCACCGGCAATACACTGCCGTTCCAAAACAGTGTCATTGTCACACTGCCCGCCGGTACCGTGATCGACCTCGGCGTTGCTTCCTCGGTCGCTGATGATGTGACCCTCGGCTCTGCCACCCTCACGGTCAAAAAGCTGAGCGAAGCCGCCGCCTGACAAATCACAAATAAGCGTTTGAAAGCCGCCCCGTTTGAGGCGGCTTTCCGCCAAATGGAGGGAGCAAATGAAAAAATACAAGGTCTGCGTTTATGCAATCTGCAAAAACGAGTCGAAATTTGCCGACCGCTGGTTTCATTCCATGTCGGAGGCAGATCAGGTGATCGTGCTGGACACCGGCTCGACCGACGATACGGCGGATAAGCTGCGCGCACTCGGCGCAACGGTAGTGTGCGAGGAAATCACGCCATGGCGTTTTGACACGGCGCGCAACCGTTCCCTTGCGCTGGTACCCGAGGACGCTGATATCTGTGTCTGCACCGATCTGGACGAGGTGTTTGAATCGGGCTGGCGGGAAAAACTGGAAGCGGCATGGGCGGACGATGTATGCCTTGCAAGCTACCGCTACACCTGGAATTTTAATCCGGACGGCAGCGAAGGATATGTTTTTTGGATCGAAAAAGCACACAGCCGCCACGGATTTCGCTGGACCCACCCGGTACATGAGGTGCTGGAATGGGTAGATGACAGTCCCAAAGGAAAAACCGTATCGGCGGAGGGCGTCCGGCTTTACCACCATGCCGATCCCACAAAATCCCGCGCACAATATCTGCCGTTATTGGAATTGTCGGTAGCGGAGGACCCCACCGACGACCGAAACATGCACTACCTCGGCAGAGAGTACCTGTTCTGCCGCCGCTGGGACGACTGCATCGAAACGCTCCTCCGCCATTTGGCGCTCCCCAAGGCAGTATGGCGGGACGAGCGAGCCGCCTCGATGCGGTATATTGCGCGCGCCTATCAGAATAAGGGAGACCGCAGTCAGGCGCTATGCTGGTATCTGCGCGCAGTGGCTCAAGCGCCGCATTTGAGAGAACCCTATCTCGATCTTGCTTCCCTGCTGTACGAAATGGAGGAATGGGAGGGTGTTTTGTATTTCACCGCCTGTGCGCTTCGGATCACCCACCGCCCGCGCAGCTATATCTCGGAAGCGGGAAGCTGGGGAAGCCTGCCCTACGACCTGCGCGCGATCGCGTTTTTCAAAACCGGACGAAACCATGAGGCACTGGCGGAGGCGGAGCTTGCGCTTCAAAAAGCGCCGCACGATCCCCGTTTACAGGAAAATGTCGCCATTCTAAAGCGGCTGTGCGAAGAAAACGGATAACAAAAAGAAATACAAAAAACCGGCAAAAAGCCGGTTTTTTGTTAGAGAGTTTTTCCCATCAAAATACAATCAAACACGCCGCGGTCGAGCACCGCATCGCTCAGCACCCGATAGCCGAGCTTTTTGTAAAAGCCCACCGCTTCGGTACGGCTTTCCACCTCGATCTCGGCATAGCCGAGCTCCTTGATCCACCTTTCCGCCTCATAAATGACGCGGGTGCCGAGCTTTTTTCCGCGATATTCGGGCAGCACCACCACCCGTCCGATCTGCACCCGCTTTTGACCCGTTTCATAAAAACGGCAGGTAGCAATTGGATACCCGTTTTCCAGCAGAACAATATACCGTGTGCCCGCCCCGTCGTGCCGGTCAAATTCCTCTCGCAGCGATATGTGAAACTCCCGATTCATGCCCTGAATCCGCACGGAGTATGCCCCCGCCCGCTGCCATTCCTCCTCGGCGCGAAGAATCTCGATCCCGTCCAAGCCGCTCACTTCCCCTCTATATGATCTGCCCTGCGAGACAGCACTGCCGCAAGATAAAGCGAAGCGAGCAGCGATTCAGCAGGCAGAGGAAGCAGTTCGATCAGCGGGAAGGCGCGCCCTTCCTCATATGCCAGTACCATCTGTTTCGCAAGCAATAGGATCGGCGTATTTTCCGCCGCCGCAAACACGGCATCGTGGAAGGCATCGTCCGAATAAACCGTGAGGGGCGAAACCTTCAGCGTGCGTGCCGCGATCTCGGCAGCCGACGTCAGAAATGCAGTGGGCGTCAGATGTCTTTCTCCGGCATACCGGCGCAGGGTACGCAGCAGCCGCACCAGCAGCAGGCGGTTTGCGGAATTGCGCTCCGCACCGGTCACGCCAAGCCGGTCGGTCAGACGAAACGCATGACGCAGCCGTTCCTCCGCCACAGCGGACAGGCTTTCTTTCTCAAAGGTATAGGCGAACCCGTCATATCTCTCGAAAGACCTCATGGTGTCCAGATAGCCCTGCCGAATATTCTGTGCGGCGACCGAGGTATCAAACAACAGGAAATTGCCAAGCCCCCAATGGGAACGGATCACCCGCAGATTGGAAAGCGTTCCCAAAAACTCCCGATCCACCTTGCCAACCGCTTCCAGATCCACCACGATATAGGAATCGGCGCCGCAGGACTGTGCCAGCTTAGCCGGAAGATTGTCCGCAAAGCCGCCGTCGATATATTTTGTCTCACCGATCGTATGGGGCTGCACCGCCGGAAAACAGGCGGCAGACGCCAGCAGATAATCGTGAAGCTCACCCTCGGGAATATCCTGCAGCATCATCTGTTTTTCCTTTAAGGCGGGCAGCTCGACCGTTACGATGCCAAACTGCTTATCCGATGCGCGCACCCGCTGTTCACTGATATACTCCCGCAAAATTCCCTCGAGCGCCGACGTGCCGGCACCTCCCTGACGGAAGAACTCCCGTGCGAAGGATTCCAACACGGCGGCGGTTTTTTCCTGCGAGCTGCCCTCCTCTGGACTGTCCACATCAAAGACCATCTGGGTTTCAAGCTGCTGCCACATGGCGAGCGCCACATCAAAGTCGCCCTGCACCACCATCGCGCCGTTGAGTGCGCCGACCGATGTGCCGGTCACAATATCCGGCTCGATCTGAAGTTCCCGCAGCGCCTGCCAGACCCCGATCTCATAAGAGCCGCGGGAACCGCCGCCGGATAGCACCAATGCCAGCTTTGCCATCACTTATCCTCCAGTCTTGCAATCAGAAATTTGATGGGGATACCCTCCGCCGTAAACATCTTTTCATGCTCGGTGACGATGTTGTCAATCTCTTTTTCCCGCGCCAGATCATAACTGACACGGGTCAGCACAAACCCGCAGGAGGTGAAATACTCCTGCGATTCGGTAAAAAGCCCCATATCGTCGGTCTTAAACCAAATTTCCCCGCCGGACTTTAGAAAAGTGCGGTACTTCATCAACTGACGCGGGTGGGTCAGCCGCCGCTTTTTATGCTTGAGACGGGGCCACGGATTGCAGAAATTGATATAGAGTCTCTCCACCCCGTCCTCCGGGGAAAGCACCAGATCAATCCGCTCAATATCCTGCGCCATCAGGCGGAGGTTTTCCACCTCCCGCCCTGCCTGCGCGAATTGCTCGGTCACGGTACGGCGGGCGACCGCCAGCACCTCGCTTTTGAGGTCCATGGCAAGGAGGTTATACTCCGAATGGCGAAGCGCAAACTCCGCCGCAAAGCTCCCCTTGCCGCAGCCCAATTCCACCGCAAGCGGGGCTTTATTCGGAAACACGCTCTGCCACTTGCCGCAGTAAAGCGGAGGAAGCGGCACAAAATACGGACAAGCAGCCAGTTCGGGCCGCGCCCACGGCTTTCTTCTCATTCGCATGGGAGATCACCTAAATATGCTGATAGGTCTGCGCGTCCACAAGTCCGCGGTTCCCCTCGTAAATCAGAGAAAACGCCCTGCCCGTGCCGATCGCCACGCAGTCCTGCGGATTGGACGAAACCTTGACCGGCACTGTCAATTCCTCCGCGATCAGCCGGTCGATCCCGCGCAGCAGGGAGCCGCCGCCGGTGAGCAGAATTTCATGCTTCTGCACATCGGCGAGCAATTCGGGAGGTGTTAACTCCATGACATTGCGGATCACCCGAACGATGTCCCGCACCGGATCCTGAAGCAGCCTGCAAAGCTCCACCTGAGAAACCGAAATCTCCTGCGGCAGACCGCTGACCATATTTTTCCCCCGCACCTGACCCATGGCATCGGGATCGGGCGCGAACACGGAGGCGGTCGAGCGTTTGAGTGCTTCCGCCTCACGCTGACTGATGAGCAGTGTGCTTTTTCGCTCCACATACCGCATGATCTTTTCGTCAAAGGTATTCCCCGCTGTGGTACAGTGGTCGGACAGGGCGATACCGCCCAACGAGACGACCGCCACATTGGTCGCACCGGCGCCGATATCCACCACCATAGTGCCGACCGGACGCTTGGTATTCACCCCTGCGCCGATCGCGGCGGCAAGCGGCTCCTCCACCAGAAACACATGGCGGGCACCCGCGCCCATCGCCGCCTCGATCACGGCGCGCGCCTCCACATCGGTCACGCCGGACGGAACGCTGATCGCGATACGGGGCCTCAGCATACGGCTTCCGCACACCTTCCGCACATAGGCGCGTACCATATACTCCGCCAGCACATAGTCCGAGATCACGCCGCCCCGAAGCGGGTGGATCACCGAAATATGCGGCGCGGCGCGGCCCAGCATCTGCTGTGCCTCCTTGCCGTGAGCGATCACCCGTTTTTTACTGTTATCCACCGCCACCACCGACGGTTCCCGCAGTACGATACCCTTACTGCCAAAATAAATGATCGTACTGTCAGTACCAAGATCAATACCGATGTCAAAATTTTCCACAGGCGTCGCTCCTTTCTCTATCAGTATAACGGAAATGGGGAAAAAAGACAACTACTTTTGAGTATAGGCGTAGGACAAAGCATACACCTCGCGTGCACCCGAATGGCGCAGCTCTGCCGCACAGGCTGATATGGTGTGACCGGTGGTGATCACATCGTCCACCAGCAGGATCATTTTGCCCCGCACCTGATCCGGTCGATGCACAGCAAACGCGCCGACAAGGTTACGGCTGCGCTTTTTCCGATCCAGCGTATGCTGCGGACGGGTGAACCGCTGCTTGCCCAGCACCCCTACGCCAAGCGGAACATTGAACTGCTCTGCCACCGCCTGTGCCAACAACATGCCGTGGTCATACTGTGTCCACCATGTCTTGAACGGGTGCGCCGGCACCGGCAGGATAAGATCGGGCAACGGAAAGCGAAACCGGTGAAACGCCAGCTCCATATCCTCCGCCATGGCTTTTTCGGACACAAAGCCCTGCTCCTTTTTCCGACGCAGAATGCCCGCCGACACCCTGTCATAGGGATAGACCGCCGCGGCGGCACGAATCTGCGCGATGGGCGGAAGCTCCCCGACATAGATCAGGTCCTTTTTGCAGCTTTCACAAAACCGCTCCGGCTGTGAGACAAGCGCACCGCACCCCATACAGGTATAGGGAAAAAGGAAATCCTTACATGTTTCAAAAACGGAAGTCTTCATTCGCTTTTCCCCAATACCTCCTGCTGGAGCAGGTATTTCAGCCCTGTATACCGCAGGTTACGCAGGTTGTTTTTCACCATGAACTCCACCCGCTCCTTCTCCCCGACCAAGATCAGCATCTGTCTGGCACGGGTGACGGCGGTGTAAAGAAGATTGCGGAAATACAGCCGGTCGTACCCGCCGAGGATCGGCAGGATCACGGCGGGAAACTCGTTTCCCTGGCTCTTATGTACCGTGGCGGCATAGGCAAGCTCCAGCTCGCTGAGCTGTTCTATGGCATACTCCGCCGTCCGCCCGTCAAAGGAGACGGTGACTGTATTGGCGGCACGGTCGATCGAAAGAATCCTGCCAATATCGCCGTTATACACCCCGACTCCCTTTTCGTTTTCCTTCTTCCAGACAATATCGTAATTGTTCCGCACCTGCATGACCTTATCTCCAACCCGAAAAACGGTATGCCCGTACTTCACCTGCGGCTTATTCTCCGCAGGCGGATTCAGCCGCTGCTGCAGCATGGGATTGAGTATATCGATGCCGGTTGCCCCTTTGCGGGAGGGAGAAAGCACCTGAATATCCTCAAACGGAGAAATGCCATACCGCTGTGGAAGCCGCTTTGCTGCAAGCTCCACCACAGTCTGGTTGACCGTCTCCGGCGTGTGGCGGGTGAGAAAGAAAAAGTCCCGATCGGTCACATCTAAAACCGGATTTTCCCCTGCCACGATATGGTGTGCATTGGTGACAATCAGGCTTTTTGCCGCCTGCCGGAATATCTCGGTCAAAGCAACCGAGGGAATGCAGTCGCTGTCCAGCATATCTTTGAGCACATTCCCCGCGCCGACCGACGGAAGCTGATCGGAATCGCCCACCAAAATCAGCCGTGCGCCGGAACGAAGCGCACGAAGCAGTGCGTCAAACAGCATGGTGTCCATCATCGACATCTCGTCGATGATGACCGCGTCCACCTTGAGCGGGTTTCGCTCATGATGCTGGAATTGCAGCAGTCTCCCGCCGCTCTGCCGGTCCACCTCCAACAGGCGGTGAACCGTTCCGGCGTCCTTGCCGGTCACCTCGGACAGGCGTTTTGCCGCTCTGCCGGTCGGCGCCGCGATCGCCACCCGCTGTCCCTGCTGTTCGAGCAGGGCGATGATCGCACGGAGCGTGGTGGTCTTGCCGGTACCGGGACCGCCGGTCAGGATAAACACCTGATTTTCATACGCTTCCCGTATCGCCTTTTTCTGGAGCGCGGCATAATGAATCCCCTGCTCCCGCTCCAGCCGCGCAATCAGCTTGTCCATATCCTCGGCATGAAAGCTCTGCCCCAGCATGGCGGCGAGACGCTCGGCAATATACTGCTCTGCCAGCAGCAGCTCGGGGAGAAACAAAAACTCCTTTCCCCGCCGATAGCAGAGAAGCTCCCCGCTTTCGAGCATCAGATCCAGCATCATCTCGGCTTGGTCGTAATCCAGACCGGTCACCTGAAGCACCATATGAGTCACTTTGTCTCTGGGCAGGCAGGTGTGACCGTTATTGAGATTTGCGGTGATGACATACAGCACGGCGGCGCGAAGCCGGTTGCGGCTGTTCATCGGCAATGACAGCCCCTGCGCGATCCGATCCGCCTGCGGAAAGGTCACCCCGATCTCCTCATCGCAAAGGAGATAGGGATTCTCCCGCACCGCGTCCGCCGCCAGCAGTCCCCACTTTTTCCACGCCTGTACCCCCTGTGCGGCGGAAAGCCCGAGCTGCGACAGGGAGAGCATGACGGTGCGGACCCCGAATACCCGCCTGAATGACTCCGCCAGCACTGTAGCCTTTTGGGGCGATATGCCCTTTACCTCGGTCAGCCGTTCGGGGTTTTCTTCGAGGATATGCAGGGTATCGTCGCCAAAGCGATCGACCAGACGGCGCGCCAGCACCGGTCCGATCCCTTTGACGGCACCGGAAGAAAGATACCGCAATATGGCGGACGCGGTGGCGGGCAGGCGGCGCTCGAACATCTCCGCCTTAAACTGCTGACCATAGGTCGGGTGAGAGACATATTTGCCGGTCAGCGAAAGCTCCTCCCCCACCTCGACGCCGTGGAAGTCGCCCACCGCCGTCAGAAGCTCGGAGCCGACGGCAAGCTCGATCACGCCGAAGCCGGTTTCCGCATTGGTGTAGACCACATGATCCACCACGCCGTCCAGCTTTTGCAGCGATGCTTCATCGGTCATGTGATCTCCCCCCTTAACAGTAATTCAGAATATCAAGCGGCATATCCGCCATCGGCGCCGGATAGGGCAGCTCATTTTGGCGAAAACCAAAGCCGTAGCCCGCACCGATAAAGGCAGTACCCGCTTCCTTTGCCCCGATTGCGTCATAGGGGCTGTCCCCGATCATCACCGCCTGCTGCGGCGAACAGGAAAGCTCAGACAGGCAGCGGCGTATGATCTGCGCCTTACTCTCCCAGCCGTCCCGCACCCCGCAGAAAACATCAAAATACGCTGCGAGATCAAAGCGCTCCAGCACCGGCTCTATATAGCTTTCGAGCTTATAGGACGCCACGCCGAGCGCACAGCCTTTCTCCTTTAAAACCTGCAAAAGCTCCGCCATGCCGTCATACCGATCGGCGTGAAACATGGCGCCGGCGGCATATTCCTCACGGTAAACCCGCACCGCTTCTTCCGCCGCTTCCTCCGGTATGCCGAAAAGCCGGATAAATGAATTTTTCAGCGTGGGTCCGATGGTCCCCGCCAGAACGTCATCGGACGGCTCCGGACGCCCCAGGCGCAAAAGCGCGCCGCGAAACGCTGCAAACACGCCGGGGCTGGTATCCAGCAGCGTGCCGTCTAAATCAAAAATATATGCCTGATACCTCATATCCGTCACCTCTGTACACAAGAAAGCACCCCTTCATCGGAGGAGAGGAGTGCTTTATTCCGATCCGGAAACAAAAATCGTGATCTCTTTACTGCCCTTAAAATCAAAGGTGGTCTCGTTTGCCAGCAGTCTTTCGCTTTCCTCGTCTAAGCGGATCACCTGACCTGCCGGAACCGTATCGGACGCTTCGTAGGAAACGGTATAGTGCCTGCTGTCGATCCCCAGTGCTTCAAGCAGCGCGATATAATCCCCCTCGTCCATATCCCGATAATCCGGCAGATAGACCTCCGAGCTGCCGCGGCTCACCGTAAGGGTCAGCCGCAAAACCGGCTTGAAGCGGCGCCCGACCAGCTCGCTTTGCTTACAGACCACACCCGCTTCAAAATCATTGCTGTAATCGGTGACCCAGGTGATGTCAAACAGCCCGTCATAGGCAGGATTGTTCTGTATCTCCTCCTGCGTTTTCCCCAGCAGATTGGGCATCGAGCGCATCGTCACCTCCGATTCGTCCTCTGCCGGAGCACTGGACGCCGCAAGCTCCCAGGAAGGGGTACTTTCTAAAGCGGCGGAGCTCACCTCCTGCGAGCTGCTGCCAAAGGGAAGCAAGGTGGAAATATCGGGTCGGAAAAGCAGATAGTAGCCGATCCCCACCGCCAAAATCAGTACCACGACCGAAATGCAGGCGATACCCAATGCGAGCCGAAGATTGGAATGCTTTTTTGGTTTATCGGGTTTTTCTATCCGAACCGGTATCTCGGCAGTATGCACTGTTTTTTCGGACGGCGTGCGGATCGCTCCCCCCTCGCCCGCAAGCCCGTCGATCAACACCCGCACCGATTGCGGGCGGTTTTCCGGTTGTATCTGCAAGCCGGTCATGATGGTAGCCGCCACGGTGGAGGGGAGATCAGGCAGCAGCTTTCGGATCGGCTCCAGCGTATCCTGCCGAACCCGCTCCGCCGCCGAAGGGGGCGTGATACCGGTCAGCATACGGTAGATCAGCGCACAGACGGCATAGATGTCCGTCCACGGTCCGTGCCAGCTCGACACCAGATACTGCTCCGGCGCGGCATAACCGGCATAAAGCTGCGGATTCAGCTCGGTGCGGACAGCCCGAAGCGGACTGATGGCAAAGCCGTCCAGCTTACATTCGCCCTTGCGGTTGAGCCATACCGTCTGCGGGCTGATCCCCCGATGGTAGACACGCGCCGTATGCACCACGGCAAGCGCCTCCAAAATCGGCAGGATCATCTTTTTGACTGTCTCCCATGGCAGGCTTCCCTGCCGTTTTTGCAGATACTCCGAGAGCGGCACGCCCTCCACATACTCATAAACGGCATAGACGGTGCCGTTTTGCCGAAACAGCTCATACACCTGCACGACGGCATTGAAGGTGCGGAGCTTGGAGAGACAGAGGAACAGCTCGGCAAAATCGCTCATCAGTGCCTTATAATGCGCCTCTCTGCCGGGCAGGGGATTGACCTGCCGTCCGTCCTCCGCGCGACCGGAGAGAGTGGTCGGCAGATACTCCCGCACCGATACCGTGGCGTCGATTTTAAGATCGTAGGCGATATAGGTGATGCTTTCACTGTTGGCGCGCAGCACCCGCCCGATCAAATAACGCTGGTTTAAAATGGTGCGGGGCGGAAGATAATAGCCGGACGCCGCCTTTCCCTCCTGATAACCGCAATAGGGACACTTGTCGGCCGAGGCATCGTATTCCCGCATACAGTTAAGACATCTGCGCTGCTCGTCCATCTGCGTCCCTCCTTTTCCTATATGCACATATAGTTATTATACTTCCGCCAAAACGGTTCGTCAAGAATCGTAACAGGGTTGTAACCGAAAAAAGCCTGCTCGAAAGCAGGCATTTCAGTCTGTCGAAAAAGCAATCCATAACGGAAATATTTATAATCTGTCACGGAGGCGGGCATGTACCGCCGTAGTGACACCTTGAGAGAAAACTGGTGCAGGCGGTGTCAGAATTGGCGCAAGCCAAACCGGTTTTCGACGAAAAGGGGGAATCGGGGGAAAAACACAGAGCAAGGCGAGTAAAACGAGCCGCTGCGATTGCGTTTGTCCCTCGAAGCGTGGCGATTTTGTCGACACGCTCAGCTTTCCCGATCCACCTGATGGAAGGTTTTGAGATTTCCGATCTTCTGCCGGCGGCGTTCCAGCTCCGCCAGCACATCGCGAAGCGTGACGCCCGTTTCCGCCATCATCACCAGCATATGGTAAATGAGATCGCTGATCTCCCCGACCAGCTCCGGCTTTTCCCCGTTTTTGGCTGCAATGATCATCTCGGCGGATTCCTCTCCGCATTTTTTGAGTATCTTATCCAGCCCCTGCTCGAACAGATAACGGGTATAGGAGCCCTCCTCCCCGTGTTCCTTCCGATCCAATACGACCCGGTACAATCCTTCCAATGTGTCCATACGCTAATCCTTTCTGTAAATCGGTTTGAAAAAACAGCTGTGTGCGCCGGTGTGACAGGCGGGACCCGTCTGCTCCACCACCACCAGCAGGGTGTCCGCATCGCAGTCCGCCGTGATCGAGATGACCCGCTGGAAATGCCCCGAGGTAGCGCCCTTATTCCACAGCTCCTGACGGGAACGGCTCCAAAACCAGGTATAACCGGTCTCAAGGGTGCGGGAAAGGCTTTCCGCATTCATATAGGCGAGCATCAGCACCTCGCCGGTGCCCTTTTCCTGCACAATGGCAGGGATCAGCTCCGCCTTTTGAAAGAGATAGGATAGATCGTTCATGCCGTCACCTCCCGACATTTCCGCACCGGAATACCAGCTGCGGCAAGATGCGTTTTGACCTCGCCCACCGTCAGCTCCTGAAAATGAAAGAGCGAGGCGGCAAGCGCCGCGTCAGCATCGGTCTTTTGAAATACCTCGGAGAAGTCCTCCAGCTTTCCGCAGCCGCCCGATGCGATCACCGGAATCCGAACCGCACCGCAGACCGCGCGGAGCATCGGCAGATCGAAGCCCTCTCTGGTGCCGTCGGCGTCCATCGAATTGAGACAAATCTCGCCCGCACCCAGCGACTCGGCCTTTTTCACCCATTCAATCAGATCAATGCCGGTATTCTCTCTGCCGCCTTTGACAAATACATCATAGCCGCCGTTTTCCCGTTTCTTGGCGTCCACCCCCAGCACGATGCACTGACTACCAAACAGGTCGGCGCCCTGCCGGATCAGCTCCGGATTTTTGACCGCCGCACTGTTGACCGATATTTTATCCGCGCCCGCGCGAAGGGCGGCACGCATATCCTCCACCGAGGCAATACCGCCCCCGACCGTGAGCGGAATAAACACCTGCTTTGCCGTTTCCCGCACCACATCGAGAAACACGCCCCGTCCCTCATAGGAAGCGGTGATGTCGTAGAACACCAGCTCGTCGGCGCCCTGCCGGTCATATTCGGCAGCCAAAGCCACCGGATCGCCCACATCACGGACGCCCAAAAACTGCACGCCTTTTACCACCTTGCCGTCCCGCACGTCTAAGCAGGGGATCACCCGTTTTGCTAACATCAAAGCCCTCCTTACCGATGAGCGGCGGCAAGCGCTTCACCGAGAGACAGCGTTCCCTGATAAAGCGATTTGCCGCAGATCGCGCCGTAAAGTCCCATATCCCGCAGGCGGCGGATATGACCGATGTCCCGTATGCCGCCCGAAGCGATCACGCGTAAGCTCACCCGCCGGCTCAGCGCGGCAAGCTGCTCGAAATTCGGTCCGGACAGCGTGCCGTCCTTTGAGATGTCGGTAAAAATGATGCAGTCGGCACCGATATGCTCCATCTCCGAAGCAAGAGTGAGATAATCCACCTCGCTGCCGGAGAGCCAGCCCTCGGTGGCGACAAGTCCGTTTTTGGCGTCGATACCGATCGTGATATGACCGGCGTACTCCCGTACCGCCTGCCGCACCAGCGCGGGCTGTTTGATTGCGGCTGAGCCGAGAATGACCCGATCGATCCCGTGGGAGAGATAGTCCTCGATCACATCACAGCTGCGAATGCCGCCCCCAAGCTCGATTTTGGCGGAGGTGTGCTTTGCGACCTCCAGAATCAAATCGTGGTTGACCGTATCCCCGCTTTTGGCGCCGTCGAGATCCACCATATGCAGATAACCGGCGCCTTTTGCGGCAAACTCCCGCGCGGTGTCCACCGCATTTTCCGCCACCTGACCGGCGGTGGAAAAATCCCCCTGCACAAGCCGGACCGGTTTGCCGTCCTTTAAGTCGATAGCCGGTAAAACAATCATTTGATCAACTCCCCGAAGCGGCGGAGGATTGAGAGCCCCACCGCGCCCGATTTTTCAGGGTGAAACTGAGCGCCGAAAATATGCCCGTGCTGAACCAGCGCCGTGACCTGCCCGCCGTAATCGCAGACCGCAGCCAGATACTGCGGCTGTGTGACCGCCATATAGGAATGGACAAAATATACGCTGTCCCCCTCGGCGATATCGGCAAGAAGCGGGCAGTCCGGCTTCTTGATCTGCAATTCGTTCCAGCCCATATGCGGCACCTTCAGTCCCGCAGGCTTCATCAGCCGTACCTGACCGGGAATCAGGTCGAGCCCCTCGGTGAAGCCGAACTCCTCACTGCCGGAAAAAAGCATCTGCATACCGAGACAAATTCCCAAAAGCGGCTTTTGGATTGCTTCCTCCCGAATGCAGTCCACAAGGTCTGCTTCCCGCAGCATACGCATCGCGTCGGGAAAAGCGCCCACACCGGGCAGAATCAGCCCATCGGCGCGGCGGAGGGTATCGGCGTCCCCCGTCACGACAAAATCCTCCCCCAAATAGGAAAGCGCATTCTGCACGCTGAACAGATTGCCTGCGCCGTAATCCACGATTGCGATCATCACAGCACTCCCTTGGTGGACTGCACGCCGTCTGCCGGTGCGACAGCCTGCCGCAACGCCCTTGCAAGCCCCTTGAAAAGCGCCTCCGCCTTATGGTGATCGTTCCTGCCGTAGAGCGTTTTGGCGTGGAGCGTGATCCCCGCCTGAAACGCAAAGGCACGGAAAAATTCCTCTACCATCTGCAAATCAAAGCCGCCGACCGCATCGGAAAGAAAGGAGGTCTCAAAGACCAGATAGGGGCGGTTACTGATATCCAGTGTGACAAAAGCGAGTGCTTCGTCCATCGGGAGAAAGGCAGAGCCGTATCGCGCGACACCGGATTTATCCCCCAATGCCTCGGCAAACGCCTGCCCCAGCACGATGCCGGTGTCCTCAACGGTGTGATGACAGTCCACCTCCAGATCGCCCTTGGCTTCGACCGTCAGGTCAAAGCCGCCGTGGAGCGCAAAGGCAGAAAGCATATGGTCAAAAAAGCCGATGCCGGTATGAATCTCAGCTTTTCCGCTGCCGTCCAGATTGAGGGTGAGTTCAATATCGGTTTCCCGCGTGACGCGGCTGCGATGTGAGCATCTCATAGCGTTTCCTCCTTCTCAAATTCCTCGATTGCCGCCGCGATCCGTGTGTTGTCCTCCGGCTCGGCAGCGGTGATCCGCAGGGCATTCCCCATCAGCCGTACTGCGATCGACCGGTCGAGCAGAGCCTGATGAAGCTGCTTTGCAAGCGGCGTTTCGGCATAGACAAAATTGGTGACGGAAGGATAAACCTTGGAAAAGACCGTCAGCCCATCGAGCTTTTGCTGTAAATCCTCCCGACAGCGGATCAAATACTCCGTTCTCTGCCGCAGCAGCGTTTTATGGCGGTATACCGCCGCGCCGATCGCCTGTGACAATCCGTTTACATTATAGGGAGATTTTGCGCTTTGCAATGCGCGGGTGATCCTTTCATTGGAAACGGCAAAGCCCAGCCGAAGGGAAGCCAATCCAACCGCCTTGGAGGCGGTGCGGAGAATCACCAGATTGTCATAGGAGGACGCTTCCTCCAACAGGCTCTGATCCCAGAAGTCCATATACGCCTCGTCCAACACCACCAGCGCGTCCGTTTCTTCTACGATTCGCCTGACCGCCTCCCGCTTCAATCCGAGAGAGGTGGGATTACAGGGATTGGAAAACAAAAGCATCTGCGCCTTTTCCTCCCGACAGCGGCGGATCACCGCATCGGGATCGATGGAAAGAGAGGTGGATTTTTCCTCCACCACGCTTTTGTCCTCATACAAACCTGCATAGAAGCGGTACATCGAGAACTCCGGCGTCAAGGTAAGGAGCTTGTCACCTGCGTTCAGGAAGCAGGAGGTGAGCAGTGCCAGCAATTCGTCCGAGCCGTTTGCCGCCGTCACCGACCCGACGGGAATGCCGTAATAATCGGCAAAGGCGCGGCAAAGCTCGGTGGCATAGGGATCGGGATAGCGGTTATAAGAAAGCTGTCGTGCCGCCAGCGCGATTTCCTCCTGCCATTCCGCCGGAAGTGGCAGGCAGGATTCATTTGCGTCGCACCGCAGTGCGTAGCTGCCGGTGATCGGGTCGTATGGCGTTAAGTCGCGCAGCTTTTCGGGAAGAGCGTACATTATGATTCCTCCCCGAAGCGAATGGCAATCGCGTGGGCGTGTGCGGTCAGCCGCTCCCTTTGTGCGATACAGATGATATCGTCCTTTGCCTCCCGCAGCGCCTGCTCGGTATAATAAATGTAGCCCGATTTTTTCACAAAGGAGTCCACCGACAACGGCGAGAAAAACCGTGCCGTGCCGCTGGTGGGCAGCACATGGTTCGGTCCGGCGTAGTAATCGCCCAGCGGCTCCGGCGCGTACTGCCCTAAGAATACCGAGCCCGCGTTATCCAGCCTGCCGAGGTACTCCATCGGATTGCGAAGCATAACCTCCAGATGCTCCGGCGCCAGGCGGTTTGCCATCTCCACCGCCTCGTCAATATCGCGGCAGAGAATGATCGCGCCAAAATCACGCAGCGACCGGCGAATGATGTCCTGCCGCTCCAGAGTGCTCACCTGCTTTGTGAGCTCCGCCGCCGTTTCCTCCGCCACCTGTCTGCTGGTAGTCAGCATGATAGCGGAAGCCAGCACGTCATGCTCCGCCTGAGACATCAGATCGGCTGCCGCATAGGCGGGGTTCGCCGTATCGTCCGCCAGAACCAGTATCTCGCTCGGTCCGGCGATCATGTCGATATCCACCGTGCCATAGAGCAGCTTTTTCGCGGTCGCCACATAGATATTGCCGGGACCGACAATCTTATCCACCTTCGGCAGTATTTCGGTGCCGTAGGCAAGCGCGGCAACCGCCTGTGCGCCGCCCAGCAGAAACACGCGATCCACGCCGCAGAGTGCCGCCGCCACCAGAATATCGGGATTGGCGCCGCCGCCCTTTACCGGCGGGGTCACCATGATAAGCTCTTTCACGCCAGCGATCTTCGCGGGAATGGCGTTCATCAAAACAGACGAGGGATAAGCCGCCGTGCCGCCCGGCACATACAGCCCCACTCGTTTTAAGCCCCGCACCCGCTGTCCTAAGATGACACCGTTTTCCTGCGGGTCGATAAAGCTCTCCTGCTTCTGCCGCCGGTGAAAGGCGGCGATCTTCTCCTGCGCGTTCAAAAGCGCGTTGACAAAATCGGGATCGGCTTTCGTCAGCGCGTCGTTGATTTCATCGCGCGGCACCTCAAAGGACGCAGGACAGCCACCGTCAAACCGCTCGGTGTACTCCCGCACTGCCGCATCGCCGCGCAAACGCACCTGCTCCAATATCTCGGTGACAGCCTCGGTCACCTTTTTGTCCACTTCACTGCCGCGGCGGGACAGCTCGGACAAAAACCGCTCCGCCTTTTCACCGGCTTCGATGATGGAAATCATATTCTTTCCTCCTGTTTTCCGACCGTTTCCTCGATCTGCCCGATCAGCTTTTCGATCTCCTGCTGTCGGAGCTTGAGACTCGCTTCATTGACGATCATGCGGGCGGAGACCGGCGCGACCTCCTCGATCACGGCAAGCCCGTTTTCCTTTAGCGTGGAACCGGTCTCCACAATATCCACGATCGCATCGGAAAGCCCCAGCAGGGGCGCCAATTCCACCGAGCCTTCAATCTTCACGATGGACACGTCCATTCCCTTTTCCGCAAAAAAGCGGGAAGCCACATTGGGATATTTGGTGGCTATCACCCTGCGGTGATAGCCGTCATAAAAATCTTTCCCCACAGGTCCTGCCAGCGCAAACCGGCATTTGCCGAAGCCGAGATCGACCACCTCAAAAAAGGAACCGCCGTACTCCATGATGGTATCCTTCCCGACCACCCCGATATCGCAGACGCCGTGCTGCACATAGGTAATCACATCGGCAGCCTTGGCAAGGACTGCTTCCAGCCCCGCATCGGGGATCGGCAGGATCAGCCGCCGCCCTTTTTGCTTGAGCTCGCCGCAGTCGTACCCAATTCGCTCAAAAAGCGAAACGGTGTCCCGCTCCAGCCGACCTTTGGTCAGCGCAATTCGGATCGGTTTCATAAGCACTCCCCCTCCGCCAAAGTCTCGGTCACGATCCCGTCCGGCGTGACAAAATCCAGACGCGGGATCCCCCGCTCTGCGGCATAAGCCTCGGCTTCCTCCTTGGTGGTGTAAACCGAGTATTCCGCACAGAGCTTCTGATCCGCCAAACGGCGGCGGTGACGCAGCGCCTGCGTCTCACAGCCCTGCGCGGCGCAGACCAGCACCGACGGATCGGGCAATGACACGATGCCTTTTTGCAAAAGTGCTGCCGCCAGCGCGTCCGGACGGACACCAAAACCGACAGCCGGAAGATCGGCGCCGAAACGGGAGAGCAGGCGGTCGTACCGTCCGCCCGAAAGCACCGTCTCACCGTGTCCCGCCAGATAGCCCCTAAAGACGATACCGGTATAATAGGAGGGACGGTTGACAAGCCCCAAATCCACCGTGATATGCCTTGGCTCGGTCAACGCGGAAAGTGCCTGATACTGCCGCCGCAATTCCTCGATCAGCCGGTCGATATCGGGATCGGCAAACAAGCGGGAGGCGCGATCCAGCACCTCCGCCCCGCCGAACAGGCGTGGCATCTGCCGAAGCGAAAGGAGCATCGGATCGTTCCCCAATCCGGCAAGGCGGTCGCTTAAGGCGGGATAATTTTTGCTTTCGATCAATCCGCGCAGTTCCTCGCTTATCTCATCGCTCAGCGAAAGCTTTTTCATCAGCGTGTGAAAAATACCGATATGGCTCAGCTCCAGCCGGAAATCGGCGGCGTCGCTGCACTGAAGCACCTCCAACGCCATGGCGAGAACCTCCAGATCGGCGCGGCGGGAATCCGCCCCGATCACCTCGATTCCGGTCTGCACCACCTCGTTGCTATGCCCGCTGAGTGCCGGATTGGCGTTATATACGCTTTGATTGTAATAAAGCCGGATCGGCAGGCTGTGATTTTTCAGCCTGGTCGCCGCAAGGCGGGCGATCGGCATGGTGGAATCGGGACGGAGTGTGATCAGCCTGCCCTTGCCGTCGGTGAGCTTATACATCTGCTCCTGCGGCATGGCATCGAATACATCGAGAAACTCGATCCCGGGCGTCACCACCTCGGTAAACCCGTATCCCTCAAACAGTCGCGCAAGCTGAGCTTCAACCTGCCGTCTGGCGGCACATTCTTCAAACAGAAAATCCTTTGTGCCCTCCGGCGTGATCATGCGGTATTTTGACATAGATACCCTCTTTTCACTTTATCGTGCTACCATGATAACATGATATTGCGGAAAAGTCAACCCGTTTCCCCAAAAAAATTCCTGCAAAAGCGAATGCCGTTGCAGGAATTTTCTTTGAAAAAAGACTTTACAGGGCGATGCAGTGCGCCACTTCAAACAGATTCATATCCAGCTCTTTCTTCATTTGGAGTGCTTCCTGAATATCGTAATCGACCAGCTTGTCGTTCTTAAGCCCGACCACGCGGTTGCCGATCCCCTTCGACAGCAATTCCACCGCATGGAAGCCCATGATAGAGGCAACCAGACGGTCGCGCTGTGTCGGCGAGCCGCCGCGCTGCACATGACCCAGAATGGTCGCACGGGACTCGACGCCGGTGCGCTCTTCGATCTCCTTAGCCAGGCGGTCCACATCGCCGATGCCCTCCGCCACCAGAACAATATTGTGGCTCTTGCCCTTGTTCTGCGCGATGAGAATCTTTTCCACCAGCTTATCCATGCTGAACTCCAGCTCCGGCACGATCACATAGGTGCCGCCGCAGGTGATGCTGGTATTGAGTGCGATATGACCGGCATGGCGACCCATGACCTCAACCACGCTGCAGCGGTTGTGGGAAGCGGAGGTGTCACGCAGCTTGTCGATCATTTCCATGGCGGTATTGAGTGCAGTATCATAGCCGATCGTATAATCGGTACTGGCGATATCGTTATCGATCGTGCCGGGGAGTCCCACGCAGGGCACGCCGTGCGCCGACAGGTCTGCCGCGCCACGATAGGAGCCGTCACCGCCGATGACCACAACGCCGTCCAGACCGCGATACTGGCAGATGCGAACCGCCTGCTGCACGCCCGCTTCCTCCTTAAACTCGGGACAGCGCGCCGTACCCAGCACCGTGCCGCCTTTGCGCAGGTAATCCATCACATCTGTGGTACTCATCTCGTACATGTCGCCGTTGATCAAACCGGTATAACCGCGGCGAATGCCCATGACTTCAATACCGAGGCGGTTTGCATAGCGAACTACGGCGCGTACCGCGGCGTTCATACCGGGGGCGTCACCGCCGCTTGTCAATACACCAATGCGTTTTACTTCCATGATGAAATCCTCCTCCCAAAAGATGACTGACTATGCAGTCTCATTACCTATATTTTACCGCAATATGACCCAATCTGTCAACTACCTTTTCAGCGATATCACTTGACAGCGACCGAATCCTTCCCGAGCTGTGCCGAAAGCGCCGCCAAAAGCGGGTCGGTCACCGTCACCCCCTCGATACCGAACGGCGACACATACCGCTTTTGATCCGCAAAATAGAGGATCACCTTGGTTTTGCCGGAATAACGCCGCAGCACGGTCATCAAAGCGGGCAGCGCCGGATCGTCCTGCCCCCGCACCCGCAAAAAGAGCTTTGCCGGTGTTTTGCGGGCGGCAAGTGCTTCGGGTGAAAGCAGCTCCCCTGCCAGTATGACCGGCTGTTCCTCCTCTTTCAGCGAAAGCGTTCCCCGCACGGCAAGCACGCTCCCCCTTTGCAGGCGGCGCGCTTCCTTTTGATAGAGGGAGGAAAAGACAAGCACCTCTATCTGACCGGTACGGTCCTCCAGCTTGACAAACGCCATTTGATCCCCCGAACGGGTCTTGGTCGTTTTGATCTCCTGCAAAACGCCCAGCAGCAGGTGTTTGGTTTTATCGCCAAAGCGGGGGTCGCCGCTCTCCGCGCCGTCGATCAGCGCAGAGACCGTTTCCACTCCGGCTAAGCGGGAAACCTGCTCATACCGGTCCAGTGGGTGTCCCGACAGGAAAAAGCCGGTCATCTCCTGCTCCATTTCCATTTTTTCCTGCTCGGAAAAATCGGAGAGGGTGGGTATCTGCGCGCCTTCCTCCGGTGACAGATCGCCAAACAGGTTAAACTGACCCTCCTGATTCTGCTTGTGAAGCTGTGCAAGCTGCTCAAAAATAACAGGGTATGCCGCCAGCATCTCCCTTCGGTTATGGGGGAAGCTGTCCATGGCGCCACAACGGATCAGGCTTTCCATCATTCGTTTATTGCTTTCCTTGCCGTAAAGCCGTTCACAGAAATCGTTGAGGTCGCGAAAAGCTCCGTTTTTCTCCCGCTCTGCCATGATCGCGGCGATCATGCCGTCCCCGAGATTTTTCACCGCGCCGAGCCCGAACCGGATTCCTTTCCCCTCCACGGTAAACTCATAATGAGAAAGGTTGATGTCGGGCGGCAGCACCGGACAGCCGTTTGCCGCCGCAGCCGCAATATATTCGGTCGCCTTGCCGCTGCCCCGCACGCTGGTGAGCAGCGCCGCGAAGTATGCCGCCGGTGCGTACCGTTTGAGGTAGGCGGTCTGGTACGCCACCGTGGCATAGCAGACCGCGTGCGCCTTATTGAACGCATAGGACGCAAAGGAGACCATTTCGTCAAAGATTCGGTTGGCAATATCCTCTGGAATGCCGTTCGCCACACAGCCCGGGCAGTCCACCGTGCCGTCCGGATTGATCTTGCCGTGAACGAAATAGGTGCGTTCCTCGGTCATAACCGTCTTTTTCTTTTTCGCCATCGCACGGCGGACCAGATCGGCTCTGCCATAGGAGTATCCCGCCAGCGCACGGCAGATCTGCATGACCTGCTCCTGATAGACGATACAGCCGTAGGTCACCTCCAAAATCGGCTTCAAAGCAGGGTGGAGATACCGAATCCGATCGGGGTGATGCCGGTTTTCGATATAGCGGGGGATCGAATCCATCGGTCCCGGGCGGTAGAGCGCGATCACCGCGATGAGATCCTCCAGACTTTCGGGTTTCAGCTGCTGCAGCACCCGCTTCATGCCGGCGGATTCAAACTGGAACACGCCGTCGCTGTCCCCCTGCGCCATCATGCGGAACACACCCGCATCGTCCGGCGGAATCTTTGCGATCGAAAAATCGGGATCGGTCTTTCGTATAATCTGCTCCGCATCGTGAATGACGGTGAGATTCCGCAGACCGAGGCAGTCGATCTTCAGCAGTCCCAGCTCCTCCAGCGCGGTCATGGTATACTGGGTGACGACCGCATCGTCGTTTTTGGCAAGCGGCACATACCGGTCCGCCTCCCGATCGGTGATGACCACCCCCGCCGCGTGGGTGGAGGCGTGCCGCGGCATTCCCTCCAGACGGCGGGCGGTATCGATCAGGGTGTGTATAGCAGGGTCGGTCTGATAGAGCGCACGCAGGTCCTGCCGCTCCCGCAGAGCACCGTCGATCGTGGCGTTGAGCTGACGGGGGATCATTTTCGCAATCCTGTCCACCTCCTGATAGGACATACCCAGCGCCCGCCCGACATCACGCACCGCCTGCCGTGCCGCCATGGTGCCGAAGGTCACGATCTGCATCACATGATCGCTGCCGTACCGGCGAATGATATAGTCGATCACTTCCCCTCGCCGCTCATAGCAGAAATCAATATCAAAGTCCGGCATACTGATTCGCTCAGGATTCAAAAACCGCTCAAAGAGCAGCCGGTATTTCATCGGGTCCACATCGGTGATCCCGATTGCATACGCCACGATGCTCGCCGCACCGCTCCCCCGCCCGGGTCCCACCGGTATGCCGGCAGAACGGGCGAAATCAATAATGTCGTGAACGATCAGATAATAGTCCACATACCCCATACGGGTGATGACCGAAAGCTCATACGAGAGCCTTTCTTCCGCCTCTTTGTCCGGCGTGCCGTACCGCCGCTTCATACCGGCTGCCGCCAGCGCGCGGAGATAGCTTTCGTTGTCCTGTCCGTCCGGTGCGGTGAATTTGGGCAGCTTCATCTCACCGAAGGTAAACTCCACCCGACAGCGTTCGGCAATCTTCGCGGTGTTCTCGACCGCGTTCGGATAATCGGCAAAAAGGGCGCTCATCTCCTCCTCCGATTTGAGGTAAAACTCCTCGGTGGAAAGCTCCAGATTGCCCTCCTGCCCCACCACCTGATTGGTCTGGATCGCCATCAGCACCCGCTGGGTGTGGGCGTCCTCCCGCCTGAGATAGTGGACGTCGTTGGTCGCCGCCATCGGAATACCGGTTTGACGGGAAACCTCCCGCAGCAGCGGCAGCACCCGCTTTTCCTCCGGTATGCCGTGATCTTGAATCTCGATATAATAATGATCCTGCCCGAATATGTCGGCATACCGCTTTGCGAGCTCCACCGCACCGGCAAGGTCGCCGTTTTGCAAAAGGCGTGGCAACTGCCCGACCATACAGCCCGAAAGGGCAATCAGACCTTTCGCGTGTGCGCGCAGCAGCTCTTCGTCCACCCGAGGGCGGTGATAAAATCCGTCGATAAAACCGGCGGAGACCAGCTTCATCAGATTGTGATAGCCTGTTTCATTCTCGCAGAGAAGGGTCAGGTGGTAGGGGCTGTTATCCAGCTTATGCACCTTGTCAAACCGCGTACGGGGCGCAACATATACCTCACACCCGATGATTGGGCGAATCCCCTCCGCCTTACAGGCTTTATAAAAGTCGATCACGCCGTACATAACGCCGTGGTCGGTGATTGCAAGCGCCGATTGCCCCTGCTCTTTGGCGCATTTCGCCATCTCTTTGATCCGGCAGGCGCCGTCGAGCAGGCTGTATTCACTGTGAACATGAAGATGCACAAATGCCATGGCTCACTTTCCCTCCTTTCGCAGTCGGTCGGCGATCTGCGAGAGCTTTTTCAGCCGATGATGCACGCCGCTGCGGGAGATCGGGACAGGCAAAAGCTCCTGCAATTCCCGCAAAGACAGATCGGTATGCCGCAGCCGCAGCATGGCAAGCTCCCGCAATTCATCGGGCAGCTCGGACAGACCGATCGTTTTGTCGATCAGCCGGATATCCTCGATCTCCCGATGAGACGCCGTCACCGTTTTGGTGAGATTTGCAGTTTCGCAATTGGTCTGACGGTTGGTGTGGTTTCGCACATCTTTGATGATCTTTACCTCCATCAGCTCCAGCGCCTGCTTCGATGCGCCGAGCAGGGTGAGGATTTCCTCGATCGCAGTGCTGTCCTTTTGATAGAGCAGTTCGGTATTCTTGCGGGAGGTGTGTTTGCATTCCACCCCGTTTTCGGCAAGATAGGTGCGAAAATGCTCCGCCAGAGCGAAGGAGCTTAACGCAAATTCCAGATGATAATCCCGCTGTGGATCGGAAACACTGCCGCAGACCAGAAACGCGCCGCGGATAAAGGAAACGGCACAGCAGCCACGGGGCATCAATTCCAGACAGAGCCGTGCCGGATCGGACGGATTGAAATCAAAACAGCGCCGGATCATTTCGAGGTCCCGTTCACTCTGCACCGACACGGTATACATTTTCTTTTCTTCCCGCAGATGCAGGTCGGTGGTCTCGACCGAAAGGATCAAATCGGTCAACGCGGACAGGCAGTCCACATAGCGGTTCATCACATCGCGGTGCTCGGTTTGAAGGAGGACCCTGCCGTCGTCAAAGGCGCGGCTGAACAGCAGCATACCGTATGCCAGTGCCTTTTCGCAGTCGGGGCAGGCAGAGGGTACTTTGCAAAGCTCCTGCTTGACCTGATGGGAAAAAGACATACCGTTCCCTCCAATCTTTCTAAATAACAAAAAACCGCATACCGCGGTTTTCGGTTATGGCAGTATCCGCACTTCACATTCCAGATGATAACCGGTCTGCTCCGCCACCGTTTTCTGCACATGGCGGATCAGCGCGAGCATATCCGCGCAGGTGGCGTGACCGGTATTCACAAGAAAGCCGCTGTGCTTTTCGCTGACCATTGCATCGCCCACCGACACGCCCTTCAGCCCGCACTGCTCGATCAGCGCGGCGGCGTAATTCCCCTTTGGACGGCGGAATGTACTGCCCGCACTGGGGAACTCCAGCGGCTGTTTTGCCTTCCGCCTTGCCATCAGTTCGTCCATACGGGCGCGGATCGCCGCCGGTTCCCCCTCTTTGAGAGAAAGGGTGACGGTGGTGATGCAGTCTTTGCGGTCGCTGTATGCGCTGTGCCGATAGGACAACTCGAGCGCGTCACCCGAAAGAGAACCCGCTTCCCCCCGCTCGTCCAGATGGGTGCAGGAGATCATAACGTCTTTCATCTCGCCGCCGTAAGCACCCGCGTTCATATACGCCGCACCGCCGATACTGCCCGGAATCCCCCAGGCAAACTCCAGTCCGGTCAGCCCATGCAATAACGCAAACCGGCAGACTGAGGAAAGCGATGCGCCTGCCTGACAGCAGAGGGTATGCCCGTCTAAAAGCGTGATCTGCGAAAAATCATGCCCCAGCAGAATAACCACACCGTCGATCCCGTCGTCCGAGATCAAAAGGTTCGAGCCGTTTCCGATCAGATAAAAGGGCAGTCCTTCGGCATGACAGACGCGCAGCAGACCGGCGATCTGTCCCTCGGACGCGGGCTTTACCAATACGGCTGCCCGACCGCCGATCTTGAAAGTCGTATAAGGTGCAAGCGGCTCATCGCAAAGGCAGGTAATATGCTCCGCCTTGGCATAGCGAACGACCGATGTGACATCTATCATAGGAAAACACTCCGATCAAAACGGTATTATCGCGCCCGCCAATCGTCCCCATGCTTGGCGGCAAGATAGGAAAACAGGCGATCCGCCGAAGCGTTGAGGATCAATTCCTCTGGAAAGTCGATCTCCTTTAGCATTTCGAGCGCACCCGACACCTCACCGATCGCCATACAAAAATGCGCGTCCGAATCCACGGCGACCGGAACGCGGTACTCCTTACAAAGCCGTGCGATCTCCACGCAGTTTTTCCTGCTTTCGGGACGGACAGAAAGAGAACCGGCGTTGATCTCCACGATCTTCCCCGCTTCCCCAAACACCGGTATCACCCGCCGGTAATCGTAGGCAAAAGCGGGTGTGCCGCTATGTCCGATCAAATCAATGAGGGGATTTTCCGCGACCTTCAAATACGCCCGTGTCGTTTCCTCCATTGTGCGGGCGGTGCAGACCCGCCGGTGCATGGAAGCCACCACCCAATCCAAATCGGACAAAACGGAATCGGGCAGGTCAAGCCGCCCGTCCGCGTCCAAAATATTCACTTCCGCTCCCCGCAACAGGGTTACGCCCTCCCACTCGCGGGGCAGTGCGTCCAAATTCATAAAATGCCAGATATGCGGCGCGTCCTGCATATCGGGCGCATGATCGGTGCTCGCAATGGCGCGCAGACCAATCTTCGCGGCATGATGCAGATTCTCCAGCACCGTACTGTACGCATGGGTGGACGCAACAGTATGGGTGTGGAGATCCGCCTCAATAGAATACATATGCCGTCACCTCAGAGTAAATCCCAATCCTTGGTATCAAGTGCCGCTTCGTCCGTCTCCATACCGAGGTGCTTCATCAGCTCGACCGCGGCGTTATACCCCATTCGCTTCTGGCGGTTATTCATCGCGGCGACCTCCAGCAGAATACCGAGATTCCGCCCCGGCTTGACCGGCAGGGTGAGCGAGGGTATCTTGACACCCAAAATCTCCTCATACTCGGTATCGATCCCCATACGGTCATACACCTTATCGGGGTCCCACAGCTCCATCTGCACGATCAAATCCACCTTTTCGGTCAGCTTGACCGCGCCGATCCCGAACAGACGGCGGGCATTGATGATGCCGATGCCGCGCAGCTCCAGAAAGTGCCGGATATTCTCCGGCGATGCACCGACAATCTGTCGGGCGGAGATACGCTTTAACTCCACCGCGTCGTCCGCGATCAGGCGGTGGCCGCGCTTGACAAGCTCGATCGCCGTTTCGCTTTTACCGATCCCGCTGTCACCCAGCAGCAAAATTCCTTCGCCGTAAATCTCGACCAGAACGCCGTGACGGGTGATCCGAGGCGCCAGTTCCAGATTGAGATACTGGATTGCGTTAAACATAAACGCAGTCGTATGATCCTCGGTACGAAGCAATGGAATCTCATGCTCCTTTGCCGCCGCCAGCAGAGCCGGAAAGGGTGTGAGCCCATTGGTCACGACCAAAGCCGGTATCTTGGACGCCAAAAGCGAGTGGATCCGTGCCTGACGGGTCGGCTGAGGGAGACTGGTGAGATAGGAAAACTCCATATTCCCAAGGATTTGAATCCGGCTCGGCTCAAAGTCCTGATAAAAGCCGGACAGATGCAGCCCGGGACGGTTGACCTCCGCCGTGGAGATCATGATATTCTCCGCATCGGCAGGAAGATAAAGTGCTTCCAGACTGCATTCCTTGATAAATTTTTTCAGCGGTACCGTATAATTACTGCTCATGCTGTTATTCCTTTATTACCCGAAAATGGAGAGAAGCACACCGGCTGCGACCGCAGAACCGATCACGCCTGCCACATTCGGACCCATGGCGTGCATCAGCAGGAAGTTGGTGGGATTTGCTTCCTGTCCCACCTTCTGCGACACACGCGCCGCCATCGGGACGGCGGACACGCCTGCCGAGCCGATCAGCGGATTTACCTTTCCTTTGGTCAACAGATACATCAGCTTGCCGAGCAGCACGCCGCAGGCAGTACCGATGCAGAATGCAATCAAACCGAGTGCGATAATCTTCAAAGTATCGACCGTCAGGAAATATTCGGAGGTGGCGGTCGCGCCCACTGTGACGCCCAGCATGATGGTGATGATATTCATCAATTCGTTCTGCGCGGTTTTCACCAGCCGATCCACTACGCCGCTTTCTTTCATCAGATTACCCAGCATCAACACGCCGACCAGCGAGCAGGCGGACGGCACCAGCAATGACACGATGATGGTGACCATGATCGGGAAAATCAGCTTCTCGGTACGGGAGACCGGACGAAGCTGTCCCATGACCACGCTCCGCTCCTTTTTGGTCGTCAGAGCCTTCATGATCGGCGGCTGGATCACCGGAACCAGCGCCATATAGGAGTATGCCGCCACCGCGATGGAACCGAGCATGGCTGGCGCAAGCGATTTTGCAACATAGATCGCGGTCGGACCGTCCGCGCCGCCGATGATGGCGATCGCGCCCGCCTGTGCGCCGGTAAAGCCCAGCGCCATGGCTCCCAGGAATGTAAAGAAGATACCGCCCTGCGCCGCCGCGCCCAGCAGAAAGCTGCGGGGATTGGCGATCAGCGGTCCGAAATCGGTCATGGTGCCGATTCCAAGGAAGATAAGGGGTGGGAAAATACCCAGCTTAACGCCTAAATAGAGGATATCCAGCAAACCGCCGTCATGGAGCACCGTGCCGTAATCAATGCTCTCCCCCACAAAGAAATCCATATGGAAAATCTCGGTAAAGGGCAGATTGGTCAGCAGCATACCGAATGCGATCGGCAATAAGAGCAGCGGCTCATACTGGCGGGCAATGGCAAGATAGATCAGCAAAAATGAGATCAGGATCATCAGCAGCTTCTGCCACTGAAACCCGTCCGCGAAAAAGCCCATCAGACCGGAGCTTTCCACCAGACCGCTTATGGTTTCTCGTAATATTTCAATCATCGAAGTCGTCCTTTCTCACGGTCCTTAAAAGGGACGGGTATTCTCTTGCACACCTGCCGCACTCCAGAGTGAGCGCGGGTCTGCCGTTTTCCGGACCCGTTTGATCCGATAGCTTTTACCGGAACCGGCGGTCATACAGGAAATCGCCGCCATGATCGCCGCCACCACCTCGTTCGGGATACCGGACGAAATGGGTGCCGGAGCGGGTGAAGCCGCCGGCTTTGCCGCCAAAGCGGGCGCTGCCGGAGCCGCAGAAGGAGTAGAGCGTACACGCGGCTTTGCCGCACGGTTGTGTGCCGCTTCCCCAATCTTGCCGAACAGTGTCACTGCCAGAACCAGCAGGAGCAGTGCGAAAAAGACAACCAGAAGTCCTACCAGCACCACCGTCAGCGTAGCGCCCCAGCCTGCCGCGTGCAGACCGCCTTCCCAGTTGACCGTGCCGCCCGACATGGAAAGCCCATAGGGATAACCTGCCGTTACATCGACCGATTGATAGGCGTCGCCGTACTCGACCGCGTTCTCCAGCTTTTCGTAGGTTTGAGTGTAAACAGTATTCTGCTCATTGGGGTCCGTATAGACCTGCTGAAGCTGCTCAATATAGTAGTTATTGCAAAACAGCTTATTGAAAAGCTCCTCGGTCAGATGTGACTCCTCCATGGCTTCCTGAAGTGCCTCCTCGGAGCCGTACTGCTGCAAAAACGAGCTTCTCAGGTCATTTTGCACATAGGCAAGCGCGTCCTTTTCAGACACACCGGCGTCCAGCGCCATCTGACGGATCACGGCTGCGGATATCGCACCTTCCACCGCCTGATCCAGTATCTCCTGCGCGTTTTCCTCGGTGATCTCGTCCTCGTCTATGCCGAGCGAATAGATGCTGCTGGAAATATGATAGGCAAACTCGGCGGCGTCCACCTCGTAATCACCGATGGTGAGAACCGCGCTCGAGCCTGCCGCCAAAACAGGCAGCACCGACACGGCAGCCATGCAAACCGCGCAGAGCAAACCGATCAAACGCTTTGGGAAAAAAGACATAGCGTAAAACCTCACTTTTAATCGTTTGCCTTTGCGATAAACTTCGCATAGGCCTGACGCAGCTCCTCCGCCGTCGTCTCAGGACAGGTGGGGTTGCAGTGCGCCCACACGCCGGTTTCGCTCGAAGCGTTGAACTTCTGCTTATCCGCGCTCCGCATCGGCGGGAAAAACTCAATATGAAAATGATAATACGGCTCGGTATCCTCACCGTTGACCGGCGCATTGTGCATACACATCATATAGGGGAACTGGTAATCGAACAGGCTGTCCAGCATACCGGCGGTGTCCCGAATCGTCTTTGCCAACGCGCGGCGCTCTTCCTCGTTAAACTCGGCGATGTTCTGCTTATGCGCGTTGCTCATGATATACACGCCATAGGGGTACTCGGTGAAAAACGGGAGGAATACGGTGAAATGCTCGTTGCGGAAGATGACCCGCTTTTCAAACTCCACCTCCGCTTTGAGCATATCGCAGAAAATGCAGCGGTCATGCTCGGCACGGTACTCCTTTGCGGAGGCGACCTCCAGCTCGATCTTCTTGGGGATCACCGAATAGCCGTAAATCTGCCCGTGCGGGTGGGGCATGGTCACACCGACCACCGCGCCGCGGTTTTCAAAGATAAAGACATACTTGATCTTCTCGTCGGCGCTGATCGCCCGAAACCGCTCCGCCCAGAGATTAACGAGCTTTGTCACATGATCGACCGAAAGCTCCGGCACCGTGATGGTATGTCCAGAGGAATAGAGGATCACTTCGCACTTGCCGTATGCGGGGCGAACCTTAAAAAAGTCATTCGCGACATCGTCCGGCTCGGGCGGGTCCTGCGACAGCGCGGGAAAATCGTTATCATACTCATACACATCGTACTCGTCCGGCACTTTACCGGAGCCGGGACAAAACGGACACCAGTCCTTCGGCATCTGCGGCCGGTTCTGCCGGTGCGATGCGATCATGACCCAATCCTTTGTCAACGGGTGCCATCTCAATTCTGCCATAAGTCAATTCCTCCTGTTATGTATTGTTTCAGATGATCTGCACGCCGCCCACCGGACGGATCTGCAGGATATGACAGCTTCCCTTTCCGAACGCCGCTTCCATCTCGGAGCGGAACGTCGGAAGAAGCGCATTCGGCACAAAGCTCTGGGTTGTTCCGGCAAAGCCGCCGCCGTGTACCCGCCATGCGCCCTTTCCGCTGAGCAGACGCTCCGCCAGATAAAGCGAAAGAGAAAGCCCCTGCTCCGCCGGATTTACATTGGCGTACACATTTTGCAAATACTGATAGGACGACCGACCCGATTCCACCACCAGCGACAAAAACCGCGGAAAATCGCCCCGCTCCAGCGCATCTACCTGCGCGGTCACGCGGTCGTTCTCATCAAAAAAGTGGAAGGCGCGCAGCACGGCGCGATCACCAAGCTCCGCCCGCAGACGGGCAATGTTGTTTTTAAGCGCATCACGGCTGGTTTCCCGCAGCACCTGACAGCCGAGCTTTTTGGCGACCGCCTGCATCTCCACGGGAACCGCCGCATAATCGTCGGTTAAATCGGCATGGTTGCCGCCGGTGTCGACGATGCAAAGCGCATAGCCCGCATTGGCAAGATCAAAGTTCACCTGCCGGATCAAGGGGTTTTGCACATCGGCAAAATCAATCGTGACGATGCCGCCGACCGAGGACGCCATCTGATCGAGCAGTCCGCAAGGCTTCCCGAAATAGTGGTTTTCCACCTTCTGCGCCGCCTTTGCCAGCTCGACCGGATCAACCTGTCCCTCAAAAAACAGGGTGTTGACAATGGTGCCGAGCAAAATTTCAAACGCGGCGGAAGAAGATACGCCGGAGCCTTTGAGCACATTCGAGGTGGTATAGGCGTCAAACCCGCCGACCTGACAGCCCTTTTCCGCAAACTGTGCGGCAGTTCCGCGCAGCAGCGAAATGGATTTCCCATACTCCTCGGGGTGTACCGCCAAATCGGTGAGATCGATATCGTCCAGATCGTAGCCTGCCGACTTGACCCGCATTCTGCCGATATCGTTTCGGGCAACAACCCCGATCACATCAAGGTCCACACTGCCCGCCAGCACCTTGCCGCAGTTATGGTCGGTATGGTTTCCGCCGATCTCGGTGCGCCCCGGCGCCGAGAAAATACTAAGACCCTCGGTCACGCCGAAGAAATCCACAAACTCGTCCACCGCGTCGTAATAGCGCGCCTTCTGCGCCTCAAGGTGCGCCGCGCCGTACAGCCGAATCAGCGTTTCGTCCAGCGCGCCGCCCATGATTTTTTCTTTCAATTCGGCATCTGTATACATCATAAGCCCCCTGTCCCTGGTTTTCACTTGGAAGATACCGCATAATCCCAGTATTCGGTATACATACTCATATTTTACCATAGCGGACTTCAAATTGCAAGGGTTTTGCGGCAAGATCTCCCTCCGAAAAAGTGGGAGGAAATCGGCAAAAACCGCAAAAAAACAGTTGCAACTTTTTGTAAGTTATGGTATACTGCTTTTGTTGTGCTACTGTGGCTCAGGTGGTAGAGCAGCTCACTCGTAATGAGCAGGTCGCCGGTTCGAGTCCGGCCAGTAGCTCCAAAAATCGGCAGGGTATAAGCCCTGCCGATTTTTGTGTCTATTGCTTTTGTTTGGTCGGAATATTTTAAGCCGGTGTTTCGCAGAATAAAGAGTATCCTGTCGAAAAGAGTGATGCCGATGTACAGCATGGTATTTTGTGCGCGACAGTGCCGCTACCAGACAAACGGATACTGCACCCTGCCTGCGGCAGCCGAGCTGACCGACGACCCCGATTGTTGTCACTGCAAGCCTGCCGTTACTGCTCCAGCGCCGCGATCGCCTGTTTCAGATAGCTTACCGGAATCAGTCGCAAGCCGATATCCTCCACCGAACGGGACATCTGACGCGGGATCAGGCATCGGGTAAAGCCCAACCGCTTTGCCTCCCGCAGACGCTGTTCGAGATGGGACACGGGGCGAATCTCCCCTGCCAGACCGATCTCCCCGAATGCGAGCAGATCGTCCGGCACCGGACGGTCGCAAAGAGAGGACACCAGCGACAGCGCCACCGAAAGGTCGGCAGACGGGTCATCGAGCTTAAAGCCGCCCACCACATTCACATAAGCGTCCATTGCGCCAAAGAAATAGCCGGCGCGTTTTTCCAGCACTGCCAGCAGCAGCGCCGCCCTGTTATAGTCAAAGCCGGTCGCCATTCTGCGCGGGTTCCCGAAGCTCGTTTTGGTGACCAGAGCTTGTACCTCCAATATGAGCGGACGGCTGCCCTCCATCACGCAGGCGGCACAGGTGCCGGATACCCCTTGCGGTCTGCCGTCCAACAGCATCTGAGACGGATTTGGCACCTGCTCCAAGCCGCTGTTTTTCATCTCAAACACGCCGATTTCGTTGGTGGAGCCGTACCGGTTCTTGACCGCGCGGAGGATCCGGTAGGAAAAATTCCGATCCCCCTCGAAATACAGCACCACGTCGACCGCGTGTTCGAGCACCTTCGGACCGGCAATCGCGCCGTCCTTATTCACATGACCGACCAGCATGATCGAAATATCCATCGACTTTGCCAGCCGCATCAGCAGATTGGTACACTCCCGCACCTGAGTGATGCTTCCGGCTGTGGAGGAAATCCCACTCAGGCTCATGGTTTGGATCGAGTCGATCATCACAAGCTCCGGCTTTGTCTGCTCGATGGTGGCAATGATCGCGTCCATGTCGTTTGCGGTGAGGATCGACAGGCTGTCCGAGGTGACGCCAAGCCGCTCGGCACGCAGCTTTAACTGCCTGCCCGATTCCTCCCCCGATACATAGAGAATGTTCAGATCGTTTTTGAGGTATTCGCAGATCTGGAGAAGGAGCGTGGATTTGCCGATCCCCGGATCACCGCCAAGCAGAATCAGCGAGCCGCGGACGATCCCGCCGCCCAGTACGCGGTCGAGCTCCTCCACATTGGTTTTGCAGCGCACCTCCGCCTTTGTCCCGATCTCGGCAAGCGACAGGCAGGCTGCTGCCTGTCTGATGCCGCCGCCCATGACGGCGGACGGCGCCGGAAGCTGTTCCTCAAACGAGTTCCACGCGCCGCAGGAGGGACAGCGTCCGTTCCATTTCGGTGACTCGAACCCGCACTCATTGCAGATATAAACAGGTTTTCCTTTTGCCATATCCTTTCCTTTCTATTCGGCTTCCTCCCAAAATGTCACAATACCCCGATAAAGCGCCATGGCGACCTTTTTCTGATACGCTTCGGTTTTCAAAAGTGCTTCCTCCTCCCGATTGGAGAGAAAGCCGCACTCCGCCAGCACGGTCGGCGTTTTGCTGTGATAAAGCAGATAGATAGACTTTCCGGCAGGCTTGATCTGCCGTGTATTATCCGGCTGGAGCAGCGAGACAAAGGCAGTTTGCAAACACGATGCCAGCCGCTCACTTTCTGGATTATTCGGGCTGTAAAACATCTGGGCACCGTGGTATTGCTCCTCGGTATAGAGATTCTGATGAATACACAGCACGATCGCCTCGGGGTGCGCCTGCATCAGCGCAAGGCGATGGTGCATATCGGAACGCTTTTTGCCGCCGATACTGTCAATCCCGCTGTCGGCAAGATCGCCGTCCGTCTCGCGGGTCATATAGACAGTACAGCCGGATATCCGAAGCAGATCCCGCAGGATCAGGGAAATCTGCAAATTGATCTCCTTTTCGACCGTGCCGGAAATACCGGTGGCGCCCCCGTCCACACCGCCATGCCCGGGATCCAGAATCACGGACGGACAGACAGGCGTTACGGCGGCGGAGCCTGCGCGCACCGCCCGAAAGCAGGCGGTCAGGCAAAGTGAGACGATCAGCAGAACAAGACCGATACAGACCGGCAGATACAAACGAACGGTACGGGAAAACCGCATCATGATCCCTCCCCACCACATCTCTATGCGGTGAACGGGAAGGGTTATACGCCAAAATCAGTCGATTTTCTTTTTATAAACCAGCCGGTCGCCAAGCTGTATCCCCCGATAGCCGAAGCGAAAACCGATTCCGTAGGTCAAAAGCGGAAGGAGGATCGAAAGGAGACAGCAGACCGATAATAGCGGCCAGGAAACGGCGGTGAGATCGGTAAACGGTGTGGTCGTGTATTCGGTCGGAAGAGCCGGTATCTGCATATTATAAAGCTGGAGCAGCTGCGGGCAGAGCAGGCGAAACCACACCAAAATCTGCGCGGGCAGCACTGACAGCTTTGCCAGCACCATAATGACCGACAGCAGAAAATAGAATCCCGCAACGGGCAGGGCGGCAACAAAGCCGCGGTTGGGATCGGGAGCGATATGCCCGAAATTTGCCAGATTGCGGTCCTTATCACCATGCTTCCAGATCGCGGCATAGAGCAGCGACACATACAGCCCGACATCGCAGAGCAACACGATCAGCCGCGACCACCAAAGCGTGGTGAAATAAGCACTCCCCAAATTGAGAAGCTGACAAAAAAGCGACGCCACAAATCCCTGTATCACACACTTGAGCATCAGCCTTGGCATACTCAGCCGTTTCATTCGATCTCCTTCCTTTCTCAAAACATCTCGTTACAAGCAGTATAACAAAAAAACCGGCGAAAAGCAATGCTTTCCGCCAGTGTCCCTGTTATGCGCCCTTTTTCTCTTTCCAGAAGGACCAGATCGGTCCTGCGAGGAATACCGAGGAATAAAAACCGAAGAGCAGTCCGATCAAAAGCGGGAACGCAAAATAGAGGATCGACTGCACGCCGCAGATCAGCGCAACGATGCAGATCACCACCATGGCGAGCGCCGTTGTAATAGTGGTATTGATCGAACGGGAAAGGCACTGATTGACGCTTTTGTTGACCAGTTCGGGGTAGTTGAGCCGTTTGCCCATTGCCTGCCGGTTCTCACGAATCCGGTCAAAGATGATGATGGTGTTATTGACTGAATAACCGAAGATGGTCAGCACCACTGCCATAAAGTTTGCGTCCAGCGCGAAGTTGCAGATCACGAAGGTGGCATACACCATGCCCACATCATGAATCAGGCAGATGATCGCCGTCACACCCGCCGACCAACCGCTGATCCGCTTGAAGCGGACGGCGATATAGATAATCAGCAGTACGGCGGCAAAGATCACCGCGCAGACCGATTTCAGCATGAAGTCCCGTCCCATCGTCGCGTCCACATTACTGATGTCCACCGCTTCGACCTGAAGATCACCGAAATGCTCCTGCAAGGCGGCGGTGAGTGCCGTATGACGCTCGGTTGAGAGACTTTCGTTGCTGCTGGAGGAAACGATGAAGTTATTCAGTCCGGTCAGCTGTGACGAGGAAGCACGGACGGTGACGCTTTCACCCAGCGATTCCTCCGCGACATCTTTGACCTCACCGAGATCGACCGTGTCCCCCTGATACGAATAGGTCAGAATATAACCGCCGGTAAATTCGATATCTACCGCAACGCCGCGCACGAACGAGATCACAGCGGCAAGCAGAAGCAGCACGATACTGATGCAGATGAAAATCTTCCGTTTTCCCACGAAATCAAAGCGATACTCTCTCATGCCTTTTCACCTCCATACAGCCAGGGCTTCCGCAACGCCTTATACTGCGACAGCGAGCGCAGCATCAGGCGGGAAGCGGTCACGCCCATGATGAAGTTTAAGATCACGCCGACCATCAGCGTATAACCGAACGAATAAATCGCACCGGTCGTCGTCTGCCCGAACCAGCGGAACACAAAGCTCAGCACGCGGGCAAAGATGCTGGAGGAAGGTCCGAACGCACCCATTAGGATAATGGCGATCAGAATGGTGGTGAGGTTGCCGTCCAGAATGGCGGTCAACGCCCGCTGGAAGCCGGAGGTCAGCGCACCGTCGATCGACTTGCCGTGATGCAGTTCCTCACGGATACGCTCCGAGGTGATGACATTGGCGTCCACGCCCATACCGACCGCCAGCACGATACCGGCGATACCGGGCAGGGTCAGGGTAAAGCTGTTAAACACAGGGAAAAATCCGGTCAGCGCCGCCACCGTTCCGGCAACCTGTCCGACCAGCGCGATACAGGCGACCACACCGGGCAGACGGTACACAAAGATCATAAACAGGCAGATGGCGACAAAGGCGATCAGTCCGGCGATCAGCATCGCGTCACGAGCGCCCGCGCCAAGCGAGGGGTCCACCGTGCTGTAACCGCTGATCTCCAGCGCAAACGGAAGCGCACCGGCATTGATCTTATCCGCCAGATCCTGCACCTCGTCCGCCGTGAAGTTACCGGTGATCTGGGCTTTTCCGTCAGAAATCTGCTCATTTACATTTGGAGCGGAGATCAGCGTTTCGTCCATCCAGATCCCGATCTGCTGATTGATTAAGCGACCTGTCGCATCGGCAAATTTCTGACCGCCCTCCGAAGTAAGCTCCAAAGAAACAGCGTATTCCTGTGCTTTTGTCGTCTGATTCTCCTGCACCACCGCGGTGGCGGAAACGACATCGGTTCCGCTGAGAATGACCTCACCGGAATAATCGCTTCCCTCACGGAAGGTGAGGTTCGCCATGGCGCCCAGCTCCTGAATCGCGGACTCGGGATCGAAGTTTTCCTCGTCCTCCTTCCACGGGAACCGGACGATGATACGGTTCCGGTCCGAATCGGTATACACCTCGTAATCGGTGATGTTCGCCGACACCAGACGGGTCTTGATGATCGTCTCGGCAGAGTTCATCTGCTCGTCCGTCACATCGGTCACCGACTCGGGCGGCGTAAAGGTCGCGTCCACGCCGCCGCGGATATCAATTCCCCAGCGGACATTGCTTCCACCTTTGATATATGTGGTGGTCAGATCGCCCCAGCGCGTTGAAATTCCGAAGAATGCCAAAAGCGCGAAGGCAACGATCAGCAGCGCCACAATAGGAAAAGTGGACTTTCTTGCTCTTTTCATCTGCTGTTCCTCCAAAGCTCAGTCTGTATCGCGCCCATTGCCGGCACAATACAATCAAAGAGTATTATATGCCGAAAAAACGGGTTTGTCAAGCAAATTAAGACAGCGCTGCCAAATCAGGCAATGCCTGTCTTTTTCCCTAAACCGAAAGCTCCGCGCTTTCACCCAAAAGGTCGCGGTTTGCCTCCAAAATCGGGCGGATATGCTCCGAGAGAAACTCCTCCACCTGCTCGGCAGAGCGCCCGACATAACGGGACGGCTCTAAGATCGCGCCGAAATCGTCCTCATTAAGCCCGAACGCCGGATCGGCTGCCAGACGGGAGAGCAGATCGTTTTCCCGTCCCTCCTCCTTGACCGCCTTCCCTGCGGCGATCGAATGAAGGCGAATCTTTTCATGCAGCTCCTGACGGTCGCCGCCCTTTTTGACCGCTTCCATCATGATGTTCTCGGTCGCCATGAAGGGCAGCTCTTTGCGCAATCTGGCTTCCACCACCTTGGGGTAGACCACCAGCCCGTCGCAGACATTGAGCATGATATTGAGGATCGCATCGACCGCCAAAAAGCCCTCCGCCACCGACAGCCGCTTATTCGCACTGTCGTCCAGCGTCCGCTCGAACCACTGTGTTGCCGCAGTGAACATGGGATTGAGGGTATCGATCATCACATATCGTGCCAGCGCACAGATTCGCTCCGCCCGCATCGGGTTGCGCTTATAGGGCATGGCGGACGAACCGATCTGGTTTTGCTCGAACGGTTCCTCCATCTCCTTGAAGTGCTGGAGGATACGCAGGTCGTTTGCAAACTTGCTTGCCGACTGGGCGATCCCCGCCAGCGTGCAGAGCACCTGCGCGTCAACCTTGCGGGAGTAGGTCTGCCCTGACACCGGTACGACCGAGGAAAAGCCCATTTCCTCGGCGATCAGGCGCTCGCATTCCTTGACCTTTTCGGTATCACCGTCGAACAGCTCCATAAAGCTCGCCTGAGTGCCGGTGGTGCCTTTTGAACCAAGCAGCTGCAATTTGCCGATCCGGTACTCCACCTCTTCCAGATCCATCAGCAGCTCATTTATCCAGAGGGTGGCGCGCTTGCCGACCGTGGTGGGCTGTGCGGGCTGAAGGTGGGTATAGGCAAGCGCCGGCATCGCCTTATATTTCTCGGCAAAGCCTGCCAGCTTGTCCAATACATTGATCAGCTTCCGGCGCACCAGCTGCAATGCGTCGCGCATAATGATAATGTCGGTATTGTCCCCGACATAGCAGGAGGTAGCACCCCAGTGAATGATCCCTTTGGCGGAGGGACACTGCACGCCGAAAGCATAGACGTGCGCCATCACATCATGCCGCACTTCCTTTTCCCGCGCCTCGGCAACATCGTAGTTGATGTCGTCCAGATGCGCCGCCATCTCGGCGAGCTGTTCCTCGGTGATCGGCAAGCCGAGCTTTTTTTCGGCGCGTGCCAATGCAAGCCAGAGCCGGCGGAAGGTGGAAAATTTCTTATCCGGCGAAAAGAGATACTGCATCTCCTTGTCGGCGTACCGCGTGGAAAAGGGGCTTTCATAACTGTCTTTCAAAACTGATCCGTCCTTTCATACTTTCCTTATAAACCATAGTGATGACACCTAATTGTCTTACTCTGCTGCCGCTTTATTCTTTTGTTTTACTTTATGCTCCATTCGTTTCCATTTCCAACACACCAATACCCAGCACAGCGTATTCATCACAGCAAAAAGAATACCTGCCAGTATCAGTATAAAAAAGATGGAAAAAATTTTTTCTCCCAACGGGCTGTCGGACCCTATGAATGCTATATTGATTGCCACAGGCAGAATGAGCGTCAAACAGGCAAACAGTTCGATACGCCACTCCGGCATTTTGAGAAGCCACACCCATGTATTCTCCCGACGTGTGTGAAAATAACGATATGCTATGGCTTCTTTCTCAAGCCGGTTTCGGTATGCCAAATACCAGGCTGCCAACACCGGTATGCCCAAAACCAAAGCCATACCCAGCGGAGTCGTCTCGCCGCCCACCGCATTTGCCAGGGATATTGTGACGATCCCGAAAAGCGGAGCAATCACAAGGATCATGAGAAGGTATAGTAAGCCGTAGCCCAAGCTTCTAAAATATTGCCGTAACATGTCCGGTTACCTTTCTACTTCCAGTATGGTGCCGTTTTTCTCATTTGCATTTTGAAAATCGCCTGTCCCGATATAAAAGTGCTCTGCAGTACAGGCAAACGACATCGGCGGCAGTTCATAAGTGAAGTGTATCAGCTCCCGAAATTCGTCCAGCTCTCCCGTGGTATTCTGATAGATTACCGTCTGATACCCCTCTTCCGTCTCCGTCGCAGTCAGCACATACAGCGTGTTGTCATCTACCAGCAGATCATAAACCACGGCTTCCTTCGGGAAAATAATGGGCGTCAATTCACTCATATCGGAGGTGCTAAACAGGTATCCGGTGGTAAAAAAGACTTTGTCCGCAAAATTCACTTTCGCACCGACCGGCACATTCCACAACTCCTTTGCGCCGATCCGGCTGAGCCAATCGCTGTGAAATACAAACGCCCCATTCTCATACCGGTACAGATCAAAGGTCAGCTTGTCTGTCACAAGATTCTCATACCACAGCGTTGCATAGAGTGTGTCATTTTGAAGAAAGAAATCATGCGTGCGGATACATTCTCCGTCTGTCGTGGAGATTGGACTGCCATCTTTCACCATTGGCAGTCGCTCAAAATGTTCCCCGTCCTTTGAGCAGATGACCGATGTTTTTCCGCGATCCGCGCCGATTCCCGCAAAGAGCATGCCGTCATACCGGATCAGATCAAAATTGTGCTGTCCGTCCAAAATCCCCGATTTGGTCACCCACTTGGAATCCACAAGCTGATAATAAGTGCCTGTGTCCGGCTCACCGACCGGATCGGTACCGGGTATCGTCAGTGTTCCGTCCAACAGAAGAAAACGATTGATCTCCTCGTCCGGAAGGGAAGTCTCCTGCTGCCAGTCCCCGATATGATCCAGCGCGCAGGACAAAACCGCAACAGAACCGACATTCTTGTCATAATCCCCCGACCCGACATACAGCCTGTTGTCAAATATGGTCATATCCCACGCGCATCTGGCTCTTTCCGCAGAATAAACCGTACCGGCGGGACACCCGATTTCCCGATAGGAAGCAGGGTGGGAAACATTGCTGCATGACGTCATAACAACAAAGACCGCAGCAAAAATCGCCGTGAAACAGATTCGTGCCCGTTTACGAGGAAGCATGGTTTTTCAACCCCTTAGCAGTCATACAACATCGGTATGGGTAACAGTATACCATATTTTTACGCTGCTGACAAGAAAAATCCGCCTTCCGATCCCAAAAGGATCGGAAGGCGGAGCCGGTTATACCCGTTTCCCCTTCAAAATGGGAGAGAGCGGCTTATAAATCAAAAAGGTGACTGCCACGCTGATAAGCGCCTTGACAAGGGTAAAGGGCATATTGAACATCACAAGGCATTTGAGCAGGGTATCGGCGTGGGGGTTGATCGCCTGATACATACCGAGGATCGCCTCCATCGGCATGATGAGGGTATAAGCGGGATAGACCACAAAATAGTTGATCGGCACGCTGATGAGAGCCATCGCCGCCGCACCTGCCAACGCACCCAGCAGCGCGCCGCCGCGGGACTGCCGGACGCGGTAGACCCAGCCTGCGGGCAGCACGAAGCATACGCCGAGCAGGAAATTGGCAAGCTCCCCTACCCCACCCGAATAGGTGGTGAGAAGATTGATGAGATTTTTCACAAGGCAGACGGCGACACCCGGCAGCGGTCCAAACAGAAAAGCGGTGAGCAGAGCGGGCAGCTCGGACAAATCCATTTTGATGAAGCTTGGCACCAGCGGCACCGGAAACTCCAGAAACATCAGCACCGTTGCGACTGCCGACATCATAGCGGTCACGACCAGCACACGGATCATGGGCGGACGGTTTGCGGATTTTTGATTGTTCACAAAAAACACCTCCAAAATTTTTGCCATTTTCTAAAATCCGCAGGAAAGAAAAACCGCCCGCAAAATCTGCGGGCGGTCATAAGATTCGGCATTTTGCTGCTTCTTCCTTCCGGACTATACCGTCGGTTCCGGATTCGCACCGGATCAGCCGTATGGCTCGCGGACTCGCGGTCAATGCCGCATCACCGCCGGTGGAGAATTTCACTCCGCCCTGAAACAGATTTTATCTATGACATATTCAGTATATTCTATTTATCCTCATCTGTCAAGTCCCAATCGACCTGCTCCAGTTCCGCCAGCGTCGGCAGAATGGTATAGCCCTCATCATTCACCGGCAGCGCCTGCTCTTCCTGATCAACAACCGGCTTCACCGGAACAAACGGCTCTTCTGCGATCGCTTCCTCAATCACCGATGCTTCCGGTTCGGGCAGCGGCTCCAGCACGACCTCTTCTTCGGCGGCAGGCTCCGCCGGTTGTTCGGCAGTCTGCGGACGAACCGACAGCTCCTCCAAAATCGAATCGACATCGACCTCCGGTTCAGGTTTTGGTTCCGGTTTCTCCGGTTCTACGGCAGCCTCCCTGGCGGTCATCAGAGTGGGCGTTGTCATCTCCTGCGCCTCGCTCCAATCCTCCGTGGAGAAAGAGTTTTCCTCCCCCTCCACATAATCGGGCAGTACCTCGGTATTTCGGGTGGACGGGGCGTACACCTTCACCCCGTCGCGCTCGGCAAGGGTCAGATACCAGATCAAAAGCAGGATCGCCATCACGCAAAGACCCGCATTGACGGCATGCGGCGCCAGCAGCACCTGTTTCAGATCGTCCGAGCCGAGCAGCCCGATCAGCAGGCGGGGCAGGTTAGACACCGCGCCGAACAGGGCGGTGATCGCCGCGGAAGAAACAAACAAACGGTGAAAGCCCGCGCTGTCTGCACCGCAGAGCAGTGCGACTAAGAAAAACAGGCAGAGCGTTCCGCCGCAGGAGGTGACGATATCCAGCACCCGCTCCGATACGCCCGCAACGGTTTTATATGCCATAAACTCCTGCAAAAGGCGGACACAGCTCCAAAGCGGAACGATGAGCAGATAGACGCCCACCTTTTTTTCAAAAATGCCGCCCCGAAAAAGCCGGAAGGCTGTGACGATCAGCAAAAAGCCGGAAATAGTACCCAATGCGCCGGAGAAAAGCGGCAGATACTGCTGCCAGCCGTTGAGAAGGTCAAAGATAGACGCATAGGTGATAATCAGTCCGGCAATCAGCAGGGCGATACCCGCCAGAACGCCGCTTTTGGCGGGATTGGCAAAAAGCCCGACCTTTCGCTGGAAAAGCGGAAGGATAAACAAAAGAAGCGCCAATCCCAGCATCAGCCCGTTAAACACAAAGACTAAGGGGCTTTCGGGGAAATAAAAACCGGTTTTCGCGTCTACCGCAGTCATCAAAAGATAGACCCGAAAGGGGATTGCTGTGAGAAATCCGAGGAAAAGGATAGTCAGCGCCGCCAAAAAAAGCGGCTGTGCCTGATTGCCGGTGACCGGCGTATCGGAAGACGATTGATATTGCATAATCACACCTCTTACTTATCCTGAATCACCGCTCTGCCAGCGGAACATAAACGGTATGCGCGGCGATCGGCTTATAAGCCGGACGAATGATCCTGCCGCCGGTGGTGAGCTCCTCGATCCGGTGAGCGCACCAGCCTGCCATGCGAGAGACGGCAAACAGGGGGGTCAAAAGATCCTGCGGAATGCCGAGCATGCGGTAAACCAGTCCGGAGTAGAGGTCCACATTGGCACAGACCGTCTTATCCTGTCCCTTTTCCTGCCGCAGTACCTGCGGCGTCAGCCGCTCCACCGATTGGAGCAGCCGAAATTCCGGCTCGTACTCGGTACCCTCCGCCAGCTTCCACGCATTCTCTTTCAGCAAAACGGCGCGGGGATCGGACTTGGTGTAAACCGCATGACCCATGCCGTAGATCAGTCCGGTGCGGTCGCCCGCTTCCTTTCGGACCAGCTTTGTCAAAAACGCGGCGACCTCGTCCTCGTTCGACCAGTCCTTTACATTTTCTTCGATCGTGGCGATCATCTCGGCTACCTTGATATTCGCGCCGCCGTGCCGCCGCCCTTTGAGTGAGCCGATTGCCGCAGCATAGGCGGAATAGGAATCGGTCGCAACCGAGGACAAAACCCGACAGGCAAAGGTGGAATTGTTGCCGCCGCCATGCTCCGCGTGGAGCATCAGGCAGATGTCAAGCAGCCTTGCCTCCTCCTCGGTGAACTGCCGGTCGGCACGGAGGGTGGAAAGGATATGCTCCGCCGTGCTTTCCTCGGGACGGATCGGGTGGAAAAACATGCTTTCATTGTCAAAATACCGCCGCTTGACCTGATAGGCGCTCACCATAATGACCGGCAGACGGGCGATCATCTGCACCGCCTTGCGAATCTCCGCCTCTAGAGACTGATCCTCAGGATCCTCCTTATCGAAGGAATAGAGCGCCAAAACCGCGCGCGCCATTTTATTCATGACATTTGCCGACGGCGCCTTTACCATCATGTTGTCCACAAAAAAGTCAGGCAAAGCGCGGTAATGCCCCAATAGCTCACGAAAGCGGGAAAGCTCCTCACGGTCGGGCAGCCGTCCGAACAGAAGCAGGTATGCCGTTTCCTCATAGCCGAACCGCCGTTCCGCCACGCAGCCCGCCACCAGATCGCGAATGTCCACACCCCGATAGCTCAATTCGCCGTCGATCGGCTCCTTTTCTCCCTCGTTGATGAGATAGCCGTGCACGTTGCAGATCGCGGTCAGTCCGGCGGGAACGCCGGTGCCGTCCTCGTTCCGCAGTCCGCGCAGCACCTTATATTTTTGATAGTCCTTCGGCTCGAAGGAAGCATAGTCTTTATAACAGCCGCAAAGCTCTTCAAGATAACCGTTCGGGTCAAATGCCATGCTAACACTCCTTTATCTGAAACAGGCGGCAGGTGTTCTCCCTTGCCGCATCGACCAGCTCCTGCGGGGTACAGCCGTGCAGCTCTGCCAGCACAGCCGCCGACGCCGCAATCATAGACGAATCACACCGCTTGCCGCGATAGGGTACCGGCGCCATATAGGGCGCATCGGTCTCCAGCAGCAGGCGGGAAAGCGGTACGGCTGCCGCCGCACGCCGCGCCTTTTTGGCGTTCGGGAAGGTCACAGCGCCGGTAAAGCCGATGGCATACCCCATCTGCAAAAGCTCCTTTGCCGTTTCCGCGCTCCCCGAAAAGCAGTGAACCACACCGGTCACCTGCGGGAATGCCCGCAAGATCGCAAGGGTGTCGGCAATCGCGTCCCGCGCATGAATGATAACCGGCAGTTTCAGTTCTGCCGCCAGCGCCATCTGTGCGGAAAACACCTGTTGCTGTTTTTCCTTATCATACGGCTCCCAATGGTAGTCAAGCCCGATCTCACCGATCGCCACGCATTTCGGGTGTGCCGCCAGTGCGCGAAGCTTCGTGAGATAGTCCGGCGTGAGAGTATCCAGCTCGCCCGGGTGAATCCCGACGGCGGCATAGATATAATCAAAACGCTCGGCATAGGAAAGCCCGATGCGGGACGCTTCCAGCGTACAGCCCGCGTTGATGATCCCGCAGACGCCGGAAGCCGACAGACTGCCAAACAGCGCTTCCCGATCCGAATCAAAGTCCGCGCTGTCATAGTGGGCGTGGGAATCAAAGATACCGGTCAATCCCATCGCCGTTACCGAATTTTACTGCCCTGCGGGATCGCATCGTCCACAAAGATGACGCGGACGTCCCCATTCGGACAGTCGGCGGCAAGGATCATGCCGTTGCTCTCCACACCGCAGAGCTTTGCGGGCGCAAGATTGGAAACCAGCACGACCTTTTTCCCAATCAGGTCCTCCGGCGCATACCATGTAGAGATACCGGATACCACCTGACGACCGCCCTGCCCGTCGTCCAGTTGCAGGCAAAGCAGTTTTTTGGATTTCTTGACCTTTTCGCAGGCGGTCACTTTTGCCACGGTCAGCTCCACCTTGGCAAAATCGTCGATCGTGATAGAAGCGATCCCCTCCGGCGTTTCCGTTGACTTTGCCATGGCGGCTTCGATCTCCTTCATTTTTTCCTTTTCGTCAATGCGGGAGAACAGCGGTACGGGGGTTCCGACCCGCTCCCCCGACCGAATCCCGCCGAAAGCGGACAGCGACGCATAGGAAGCGGGTGCATTGCCGATCTGCTCCAAAATTGCGGCGGCAGACTGCGGCATAAAGGGGGTCAGCAGTACGCCGAGATACCGGATCGACTCCAGCAGCACATACAGCACCGTTTGCAGCCGCGCCTTTCCTTCCTCGGTTTTGGCGAGCGTCCATGGTGTGGTTTCGTCAATATACTTATTGCTCCGGCGTGCCAGCGCGAAGATCGCGCTCAGCGCGTCCGACACATGATAGGTCAGCATCTGCCGATCCACCTCGGCGACCGTTTCCGCCGCGAGAGTACGCAGCTCATCGTCCAGCGGTTGATACGCCTGCGGTGTGGGGATCACGCCGCCAAAATACTTCTGCACCATCGACACGGTGCGGTTGACGAGATTGCCGAGGGTATTGGCAAGATCGGCGTTATACCGCTCGATGATCGTTTCATAGGTGATACTGCCGTCCTGCGCGAAAGGCATCTCGCTGAGCATATAGTACCGAATCCCGTCCAGCCCGAACTGCTCCGCCAGATCGTCGGCATACAGCACATTGCCACGGGATTTGCTCATTTTATCGGTGCCGAACAGCATCCACGGGTGCCCGAACACCTGCTTCGGCAGCGGCAGATCGAGCGCCATCAGCATGATCGGCCAATAAATGGTGTGGAACCGCAGAATGTCCTTCCCGATCACATGGACGTCGGCGGGCCAGTATTTTTTGAAATTCTCACTGCTGCCGTCCGGATCATAGCCCAGCGCGGTGATATAGTTGGTCAGCGCGTCGATCCAGACATAGACGATATGCTTCGGGTCGAAGTCCACCGGTATCCCCCATTGGAAAGAGCTGCGGGACACACAGAGGTCCTGCAGACCGGGCTTTAGGAAATTATTGACCATTTCCCGCTTCCGAGACTCCGGCACGATAAAATCGGGGTGGGACTCGATATATTCGGTCAGCCTGTCCTGATACTTGCTCATACGGAAGAAGTAGGCTTCCTCCCGCGTTTTCTTGACCTCCCGTCCGCAGTCGGGACATTTGCCGTCCACAAGCTGCGTTTCGGTCCAGAACGACTCGCAGGGCGTGCAGTACCAGCCCTCATAGGCGCCTTTATAGATGTCCCCCTGCTCATAGAGCTTTTTGAAAATCTTCTGCACCACCCGCTCATGTGCCTCATCGGTGGTGCGAATAAAGTAATCGTAGGAAACATTCATCGTATCCCAGATGCGGCGAATGTCCCCCGCGATCCGGTCAACATATTCTTTCGGCGTGATCTTCTCCTGCGCGGCGATCTCCTCGATCTTCTGTCCATGCTCATCGGTGCCGGTGCAGAAAAAGACGTCCTCCCCCTTCATGCGATGGTAACGGGCGAGCGCATCGGTGAGCACGATCTCATAGGTGTTCCCGATATGCGGCTTCCGCGAGGTATAGGTGATTGCGGTAGTGATGTAATACGGTTTCATCTTCCATTCTCCTTCCGCACGCCACGACTGGCAAAAATATACTACCAACATAATATCCTACCGCAAATGCGGCATAAAGTCAAGAAATCCCTTCCCGCAAACCGGAAATTTTGAGAAGTGCAAAGAAAAAACTTGCACTTTTTTGATGATTTGTGATATACTGAGATGTTTCATGACGATAGAATGAAGGTGTGTGACAAAGTGACACTGTTGATTCTTGCTGCCGGTATGGGGAGCCGTTACGGCGGCTTAAAGCAATTAGACCCCATTCATTCGAGCGGTTCTTTTATCATTGACTATTCGATTTACGACGCGATCAAAGCGGGCTTTGACCATGTTGTTTTCTTAATTCGGGAGGAGCATCTGGAGCTTTTCCGTGAAACGGTAGGCAAACGGATCGAGCCTCATGTGCGGGTGACCTATGCGTTCCAGAAGATGGACGACGTGCCGGCATTTGTGACCATTCCCGCCGACCGGCAAAAGCCGTGGGGCACCGCTCACGCGGTCTACTGCTGCCGTGAGGTGATCGACGACGCCTTTGCCGTTATCAACTCGGACGATTTCTACGGACGGGACACCTTTAAAAAGCTGGCGGAATTTTTATCCGCCGACAAAGATGACAAGCCGCCCCACCCGTTTTGCATGGTGGGCTTCCGCCTGAAAAACACCCTGACCGAAAACGGCAGTGTGTCCCGCGGCATCTGCGAAACGACCGCAGACGGCTATCTGACCAAGGCGGTGGAGCGAACCAAAATTCAGGAAAACGACGGAATCATTCAGTATTTTGAGGACGGCGTGTGGCATGATTTAGACAGGGAGAGCATCGCTTCGATGAACTGCTGGGGCTTTACGCCCGCATTCCTTTCCGCACTGGAAGAACAGGTGGAAGCATTTTTTGCCGCCAATGCGAGTAAACTGGAAAAAGCCGAATACTATCTCCCCTTTGCGGTGCAGGAGCTGATCGAACGGAAGGAAGCCGAGGTAACGGTGCTTTCCACCGATGCGAAATGGCACGGCGTAACCTATCTGGACGACAAGCCGGCGGTCATGTCGGCGATCGCCGACATGATTGAGAAGGGAGAGTACCCCGAAAATCTCTGGTCGGAAGGAGAAGGCTGATATGACCTCGATCATACAAAATATTGTGCGCCAATTCAGATTTCAGGGTGAATTTATCTTCATCGAGCGGTTTGGAAACGGACACATCAACGGCACTTTTGCCGTTTATTTCAAAACCAGGACCAATCACCCTGTCCGGTATATTTTACAGATCATCAACACCAATGTGTTTAAGCGTCCGGATCAGGTCATGTCCAATGTGAACGAGGTGACCCGCTTCCTCAAGGCGAAGATCACCGAGGCGGGCGGCGACCCGATGCGGGAAACGCTCAGCCCGATCCTGACTCAGGACGGCAAGCTGTACTACGAGGACAAAAACGGCTCCTTCTGGCGGGCGTACACCTTTATCGACGATGCCGCCTGCTACGAGACGATCACCTCCCCCGAACTGTTTTACAAGGTGGGCAAGGCGTTCGGTAAATTTCAGAATATGCTTGCCGATTTTCCGGTCGACAAGCTCTATGACACCATTCCCCGTTTCCACGACACCGTCAAGCGGTATGAGGACTTAGAAGCCGCGATCGCCGCCGACCCGAAAAAGCGCGCCGCTTCGGTCAAAGATGAGATCGAATTTGTGCGGGAGCGGAAAGCGGACTGCGGTGTGGTGCTGGAACTGATCGAAAAGGGCGAGGTGCTTCGACGGGTCACCCACAACGACACCAAGCTCAACAATGTGATGATCGACAACAAAACCGGCGACGGCATCTGCGTCATTGATTTGGACACCGTTATGCAGGGTAGCGCCCTTTACGATTTCGGGGACAGTGTCCGGTTCGGCGCTTCCTCGGCGGCGGAAGATGAGCCGGACATCTCCAAGGTCTATATGGACATCAGCCTGTTTGACGAGTACACAAGGGGCTTTCTCAAAGAGGTCAGGCATTCGCTGACCCAAGGTGAGATCGACCACCTCGCCTTTTCCGCCAAGCTGATGACGCTGGAATGCGGCATTCGTTTTCTGACCGATTACCTCAACGGCGACCTCTATTTCAAAACCACCCGCCCGCGGCAGAATCTGGACCGTGCCCGCACCCAGTTCAAGCTGGTGGCGGATATGGAAAGCAAGATGGACAAAATGAACGCGATCGTGCACCGCTATGCCGGTATGTAGCAAACAAGCCCGAAGCCGTTTGGCTTCGGGCTGAGCGTCTCGGCAAAGCCGAGACGCTTCGAGGGACAAACAAAATCGCTGCGGCTCATTTTACTCGCCTTGCTCTGTGTTTTTCCCCCGATTCCCCCTTTTCGTCGAAAACCGGCTTGGCTTATGCCAATTCTGACACCGCCTGCGCCGGTTTTCTCTAGGGGTGTCACTGCGGCGGCACATGTCCGCCTCCGTGACGGATTATAAATTTTTCCGTTACTGATTGCTTTTTTGACAGACTGAGCCCGAAGCCATTTGGCTTCGGGCTTGTTTGCGTATATCAAGTTGAAATACTTCGTTGGGAATCGCAAGAGGGAAAAGCGGTTTTGAATCCCTCCACCGCGCTTTGCGCGGTCCCCCTCCCTTTGACAAGGGAGGTTTTGACAAAGACAATAGCTTTCGGGCAAACCCAGTTTGTCCCTTGAAAGCGTGGCGACAAAAAGTCGACACGCTTCTTATTTTTTCGCGGCGCGCTGCTTTGCACGCTGCACATTGTCGAGAATCTGCTTGCGGATCCGGTAATTCTTCGGCGTAACCTCCAGAATTTCGTCCTCCGCCAGAAATTCGATGCACTCCTCCAGGCTCATCTGACGGTAGGGTATCAGCCGCAGCGCATCGTCCGAGCCGGAAGCGCGGGTGTTGGTCAGATGCTTCTTTTTGCAGACATTGACATTGATATCCTCCGACTTTGGGGAGCTGCCCACCACCATGCCCTCATAGACGGGGGTGGACGGTCCGATGAACAGCGTACCACGCTCTTGTGCGTTGAATAAGCCGTAAGGCACCGCCGTTCCCGTTTCAAACGCGACCAGCGAGCCGTTTGCTCGGGTGGGAATATCCCCCTTATACGGCTCGTACTTTTCAAACACCGCGTTTAATATCCCCTCTCCTCTGGTATCGGTCAGAAACTCACTGCGATACCCGAACAAGCCGCGGGACGGGATCAAAAACTCCATTCTCATACGGGAGCCCTGCGGGTCCATTTGAACAAGCTCCGCTTTCCTCCCGCCCATCTTCTCCATGACCGAGCCGACGCACTCCTCCGGCACATCAATGACAAGCCGCTCCACCGGCTCGCATTTCACACCGTCTATCTTCTTATACAGCACTCTGGGGGTGCTGACCGAAAACTCATACCCCTCACGGCGCATCGTTTCGATCAGAATGGACAGGTGCATCTCGCCCCGTCCGCTGACATGATAGGCGTCCGAGCCGTCCTCCGCCTTGACGCGAAGGGAAACGTCTTTGAGCAGCTCCCGTTCCAGTCTGTCCTTGATCTGGCGGGAGGTGACAAACTTCCCGTCCTGTCCGGCAAAGGGACTGTCGTTCACCCGAAAGGTCATCTCCACCGTCGGTTCGCTGATCCGCACAAAGGGGAGCGGCTCAGGGTGATCGGGGTCGCAGACGGTATCGCCAATGGTGATATCCGCAATGCCCGAAACGCACACGATATCGCCCACCTGCGCGGTCTCAGCAGGCGTGCGCTGCAGCCCCTCGATCTGATACATACTGACCACCTTGCCCTTATAGGCAGGGCGGCTTTGGTGGTAATCGGTCACGATGATCTCCTGATTCTGCCGGATCGTTCCCCGCTCCACCCTGCCGATCGCGATACGACCCACATAGTCGTTATAGTCGATCGAGGAAACCAGCAGCTGAAGCGGACCCGTTTCGTCCCCCTCCGGCGCCGGAATATAATCCAAAATAGTGTCGAACAGCGGTGTGAGGTCGGTCCCCTTTACATTGGGATCGCGGGAGGCAACGCCCTCCCTGCCCGAGCAGTAGATCATCGGGCTTTCGAGCTGTTCCTCATTGGCGTCCAGATCGAGCAGCAGTTCCAGCACCTCGTCCTCGATCTCGCCCAAACGGGCGTCGGGACGGTCAATCTTATTGATCACCACAATGACCCGATGTCCCAGTTCCAGCGCCTTTTGCAGCACAAAGCGAGTCTGTGGCATCGAGCCCTCCGCCGCGTCCACCAGCAGCACCACGCCGTTTACCATCTTCAGCACCCGTTCCACTTCGCCGCCGAAATCGGCGTGCCCCGGGGTGTCGACCACATTGATCTTCACCCCTTTATAATGGATCGCCGTGTTTTTGGATAAAATCGTAATACCGCGCTCCCGCTCCAGATCGCCCGAGTCCATCACCCGTTCGGCAACCTCCTGATTTTCACGGAAGGTGCCGCTCTGCTTGAGCATCTCGTCCACCAGGGTGGTCTTTCCGTGATCCACATGAGCGATGATCGCAATATTCCGCAAATCTTTCCTAACCATGCTCAGACCTCCGAGTCCATATCGTCTACTCATCAGTATATACCCTTTTTCCCCCATTTCCTACCCTGTTTTTTCATTTTTTACCGTTATGACAGAATCGGTCGGATTTTTTTGTTTTCCTTCGTTCAATCTGTCCAGCATTTTTAAAAATTCGATTTTCTACTGGACAACCCTTCAATAAAATGTTATACTGTTGCAGGTATGTCTATGCTGCGGTTCGCCGCAGCCGCAATCACAAGTCTATTTTACGGGAGATTCAATATGAACGAACAAATTCAGCTGCAGACCATACTGGTTCTGCTCAGGAAAATTTGGCTTTATCTTCTGATATCCGCCGTTGTATTCGCGGGCGCCGGTTATGTTTACTCCAAGTATTTTGTCACGCCGGTCTATCAAAGCTCCGCCAAAATGGTGGTGAACGCGGGTGTGAGCAAAAACGGCAGCGATGCGATCACTTACAATGAGATTGCCGCCGCCACCCGTCTGGTCGATATGTATGCACAGGTCGTCAAAAGCGAACAGGTGCTGGGACCGACCAGTGAGCAGTTAAACGAGCAGTACGGCTATCACCTCAGCTTCGGCTCGCTCTACAACCGCGTCACGGTCACGCCGGTGGAAAACACGCCGGTCATGGAAATCTCGGTGGTGGATTCCGACCCGAACCGCGCCAAGCAGATTATCGACTCGATCATCGAGGTGTCTCCGCCCCTGATCGTGGAAATTCTCGAAGCAAGCAGCGCCAAGATCATCTCACACCCCCATGTGAACAGCGTTCCGGTCTCCCCCAACACTCCCCGCAACATGATGCTGTTTGCCTTGGTCGGCATGGTGCTCTGCTTTGCCATCTGCCTGATCCGTCAGCTTTTGGACAACACCGTGAAAGCGGCGGAGGACATCACCGGACGGATCGACCTGCCGGTGCTCGGCGTCATTCCGGAGACGGAAGCCTCCGCCAAGCACAGCAGCTACGATTACAATTACGGTTACGATCATGACCAAAAAGGAGGGAACGATCATGCCGCTGTTTAAGCGCAGGACGAAAAAGCTCCATAACGCCAACGAATTTACCCTCAACAACGACAACGCTCCCTTCGCATTCCGCGAGGCATTCAACAGCCTTCGCACCAACCTGAAATTCATCTCCTTCAACAACCAGTACAAAACGATCCTTCTGACCAGCGCAATCCCCAGCGAGGGGAAAAGCTCGACCGCGCTGAACCTCAGCATGTCTCTCGCACAGGACGGCAAAAAGGTGATCCTGATCGAAGCGGACATGAGAAAGCCGATGATCCACGAGTACCTGCACATCGCCGCACAGAATAACTACGGTCTTTCCTCGGTGCTCAGCGGACTTGCCACGCCTGCCGAATGTATCGGGCGGCACCCGAGACTCGGCATCGATCTGATGATGGCGGGCGCCATTCCGCCCAATCCGGCGGAGATGCTCAGCTCCCAGCAGATGAAAAATCTGCTGGATAAGCTCAAGGAAAGCTACGACTATGTGATCATCGACTCCGCACCGGTCAATATCGTGACCGACGCCGTGATCCTCAGCCAGTGGTGCGATGCGGTTCTGATGGTGGTCAAACAGAACTATGCGACCGTCAACGAGGTGCGCGCCGCGGTAGACGCGCTGCAAGCCGTGAACGCCAATCTGGTGGGAGCGGTGCTGACCCAGTATATCGCCAGCAAAGCGAAAGGCGGCAGATACTACTATCATTACAGTCACTATCGCTATTACGGCTATGGCAGCTACAACACCTACGGAGGTTACGGCAACCGGAAACCGAAAAAGTCATGAATGCCGACCTGCACACGCATATTCTTCCCGATATGGACGACGGGGCGACCTCGATAGAGGACGCCCTGACCCTTTTGCGGCGGGAACTGGCAGGCGGGATCGACACCGTTGCTTTAACCTCCCATTTTTGCACCGACTGGGATTCCGTGGACGAATATGTAACACGGCGCGACCGTTCGTTTCGCCAGTTACAGCAGGCGGTGCAGGAAGCGGGACTGCCGATCAAGCTGATTCCGGCGGCGGAGGTCATGTACTCCTCAGCATTATCCGATACCGATCTGACCCCGCTTTGCTATGCGGGTACGAGAACTCTGTTGATCGAGCTGCTCCCCAATGCTTATCCGGCGGGCTTCGAGCGGTTTCTGTTCCAAATGGGCACCAAGGGCTACACCGTTTTGATCGCGCATATCGATCGATATCCCTACCTGCTCGAAAGCCCTCGGCTGCTTTGCCAATGGGTGAAGCAGGGCTGTTGGTGCCATGTGAACGCAAGCGCATTGCTCTATCACCGGAGAACGCTTGCCTTTACCGCTGCCGCCGTCCGCCACGGACTGGTACATCTGATCGCCAGCGACACCCACAGCATTGAAAAACGTCCGCCCCTTTTGCAGGAAGCCTATGCCCTGCTTCAAAAACACTGCGGCGACAAACGGGTGGCAGAGCTGCAAAAAAATCCAGAGCGGCTCCTTTCCTCCCAAAAGCTGCTGGCACCTCCCCCGAGCGAGATCAAAAAACTGTTTGGCATATACCGATAAAGCGGAAGATAGCTTGTCTTCCGCTTTTTTTATTTGACAAGGTGGATTTTGACTGGTATAATTAGTTAGATAGCTAACTAATTATTTCGACGAAAGGGGCTTTTACATGAACGAGCCGAATACCTCCAAGCTGATCTTGGACCTTGCGCGGTATTTTGAAAGAGAGGTGCGAAAGGAAGCCGATCCGCTCGGTATGCGGCACTCCTACCGCCGCCTGCTCCCCATTCTCGCCCGCAACGATGGGGTCAGCCAGTACTTTCTGGTGCAGGAAACCGGTCTCCGCGCGCCCACCATCAGCGTCACACTACGAAGCATGGAGGAGCGCGGGTTGATTACCCGCACCCAAAATCCCGATGACAAGCGGGAAATCCTCATCTCGCTGACCGATGAGGGGCGTATGCTGGATCAAGCCGTCCGCCGACTGATCCGCCGAAACGAACAGAAGATCGAATCCGCACTGGACGATGCGGATCGCGCCGAGCTCTGCCGGCTTCTGATCAAAATGAAAACGGCGCTCGGTGTGCCGGAAAGGGTGAAAGAATGAAGCTGATACAGTTTATCAAGCCCTACCGGAAGCTATTTATATTGGTGCCGCTGTGCATGGTGGTCGAGATCATGGCGGAGCTGTTTCAGCCGATGCTGATGTCGAGGATCGTGGACGAGGGCGTGCTTGCCTACAATCTTCCGCTGGTGATCCGCACCGGACTGCTGATGCTGGGGCTTGCCCTGATCGGCGGGCTGGGCGGCGCTACAGCAGGCGTGATCGGCAGCGTTGCTTCCCAGAGCTTCGGCAAGGACCTGCGGGACGCCACCTTTCATAAGGTGATGCAGCTTTCCTTTGAGCAGACCGACCGGTTTACCACCGGTTCGCTGGTCACAAGGCTGACCAACGACATCACGGCGGTGCAGGACTTATCCAACACCGTCACCCGCGGCATGGTACGCACCCTGTTCCAGTTTTTCGGCGGAATCGTTATGATGCTGAGCCTCAATGTGCGGTTTGGGCTGGTGCTGGTCTGCTCCCTGCCGATCCAGATTCTGCTGATCGTACTGCTTTTATGGAAAGCAAGCCCGCTGTACCTGCTGGTGCAGACCAGACTGGATCGGGTCAACTCGGTGGTGCAGGAAAATGTGACCGGCGCACGGGTGGTCAAAGCCTATGTGCGGGAGGATTACGAGACGAGCCGGTTTCGCAAAGCGAATCTGGCATTGACCGACACCAACCTGAAGGTGCAGAAGCTGATGGCGACCCTAAACCCCATTCTGATGGTCGTGATGAACATCTCGGTGATCGCGATCATTTTGATCGGCGGCTTTCAGACCGAGGCAAGGCAGATGCAGGTCGGGCAGGTCATGGCGGCGATCACCTATATCACCCAGATTTTGATGTCGATGATGTCGGTCGGCATGATGTTCCAGAACTTTACCCGTGCCTATGCCTCCGCTTCCCGTATTCGGGAGGTGCTGAACACCGATCCGGTCATTCGCAGCGGCGAAAGGCAGCTTACTTCGGGACGGGGCGTCATCGAATTTCGCGATGTCTCCTTCCACTATCCCGGCTTTCAAAACCGCCCCGTTTTGCAAGACATCAGCTTCACGGTCAAGTCGGGCGAAACGGTTGCAATACTCGGCGCGACCGGTTCGGGCAAGACCTCGCTGTTACAGCTGATCCCCCGCTTTTACGACGTCAACACCGGCAGCATCACCCTCGACGGTGCGGATATCCGCTCCTATACGCTGGAAAGCCTGCGAAGCCATATCGGATTTGTGCTCCAGAAAAGCGAGCTGTTTTCGGGCACTGTGCGGGAAAATCTCCTTTGGGGGAACAGCGACGCGACCGATGAGGAAATCCGCCATGCCGCGCAAATCGCCCAGGCGGAGGAGTTTATCTTAGGCTTTCACAGCGGATACGATTCTGTCATCTCGGAAAAGGGCGCTTCCCTTTCGGGCGGGCAGAAACAGCGGCTTGCGATTGCCCGTGCGATCCTCAAAAAGCCGGATATTCTGGTATTTGACGATGCGACCTCGGCGCTCGACCTCGGCACCGAGGCAAAGCTGCGCGCCGCTTTGCGGGAGGAAATGAAGAATGTGACGATCCTGATGGTCGCACAGCGGATCGCCAGCATTCGGCACGCCGACCGAATTTTAGTGCTGGAAAACGGCGAGATCGCCGCTTCCGGCACTCATGACGAACTATTAAGAACAAGCGAGATTTACCGTGACATCTATGACTCGCAGATGCGGGAGGAGGTGACCGAAAATGGCTGATACCAATCCGCCCCGTGTACCGATCGGTCCGGGTCGCCGCGGCGGTCCGCCCGGTGCGGTGACGGTCGAAAAGGCGCAGAATGTAAAGGGTACTGCCAAACGGCTTTTGATCTACCTCGGAAAGAGCAAACGGTTGCTCTTTATCCTGCTGGGCGTTGTACTGATCGTCACCCTGTTGGGGCTTCTCGCCCCCGTTTTGCAGCAGCGGGCGATCGACGTGATCGCCGCCTGTGTCCAGACCAATCTGCCGCTTCAGGTGGAGCGTCTGCTCCGGCTTTTGGTTTTACTGCTGATCTCCTACCTGCTTTCCTCCTTCTGCACCTTTATTCAGGGGATCGCGGCGGCAAATCTCTCCCAGAACACCGTCCGCACCATGCGGGACGATCTCTTTATCCGGTTAAGCCGTCTCCCGATCAAATATCTTGACACCCACCCCCATGGCGACATCATGAGCCGCATGACAAACGATGTGGAGAGTATATCCAACACCGTTTCCACCTCGATTGCCTCGCTGATCTCGGGGAGCCTGACCGTAGTGGGGACCCTCATCATCATGCTGATTTACAGCCCGCTTCTGACCCTCATCAGCATGATCACGGTGCTGCTCACCGTTTTGGTGACCACCCGTATGTCCCGCTATATGCGGAAGTACTTCCCGAAGCAGCAGAAATATCTCGGCATCTTAAACGGACACATTGAGGAAATGGTGATCGGCTACCGGACGGTGGTCGCCTTCGGACGGGAGGAGGAAGCGGAGCACCAATTCGGCAGCATCAACAAAAAGCTCAAAAAATACGGCATCAGGGCGCAGGCACTGGGCGGCACCATGGGTCCGCTGATGATGTTTATCAGCAATCTGGGCTTCCTCATCATCGCCGCATTCGGCGGCTGGTTTGCCATTGAGGGGTGGATCAGCGTCGGCACCATCGCCGCGTTTATCCAATACTCCAAGCAGTTCACCCGTCCGCTGCACGAGCTTGCCAATCAGTACGCCCAAATTCAGACCGCCATTGCGGGCGCGGAACGGGTATTCGCCGTCATGGACGAAAAATCGGAGATCGACGAGGGCAATGTCCCCCACACTGCCGAAGATGTAATCGGCAACATCGATTTTTCCCATATCCATTTCTCCTACAAGGAGGGCGAGCCGGTCCTGAAGGATTTCGATTTGCAGGTGAAGCCGGGCGAAACGGTTGCTCTGGTCGGCGCGACCGGCTCGGGCAAAACCACCGTCGTCAATCTGTTGACCCGCTTTTATGAGGTGGATCAGGGCGTGATCCGGCTGGACGATATTCCGATTCGGGAGATCAAAAAGGACGAGCTGCGCAAAAGCATTGCGATCGTGTTACAGGACACCGTGATTTTTGCCGATACCATTGCCAATAATATTCGGTACGGCAGAGAGGACGCGACCGACGAGGCAGTGGTCCGTGCGGCACGTTTGGCGCGTGTTGACCGCTTTGCCGAGCGAATGAACGAGGGCTATGATACCATGCTGACCGAGGGCGGCGGCAATCTAAGCCAGGGGCAGCGTCAGCTGATCGCCATTGCCCGTGCGGTACTGGCGGACCCGAAAATCCTGATTTTGGACGAAGCGACCTCCAACATCGACACCCGCACCGAGGTGTATATCCAGGAGGCGATGATCGCCCTGATGAAAGGGCGCACCAGCCTGATCATCGCGCACCGGCTTTCCACCATTCGGGACGCCGACCGGATCATCGTACTGGAGGACGGTAAGATTGCCGAAGCGGGCAGCCATGAGCAGCTTCTCGCGCAAAAGGGCTGTTATTACCGGCTTTATCAAAACCAGTTCGCGGGCTTTGCAACCTGAATGAAAGAGCCTGTCGCGCTCTGCGTTTTTTACGCTCGTGCGACAGCCCCAATTTCACAACCGAGGTAAAGATTTTGCCTGTCTGCATCTGTTATACTGATGGCAGAAAGGAGGCAGCACCCCATGCAGGAATGGATCAAAGCCGCACAGCGGCTGATTGATTGGATCGACGAACACGCAGCGGAAAATCCGTCTCTATCTGAGATATCACAGCAGATTGGATATTCTCCTTACTACTGTTCGGTGCAGTTCCATCGAATCTGCGGAATGACCATTCGGGACTACACCGCAAAACGACGGCTGGCCATGGCAGCCCTTGCTTTGCGGGATACCGATACGCCGATTGTGGAAATCGCGTTGGAATATGGGTTCTCGTCACAAACGGCGCTGACAAGAGCCTTTCGCGCCGCATACCGAATTTCCCCATCAGGTTATCGAAAGCACCCGACTCCCATTCCCATTCTCTGCCGCAAGGTCGTACTGACCCCCTTTCTAATAAATCGAAATGGAGATGTAGACATGAGCCATTTATCTATTCCCACGGTGCGGGTGGAGTATATCCCCGCGCATAAGTACCTCGGCGTCTATCGGCGCAGTGAGACAAAGGACGGTCCGATCTGGCCGGGGCATGACTGCGATCTGCTGACCGGAATCGTGACCAGTCTGCCGGAAACAGACCGGATCGTGACCGCCCATACCGCCGGTTGGGTCAATCGTAACGGTAAACGGAGCTATTTCTACGGCGCTGGTATCGCTTCGGAGCAGACCGGTATCACAATACCCGAAGGATTCGAGCTGCGTGGTGAGTTTCCAGGCAGTTACTATCTGGTGTTCTCTCACCCGCCTTTTGCCTATCTGGAAGATAACGATGAGGTCATGCGTCGGGTAGAAGAAACGGCGTGGAACTTTGACCCGACGGAGATGGGCTTTGCGTGGAACGAAGAGGAATGCCAGTGCTACCAGCGGCATTATCCAGAGGGACTGGGATACCAGGTTCTGCGACCGGTCAAGAAGCTGTAACAAAAGAAGAAATCCGTTCGCGGGCTTTGCAACCTGAAAAAATCCACAAAAAGAGGGCGTTCTCATGATGAGAACGCCCTTCTTTGTGTCACGGTATGATCTCGCAGGAGCGGATACGAAGTCCGGCTTCCGCGGCGAAAAAGCGGAGATAGACCGTGCCGTTTGCAAACAGCTCAAACTCCACCGTTTTCCCTTTTCGCTCTCGCCCGCTGAGGGTAACGCTTCCGAGCAGCTCGGTACCCTGAAAGATCGACAGCGGCAGTTGAGCAAGATCATCGGGGCTTTCACTTTGCAAAACCATTTTCAGCAGATGCCTTCCCCGCTTTTGCAGGGTGACCGCAAAGACAACGCTTTCCCCTTTTTCGCTTCCAAATCCGCCAAGGTCAAGAACCGCCGGTGTGACGCCGTTCGATTTGGCATGGCGAATCTGATCCTCACTGTCCCCAAAGGCGGCGGCAACGGTGATCTTTTTCCTCCCCTGCATCGAAGGAGAACGCATCAGAAACCGGCAGATATTTTCGGCGGCGCGCAGGTACTCCCCTCTGGTGACGCTGCCTGATGCCAGCGCCTTTTTGGAGTTATCCCGATGGGTGTTCAGCCCTGCCGAAACGGTGACCATGTAAAGATCGTTCTGGGCGCGGATCATGGCGGCGATATTGGTTCTGCTGCCGGCCTTGCCGGCATCGTTCCCCTTTGCCCACCAATCGGTCATCACCAGACCGGTATAGCCCCATTCCTTTCGCAAAATGGTGGTGAGCAGGTCATAATTGCTGGCAGACCACCAGCCGTTGACGGGATTGTAGCTTGTCATGACCGAGTAAGCGCCGCCCTCTTTTACCGCGATCTCAAAGCCTTTTAAGTACAGCTCGCGAAGCGCGCGTTCGGACAGGACGGATTCGGCGTCATGCCGGTGATGCTCCTGATTGTTGCAGGCAAAATGCTTGACCGTACCGGTCACGCCATGAGGGTGCATACCCGAAAGCTCCGCCGCCGCCATTTTTCCGGTGAGGAGCGGGTCCTCGGAGTAATACTCAAAATTCCGTCCGCACAGCGGGTGCCGGTGAAGATTCATACCGGGACCGAGCAGAGTGTCGATCTGGTTTTGACGCAATTCCAGGGCGGTATAGCCGTAGAGCTCTTTCACCAATTCGGTATCAAAGCTGCACGCCTGACAGGTGGCGCTCGGAAGCGAAAAGGCAATCGTACCGCAGTCCAGCCGAATACCGCTCGGACCGTCGGTACAGCAGGCGATCGGAATACCGAACTCCTGCAAGCGTTTGGTCACGCCGCCAAACGCACCGGCGGAACCGGGCGTGACCTTGGGCGAGCACATACCCTCGCCTCGTACTAAGCAGGTCAAATCCTTATCTGAAAGCTGATCCACAAATGCCGAAAGGGGTACCTTCCCTGCCGCCACATCGCGCAGGCGGTAGCCGAGATCGCCGGTAGAAGGACGGGCGGCAGGCAGATGTCCGACACGGCGAGACATGGGATCAACCGTTTGAAGCGGTGCAGGCTCATATGCCTTTTGATAACCGCCCGCCTTTTTCTCGCCCGTTTTCAGACGGTCGAAAGCCGTCACCGGAGCGCAGGCTTCCTCCAACACCTCCAGCACGGTTTCGGGGAATGTCACGCTTCCCGCATAACCGGCACTTTTCACATCGGCGCCGATATAAAAGCGGTACTCCCCTGCCTCCAGCACCCAGCAGGAGCGATGACCGGTTGCGCCGCTGTCATCATAAGACGCACACGCAGAAAGCGGACAGCTCATCTCGATCACACTGCTCTCGCCCGATTTCAGCGTTTTGGTTTTCAGAAAGGCGACCAGCACCCGCGACGCCTTGCCGAGCTTTCCCTGCGGCGCCTCACAATAGACCTGCACCGTCTCTTTGGAAGCGGCGCTGCCGGTATTGGTGACCCGCGCCGAAAAGTGCAGGCGCTCCCCCTGCCGTGTTGCAGAAAGGTCGTCGATCTCAAAAGTGGTATAGGTAAGCCCGTAGCCGAACGGATATGCCACCCGATCGGGCGCAAATGTCTCAAAATAACGGTAGCCGAGATAGATATCCTCCCGATAGATATTCCGTTTTGGATCGCCGTATTGCCCTGTGGCAGGATAATCGTCCATGCTTTTGGCGATCGTATCGGCGAGCTTTCCGGTCGGCGGCGTTTTGCCGGTCAGGATATCCGCTGTACTGCGGCTCCCCTCCTGTCCGCCCTGCCAGACATAGAGCACGGCACCGGGGTGATATTCCCCCACCCAGCTCATATCCATGATATTGCCGGTATTGAGTACCACGGCGACCCGTTCAAACGCCTTGCAGACGGCTTTGAGCATTTCCCGCTCCCCGTCGGTCAGGTAATAGCCCCCTGCCACGGCGGCAAGATCGCGGCTCTCCCCCGCTAAGCGGGCAAGCAGAATGACAGCGCCGTCGTTTTCTTCTGCCGCCTGCCCTACCAGATCGGCGGTCAGCGGCATCTCGGTCTGCGACCACGGCTCGGTCGCCCAGCCGACCCCCTTATGATAGGGGTGCGTTTTTACCCACCCCTCATAAACCGCCTTCAGCTTCTGATCCACTGTCACACTGCCGGAATCCTCCAGTGCTTCCACGATAGTCGGCACCCGTTTGGTATGCACCATACCGCCCGAACCGGTCCCGCTTTTGTGATAGTGAAGCTGGCTGCGCCCAAACACGGCGATCCGGCTCCCCTGTTCAAAGGGAAGCGTTTGATTTTCATTTTGCAGCAGCACACTGCCCGCCGCCGCCAGCTCTCTTGCCTTTGCGGCATATGCCTTACGGTCAAGCTCCATTTCTTTCCCACCAATCGAAAAACGGCGCAGATAGCCTGCGCCGTTTTATATTACTCACTTGCAGGCGTATTCCGTTTCGTCACAAAATGGTCTACCGCCTTTGCGACCACGCCGCCCAAAATACCGCAAACCAGTGTTTCCACCAGACCCTGCACACCGACCAGCAGTATCACAAACATAAAGGGATTTGCCGCGCCAAACTTTTCCACCAAGCCCTGCACATACTCCGAATGATAGAAGAAAAGGCAGATATAGCCCATAAAAAAGCAGGTGTTGAAAAAGGGTGCGCCAATCGACCCCACAAGATAGCTCCAACTGCCGCGTTTATCAAACCTCCGCAGTCCGCGATAGAGCAGTCCGCAGCACAGCCCCATCAAAAGCCGCATACCCACGCAGAGCAGAAAGGTTTGAACCGGACTGATCGCAAAAAATGCGCCGGTCATCGCGGAAGCGCCGGTCATCGCATCGTAAAAGCTGATCAGCCCGAACACACCGCCCAACAGCATACCGGCAAGCGGACCGAGCGTAACGGCGCCGATTGCGATCGGCAGCGTTAAAAAGCTCATCTTCAGCGGACCGACCGGCACCATGCCCAGTCCGATCAGATTCATGACCAGCTCAATGGCAATCAGCAGTGCCAGTTGGGTCATCTTCAAGAGATTGTTCCTACGGTTTGACATAATCGTTTCCTCCTGCTGCCGTTCCTTTCGGATACAGCGCGTTATTCGGCACTATCTGCTTTGGTTTTTCTCAAAGATCGCCGCCAGCCCGCGGGAAAGCAGATGCGGCTCGAACCGATAGGGACGGCGCAGATAGGGCAGCAGAACCTCGCCCTGCCTGCCGGTCAGCAAAAGTGCCGGTGGGCGGGAAAAAAGCTCCCCCATGCGATCCGCCATACCGTCGAGCAGTGCGGCAGTACCGACCAGCGCACCGACCCGAAGCGCCTGTGCCGTATCGGTCCCATATGGCTGTGATACCGGCTGCAGACCCACCTCGGGCAGATTTGCCGTATCCCGATGCAGTGCCCGCAAGCCGCTTTCCACCCCGACCGAAACGGAGGTGCCGATCAGGCTTCCCTGTTCATCCAACGCCACGATTGTGGTCGCGGTGCCGAGAGAAACGATCACGCAGGGCAGCTCGCCCAGTTTTGCCGCACCGACCGCCTGCGCTACTAGGTCACTCCCCAGCATGGCGGCATGATGCACCTTGAGATTCAGTCCCGTCCGAACGCCGGCTGACACGAAAAGCGGCGCAAAGCCGCAGACCGTTTCCACCGCGCGGGCAAGCAGATCGGTTTTTGCCGGCACCACGCTCGAAAGTATGCTACCGGTGATCTGATCCGCCGTGATCCCATGCAGGGAAAGTTCTGCCAAAAGAGCCGCCGCTGCATCGTCCGCCGTCCGAAAACCGGAGGAAAAAGCCATGGTGACCCGCAGCGCGTCTCCGTCAAACAGCGCAAGAGATACCGCGGTGTTCCCGAGATTTGCCGTCAGCAGCATGGGCTTCCCCTCCAATCCAAATAATGCCGTAGGTACAGTATACCAAACTTGCAGGAAAAAAGCAAGTAAACACGGGGTCGCCGTATCCAAACGGCAACCCCGTGAGTGAATCGTTGCTTATTCAGTTTTTGGGAATCATAATAACCTGACGCTTAAACTCACCTGTTCGGTGGTCTCACTCCCTTGATCTTATTCTGTTCTGATTATCAAACGTACCTTACGCATCGTCATACCTTCTTTACAGGAGACTTCCGTAAACTATAATCAGCACATGGGACGATCCTCGTTTTTCTGAAGAATGATCGGAATTAAGATAACCTGTTCATGGGACGATACCCGACTTTCTTAGATTTTTGATGAAAGACCGTTTCGCTAAATCATCGGAGGATACCCGACCTTTCTGAAAATTCGGGTTCTTTATGATCTCGTTACAAAAACAACTGTGTGCATGGTATGGTTGACCGCCGCATCTATATCAATGTTGACCGCTCCTCGGTCACTCGGAAAGATAAACGGCTTAAACGGCGATCGGCTGTGGTACAGAAGGGAAAGCTGCCGCCCTTTTTAAATCGGGATATCATATCCCCTTAAGCGGTGTGCCGGATAACAATGACCGGCAGACGTGAGCTTCCTTTTACAGGGCTTTGCTTAACCGAGCTTTTTGTGCGAGATCACAAAAAACGAAAGAGAAAATGATGCTTCTTTACTGTCCATTGGACTCGCCACCTTTCTAAAGCATTTTTGTTTGGATCTTTCCTTGGTTATACTATAACAGACCCGAAAGCGTTTGTCAATACTTTTTTTCAAAATTTTTGAAAAAATTTATTTATTTTTTACAACACCCGAAAAACGGTTGACTTTGCGCCTTTGGCAGGGTACAATCTAAATGAAAAAGGAGGAGATACCGATGAGTGAACAGGACACTGCGTTTAACCCCGATCTGATCACGCTGGTCGACGAGGAGGAAAATGAGCAGGCGTTTGAACTGTTGTCCACCATGGAGGAAGCGGGTGTGACCTATGTGGCACTGATTCCCTATTATGACAATCCTGCCGACTCGCTCACTGAGGACGCCGAGCTGGTGGTTTTAAAACAGGTGGAGGCAGACGGCGAGGAGATGCTTGCCTCGATCGACGACGATGCGGAATATGACCGGATCGGGCAGAAGTTTTTGGAAGAGCTGGAAGAGCTCTATGAAGACGAGGAACAGTAATTTCCTCTTGTAATTCCGCCCGTTCGGTGCTATACTACAGTTAAAGCCTACCTTGTGCGTTAGCCCGCATTTATGAATCCAACACTGAAAATTCGGGAGCCAGTTCTCCGACGGCAGGCTGCAGACCTCCCGCCTTTTGGCGGACGAAGGGAGCGCGAAGCCGTTGGGACGGCACCCACCTGTCTGACGATGGGTTTTTCATTGCGCGGCGACGGCAAGGCGGGTTTTTATTTTCGGGATAATCCCTCTCATTGCTCACACAATAGAGCATGGGAGGGATTTTCTTTGAAAAAATTTCTGATCCCGCTCATGGGCGGACTTGCCGGTTTTCTAAACGGCTTATTCGGTGCAGGCGGCGGCGTGATCGCGGTGCCGCTTCTCCAAAAAGCGGGGCTTGACCCCAGGCGGGCGCACGCCACCTCGGTCGCTGTCATCTTCCCGCTGTCGATCATCAGCATCTGCTTCTACTTTGCTCAGGGTGCATTGACCGCCGGTGACGCACTCCCCTATCTCCCGTTCGGGCTGGTCGGCGGAGTGGTAGGCAGCAGACTGCTAAAGCGGATCAACGCCGATCTGCTTCGGCAGGTGTTCGGAGTGCTTCTGATCCTCTCCGCCCTTCGTATGCTGTGGTCATAGGAGGCAGATATGCTGCGGGCGATCGCTTCCTTTTTGACCGGTGCCGCCGCCTCGATGGGGCTTGGCGGCGGATTTATTCTGGTGCTTTATCTCACCCTGTATGCGGATATCCCCCAAAGAACGGCGCAGGGGGTAAACTTATTCTTTTTCCTGACCGTATCACTTTTGTCCCTTTACCTGCATTACCGCCACAAGCTGCTGGAAATAAAAATCCTGCTGCCCGCCATTGCCGCCGGTATTCCCGCCGTCTGGATCGGCTGTATGGTTTCCGAAAAGCTCGGCAGCAGCCGGCTCCGCCCGCTTTTTGCGGTATTTGTGCTGGCAGTGGGCTGTCGGGAGCTGTTTTCCAAAAGAATACAAAAAAATCCTCCAGAGAGAGAACCCTCCAGAGGAAGTGGGAATCACTGATGCACGGCATAAATCCTTTGCAGTCCCTTTAACGTCAGCGTCTTATCCACATGGGAAAAGCTGCCCGAAATCCTGCCGATCATGCCGGACAGCCCGCCGGTCGCGACCACGGTGGGCGTACAGCCCATCTCCTTTTCCATCTCCGAAATGATATGCTTCACCGCGCCCACATACCCGTGCAGGATACCCGACTGCATACTCTCGACCGAGCTTTTGCCGATCACCTGATTCGGCATCACCAGTTCGACACGGGGCAGCTTGGCGGTATTGCTGATCAGCGCGTCCAGCGAGGTTTTCACACCTGGATAGATCAGCCCGCCGAGATAGGCGCCGTCCGCCGAAACCGCGTCGAAAGTGGTGGCGGTGCCGAAATCGACCACGATCAGCGGCGCGCCGTATGTCACAAAAGAAATATAGGCGTTGACCAGTCTGTCCGCACCGACCTCCTTCGGCTGACCGTACCGGTTTTCAATCGGAACGGTGAGATTCTCCCCGATCACAAAAGTAGGCACGCCAACATACTTCCGCACCGCGTTATTGACCGAGTACATCACCTGCGGCACCACCGAGCAGATGACCGCCGCCTCCATTTTTTTCGGGTCAAAACCGTGCAAAAAGAAAAACTGAGTGAGCGGCAGCCCCACCTCGTCCGAGGTGGTGTTCCAATCGGTGAGCAGCCGGAAATTCGCCAGCAGCCGGTCCCCCTCAAACACGCCGAACTCCATATTGGTGTTGCCGATGTCAATCGCCAAAAGCATTTCTTTCTCCCCTTAATGTCCACTTTTTCCTCTTGTCATCATACCATGTTCCGCTCGTGAAGTCAACGCATGAAGCCGACATTTATGCGTATACTAACCTTGTCCGGATCCAGTTGCCGAGACAGCAAGGAAAGGAAGTTTGCAGATGAATCCCTATCTGATCCCCTACGCGAAGCAGGAGAAAGACACCGTGGAATTGCTGAAAAAAATCTATCAGACCACCGACATGGGCTGTACCACGCTCGACGCCCTGATCGGTCAGATAGAGGACGGTAGGCTGAAGGATCAGCTCCGCCGAGAGTACAGTCACTATCAGCACGCCCAGCAGGAGGCGCGGCACCAGCTTTACAGCTACGGTCGCCTTCCGCCGGAGCAGAACAAGCTTGTAAAGACCATGGCAAAGGGCGATATTCATCGCAAACTGCTGATGGATCGCAGCACCAGCCACATCAGTGAAATGGTAATGCAGGGCGCTTCGATGGGCATTATTGCCGTACAGCGCGCCAAAAACAAAGCGGCGAACGCCACCCAGAAAAGCAGGCAGATCGCAGATCATCTGATGCAGCAGGAGCAGGCAAAGATTGAACAGCTCAAATGCTTTTTGTGACGGGAAAACGCAACACGCGATGAAAGAAAAAAGGTCGGATCTGACCCCGCATACGCTCACACCCGAACCGGTGATTCCGCTCTACCGCACCTATCCGCTGACCCAATACCACAGGCACAGTAAAAACAGCGGCGAGCTGATGCCGGTCACCGCGACGGAAAACGCCGTGCAGATGCGGGATTTCAGCATCGAGCATAAGATGTAGCGAAAAACAAATCGAAGGGGCGCTTCCAATGAAGCGCCCCTCGATCATGCTCACAGCACGCCCGAAAGCTCCTGCCGCAGCTTTGCAATGATCCGCTTCTCCAAGCGGGAAATGTAGGACTGGGAAATGCCGATCGAATCGGCGACCTCCTTTTGGGTGTGTTCCTCCCCGTCCGCCAGACCGAACCGCATCTGCATGATGAACCGCTCCCTGTCGTCCAGCTCGTTCACGCAGCGGCGGAGGATCGTGCGCTCGACCTCCACCTCGATATTCTTATGCACGCTGTCACTGTCGGTCCCCAGAATGTCCGACAGCAGCATCTCATTCCCGTCCCAATCCACATGGAGTGGGTCGTCAATCGAAACCTCGTGCCGCTGCTGAGAAATCTTCCGCAGGTACATGAGAATCTCGTTTTCGATGCAGCGGGAGGCATAGGTCGCGAGCTTAATATGCCGGTCGGGACGGAAGGTGCCGACCGCCTTCATCAGCCCGATGGTACCAATCGAGATCAGATCCTCCACGCCGACGCCGGAGGACTCGAATTTCTTTGCGATATATACCACAAGCCGCAGATTGTGAGTCACCAGAATATCCCGCGCTTCGGGATCGCCCGCCTCCAGACGGGCAAACACCTTTTCCTCCTCCTCACGGCTGAGCGGCGTGGGCAGGGTGTCCGCGCCGTTGATATAATAAACCGCGTCCTCCTCCGCCGAAAACAGGCGGGATATCAACCGCCTTATGTATCGTAGCATACTGCTTCCTCCTTTTGCTGCAACAATGAATGATGTAGGATCGCATGATAGCTTCCGTCCGAAAGCGGACGGTCTACCACGGCGATCAGCGCGGGTCGGGCGGACTGCCCGTTTACCTGCACGCTATCGGCGCGAAACGCCCGCAGCAGCCCGTCCCCGCCGATCCCGTGATAGGGTATGCACCGCACCCGCACCGCAAAGGGATTGTCGGGTGGCAGGCTGTCCGCCTCCCCTATAAAAAACGGGCAGGTTTCCTTCGGCAAAAGGGGCTTTACCGCCTCCCATTCGCAGATCAGAACCGGCAGATCGGTAAAGGCGTCCCAAAGCTGATTGCCGGTATCGGGCAGCGCAGTGGTTTGACAGCGTTTGTCCCCCAGTATGACGGTCAGCCGGCAGACGGCAGGCAGTGTGCCCTTGCTTTTATGGACCCGCTCCCAGAGCATCAAAACCCCGTATGCCGCAACCGTGCCGACAGCCAGCAAAACGGCAGAAATATCCAGATACACCACTCCGTGTGCGATGTAGAGGATCTGCGGGCGGAACACCGTCCAGAATAAGATCATCACACCGGCAAACAGGAGATTGACGAGAAAAAACACGCCGGTGCGAAAAAGCAGCAGCCGCAATCGGCATTTCCCGAATGCGACCCGCACAAGGACAGCCGCCAAAAACGGCTTTGCGACCGCCAGCGGCAGGCTCCATGACTGCGGCAGGAAAATCACGCAGGAAGCAAGGCTCCCCAAAAGCGAAGCGAGCAAAATCCGTTTGACCGACGCATGGCTGCCGGTCAGCCGCGCGGCGCCGCGAAGCAGAAAGTAGTTCACATACAGGTTTGTCAGCAGCAGAACATCTAAATAGATCGTCTGCACCCGTCTTCACCTCCTGCCTCGTCCTTATTATAAATCAGGCGGAATGGGCGGTTTTGTCAGAAGCGGTCGCCGGTCGCACCTTTTTTTCTTTGGACGCATAGCATGGGGTAACAGCAGGCCGTTCCTGCTGTTAATTCAGCAAAGGAGTTTCATGTATGGCTTGTAGTTCTATCGGACAGGATACAGCCTGCACCACTGACAATACCGTTACCTTTGCGGACGCCAATTATGCCCTGAGCCGAAGCCGCTCCGGACACGGCAGACCCCATTCCCACCATCGGGACGAGGCTCCTGTAACACCCTGCGGCGGCAACTCTGGAAGCAGCTGCCCCTGCGTGACCAACTGCTGCGGACAGGAAGCACCGCTTGACTGCTCTCCGGTCAACTGTATGCAGGAGGGGAACGATATCACATATCGCCTGTGCTGCGATCCCAACGGTGTGTGCTGCTACTACGACTGCCGCTGCCGCGACCCGTTCTGGCCGCATTTCGCGCACCCGCGCTGGCTGTGCTGTAAAGATCTGTATTGTTCCTGTCAGGCAACAAACGGATAAATGCAAAAAGCAAGCCCGCAGAGCAAAAACTCTGCGGGCACTTTTATTCTATTTCGTTTTCGATCCAAGTTAGAAGTTCGTTTGTCGAAACCGTTATGGTTTCCTCCTCACCGCCGCAGACCGCCATGGTACAGCCGTCCCATTCCCGCAGAAAAAACGGCAGACCGTCGAGCGTCACACGGTCATTTGCCGCAGCGGCAAAGGCGTTTAGCCGTAAAGCGGTGAAAAGCGGAAGATCTCTGCATTTTCCATAGCTTTCCTTACAGCACCAAAAACGGAAAAACAGCCTATCCGACTGCAGTGCCGCTTCGTACTCCGCCGGTGTGCAGATACGGCGCAAAACCGGCTGTCCGATTTTGCGGTGTGTTTGCAGGTCAATGCCGCAGGGCCGGTCGGAAAGTACGCAGGAAACGGCGTTTTCGGTATGGGAGAGATTCCAGTACCGGTCGGGCAGGGACGGTGTATGGGGCTTTCCGAGCGGGCTGAAAGAAATGGGCAGCTCTGCCGAAAGCGGCAGACCCCATTCCCGCGCCGCGGCATACCGAAACAGCAGATAGGCGGCGGCGGACGCCGCCCTGCCCGCTTCAGAGAGCCGCTCTGCCTTTTTTGCCCGATCGGACGGCAAAAAGGGCATCAACCGGTCTGCCTTCGGCAGACCGAAAAGCAGATAGATCATAGCTTCACGATACAGTGGACCGGACAACCCTCCGCACAGCTTCCACAGCCGGTACAAAGAGTCGGGTCGATCGCCGCCAGACCGTCGGTGACCTTCACAGCACCCGCCGGACAGGTGCGCTCGCACTTTTTACAGCCGATACAACCGGCGGAGCAAACCGCGCGGGTCTCCTTCCCGCGCTGGGGGTTTTTGCACAAAACCAGATAGGAAGCCGTCCGCTCCACCGGTGCGATCACGCCCTTCGGGCAGACCGAAACGCAAATCAGGCAGCCGATACAGCGATTCGGATCGACCACCGCCACCCCGTTTTCCACCGAAATGGCGTTTTGCGGACAGGCTTTGACGCAGTCCCCGAAGCCGAGACAGCCGTAATGGCAGCTTTTATCCCCGCCGTAAAGACCGGCAGCGGCGGCACAGCTTTGAAACCCGTGATATTGGTATGCTTTCTTGGCACTCTCACAGTCCCCGCCGCAAAGCACCCGTGCGACCGGAGGTATGACCGCCTCGGCTTTTCTGCCGGTGATCTCCCCCAGCTTCTCCGCGACCTGCGCGCCGCCCGGCACGCAGAGGGAGACCGAGACCTCGTCCTGAATGACCGCCGCGGCATACTCATCACAGCCCGCATAGCCGCAGGCGCCGCAGTTGGCACCCGGCAAGGCTTCCCTTGCGTCGGTGATCCTGGTGTCCACCTTGACGGCAAACAGCTTGGACGCCAGCGACAAAAGCAGTCCGGCAAAGAGGGCAAGCGCCACGAAAATCAGGATCGGTATCACAAATTCGTTCATTTTAACCCGCCTTCCTTATCCGAACAGATTTTCCACCACGCCGCTGAATCCCAAAAAGGAAAGAGAAACGATCGCGGCGGAAATCAGCGTGATCGGCATACCCGAAAACGGTTTGGGCGGATTTGCCGCCTCCAGCCGGCGACGCACCCCCGCAAAGAGCAGCAGCGCAATGGTAAAGCCGATTCCCGCGCCCAGCGCATTGACCACCGACTGCGCAAAGGTATACTCCTCGGTGATGTTGAGCAGTGTGACCCCCAGCACCGCACAGTTAGTCGTGATCAGCGGCAGATAGATGCCAAGCGCCTGATAGAGCGGCGGTACAAAGCGGCGCAGAATGATCTCCACAAGCTGGACGAAAAGCGCGATAATCAGGATAAACGAAACGGTGTTCAGATACTGAAGTCCAAACGGTACCAGCAGCAGCGTATAGACCGGATAGGTACACAAGGTCGCCATCACCATCACAAAGGTGACCGCCACCCCCATACCGGCGGCGGAATCCACCTTTTTGGAAACGCCCAGAAACGGGCAGATCCCCATAAACTTTGTCAGCACAAAATTATCCACCAAAACCGCGCTGACCAGAATGATCATCATCTCTCTCATTTTGCGACCTCCTCACAGCCACCGCAGGCTCCGGCAGCAGGACAGCCCGCACAGCCGTCCGCCTGACTCCGGCGTTCGGCGGCGCGTCCCTTTGTCAGCCGGTTGACCAATGCGATCAAACAGCCGAACACGAAGAAGCCGCCGGCTGGCAGGATAAAGATCAGCATCGGCTCCAGCACGCCGAAGGTGATGTCGATCCCGAAGATGGTACCGGCGCCGATCAGCTCCCGCACGGCGCCCATGCAAAACAGCGCAAGGGTAAAGCCAAAGCCCATGCCGAGCGCGTCCAGCGCGGATTTCCCGACCGAATTTTTGCTGGCAAACATCTCGGCACGACCGAGAATGATGCAGTTGACGGTAATCAGCGAAAGGAAAAGCCCCAATGCCTGATTCAGCGCGGGCAGGTACCGCTCCAGCAGAAATCCGACCAGGGTGACGAATCCGGCGATGATGACGATATAGCAGGGCAGGCGAACCTCCTTGGGGATCACCCGCTTGAGCAGTGAGATCACCACATTCGAGCCGAGCAGCACAAAGGTGGTGGCAAGCCCCATGCCGATCCCGTTGAGCGCCATGGTGGTGACCGCCAGCGTGGGACAGGTGCCCAGCAGCATGACCAGCACCGGATTTTCCTTCAGCAATCCGCGCAGAAAGATCTCACGGTTTTTCATTCCCCGTCACCTCCCAATTCGGAATCCGCCGCCAGCGCGGCGTTTACAGCGGTCGTCACGGCGCGTGAGGATATGGTAGCGCCCGCGACGGCGACAATATCGGAATCCCGCGTCGCTTTATTCTTGGCGACGGTGATCTCCCCTTTTCGTCCGGCAAACTGGGACAAAAAGCCCTCGTCAGCCGCCTTGCTGCCAAGCCCCGGCGTATCGCTTGTTTCGGTGACTGACACCCCCGAAACGCCCTCGGGTGTGATCCCGACCAGCAGGGTCAGATCGCCCCCGTAGCTTTTGGTGACGACCTCATAGACATGCCCTGCCGAGGAACCGAAGCAGCGTGTGATCGTGGCATTCTCAGGCGAAGCGGGCGGCTGCAATTCCTCCCAGTCCGCCCCCTGCGGAACAAGCTCGGTCAGCTCCGAGATCAGTGCTTCGGTCAGCCCCGTTTCCTCCTCCACGCGGGTCACGCGGTAGGTGGCAAGCAGCGCGCCGGCGATCAGCACCACTACCACGCAGAGCACGGCGGTTGGACGCAGTACATCACGAAGCGGACGGATCGGGGTCTGATCCCCCTCCACCGCCGTTTTTGTTTTCTCTTTTTTCTTTTTATCACGGGTCAGCCCGAAGGGACGGGGCGCCGTCCAGATGTCGATATAGGGAACCAGCAGGTTCATCAGCAAAATAGAGAAGGACACGCCCTCAGGATAAGAGCCAAACTGCCGGATCAGCACGGTGAGCAATCCACAGCCGATCCCGAAGATGATCTTCCCCTTTCCGGTGATCGGAGAGGTGGTATAATCGGTCGCCATGAAGATCGCGCCGATGGCAAGACCGCCGCTGAACAGGTAAGTTGCCATGCGCTCCACCCCGAACGGCAGGGTGAGAAGCGCCACGGTGCCGAGATAGGCAAGGGGAATATGGGGACGGATCACCCGCTTATAAAGCAGATAGGCTCCGCCCAGCAAAAGCGCCAGGGCGGAAGTCTCCCCCAAACAGCCGCCGCAGTTGCCGAGAAACAGCATCAGGGGGCTTGGCAGCGTTCCCTCACTCCCTGCCAGCACGGCGAGAGGTGTGGCGGACGCCACCGCCTCCGCCTGCGGGTGGAGATAGGCAAACGGCTCGGTCCAGTTTGTCATATGTACCGCGAAAGAGACCATCAGCACGATACGGGCGGTGATCGCGGGATTGGCGAAATTCTTGCCGATCCCACCGAAAAGCTGTTTGACCACAACGATTGCCACGAACGAGCCGATCACCGCGATCCAGAGCGGGATCGAGACCGGCAGGTTAAACGCCAGCAGTACGCCGGTGACGGCGGCGGAAAGATCGCCCACGGTCTGCTGCCGGTGCATCAGGCGGCGATAGGCATACTCAAAGAATATGGCAGACGCGGTGGTGACCGCCGTGACCAGCAGCGCACGGGGTCCGAAAAAGACCACCGAGGCGATCAGGGCGGGAATCAGCGCGATCAGCACGTCCCGCATGATGACCGGTGTGGTGACCCCGCTGTGCCGGTGAGGTGATTGTGAAACGATAAGAGCTTCCAAGCTCAGTTCCCCTCCTTTCGGAGCAGATCCTTTGCCAACACATTTTTCTGAGAAAGCGGTCTGCCCGCCGGACAGACATAGCTGCAGCTGCCGCAGCCGACGCAGAGAGTTACCGACAGAGCGCGAAGCTGTGCCGTATCCCGCTTGTCATAGGCGTCCTCCAGCATACCGGGGCGCAGCCCCATCGGGCAGGCGGCGGTGCATCTGCCGCAGCGGATACAGTCGGTAGCGGAAAGTGCAAAATCCTCCGGCTCGGTAAACGCCAACAGCGCATTGCAGGTTTTGGTGACCGGCATTTCGGGATCGGCAACCGCCGAGCCCATCATCGGACCTCCGCTTAAAATCTGTGTCGCCTTTTCAAAGCCGCCGCAGTATTCGAGCACCTCACGAATCGATGTGCCGACCGGCACGGAGTAATTCCCGGGACGTTCTACGGCGGTGCCGTCCACCGTGATGAACCGTTCGATCAGCGGTCTGCCCCGCCTCAGATAATCCGCCAGAAACGCGATGGAGGACACATTCTGCATCATCACGCCGCTGTCTGCCGGCAGGCTGCCGGCGCGCACCGTCCGTCCGGTGGTCTGGTAGATCAGCACCTTTTCCGCACCCTGCGGATAGCGTGCGGGCAGCGGAACGACCCGAATACGGGAATCCGCCTTGCAGATCTTTCCGAGCTTTTCGATCGCCTCCGGTTTGTTTTTCTCGATCCCGATAAAGCAGTGGGTCAGCCCGAGAAAGTGCATGACCGCCTCGATCCCGTCGAACACATCTTCGGCGCTTTCGATACAGGTGCGGTAATCCGAGGTGATATACGGCTCACATTCCGCCGCGTTGACCACCAGCGTATCCAGCCGCTCCACATCTTTATAGGCGAGCTTCATATGAGCAGGGAAGCCCGCTCCGCCAAGCCCCACCAGACCGGAGCGCCGCACGGCGGTAAAGAAATCCTGCGCCGTGGTGATGGTCGGCGTTTTGTGCGGGAACTCCTCCTGCTTGCCGTCCGCATGGATCACCACCGCCTGCGACCGCTTGCCGCCCGGCAAAACGATCTCGGTGAGTGCCTCCACCTCGCCCGACACACTGCTGTGGACCGGTGCGGCAAACAGATGCTCGGTATCCCCGATCTTCTGCCCGACCAGCACCCGATCCCCCACCTCGACCAGAGGCTTGCAGGGAACGCCCATATGCTGCTGCATCGGGATTGTCACCCGCTGTGGCAGTGGGATTGGTGTGGTGACGGCGTTTTTGGTGTTTTTATCGTGACGAACGGTCACGCCGTTTATCCTTTTCCCGTTGAGAAGGGACATGATACTCAATCCTTTCCAGTTCTGACGATATCCGGCTCAATGCGGGCAGAGTGCCCCGCAAGAGGACTGCGGTAAGCGTTCCGGTTACAAGGGCGGATAACATCAGTATCGGTATATAGTATACCACAACCGACGACCCTATGACAAGCATGGAAACGACAAGCTGCGACAAATTATGCGTGAGCGCGCCGCAGACCGAGAGAAGCCAGAATGAGCAGTGGGTAGACCGCAACAGGCAGAAGATCACCAAAGCGGAAAGAACCCCGCCGGTGAGGCTGAGCAGTCCGGCGACCGCGCCGCGTGTGAAAAAGGCAAGCCCGCCCCGCAGCAGAGCGAGAATCGCCCCCTCCCGTATTCCGAACGCAAACAGGGTATACATGGTGACGATATGCGCCAGCCCCAGCTTTACCCCCGGGAGCGGCAATGCGGGCAGCATACCCTCCAGAAACGAAAGAAGTGCCGCGAGTGCAAACAAAAGCGCCATACGCGCCACAAAATATGCGGGATTTTTTGTTTTCATACCGTCACCCCGCGATCCATCTGTCCTGATCCTCTGCCCGCACCGTGACCGATACCCGATTCGGCAGGCAGACCGCCGCTTCTCCCGACCGACTGATCCAGCCGGTGTGAACGCAGACCTGATCGGGACAGCCGGACGAGCGCACCCGCACCCTGCCTTTATCCGTTTCGATCACCATATCGGGCAGGAGGGGATCGGTAAAAACGCCCGCTTCGGTCAGCCGAAGCTCGGCAACAACCCGATCTTCGACCCGCACCTCCGCCACCAAAGGCGAACCACTTTGCCTTGTCAAAAGGCAGAATACAACCGTCACGGCGGCAAAGACGAGTGCCGCCCAGAAAAGATCGCGTTTTGCAAAAAAAGGTCGGTTCATGGCGTGACCTCCGCGAGCGCAAAGCCCTTTTCCGGTGTAAAGCAGTCCCGCAGGCGGTCGGACAGGTAGATCGTTTTGTCGGTACCGATCGCCAGTACGGCGTAATCCTCCCCGTCCAGATGAGTAAGCACCGCCTGCTTTCCGCCGACAAACAACGCGGTGGAAAGATAATCCGCCAGCCCGCCGTTTGGTGAGACGACGGTGACCGAAAGCAGATCGCTGTCGGCAGGATAGCCGGTTTTCGGGTCCAGCACATGATGATACCGGACTCCGTTTTCCTCAAAATATCGTTCGTAACCGCCGGTCGTGGCGATCACGCAGTCGGCAGTCATGCGAAATTGACCCGCCAGCTCCTGCTTGGTACCGGACGGATCGCGCAGACCGATCTCAAACGGAACGCCGTCTGGGTGCTGACCCAGCACCGCGATATTTCCGCCCAATGACAGCACCGCGCTGGTCACACCATGCGCACGGTAAACCGAAAGTGCCTGACCCGCGGCATATCCCTTTGCCACGCCGCCGAGGTCAAGCCGTCCGGCTGAAAGCGGCAAAGTGATCTGATCGGAAACAGTCAAAGCGTTGTCCCCGATCCTGCCGACTGCCGCGGCAATCGCGCTTTCGTCCGGCAGGTGCGGTGCATCGGTGCCGAAGCCCCATAGGTCTACAAGGCTCCCGACTGTCAGGGCAAAGCCGTTTAGCTCGGGGAAGCGTGCCGCAAACGCGCGGCACTCCGACAAAAGTGACACCGTTTCGGGCGAAACGGCGACCGGTTCTCCAGCCGAAGCGTTGATCCTGCCGATGTCGGAGGTATCAAGATAACGGGAGAAATGCGCTTCTTCCGTTTGAATCAGTTCCCGCACCGCATCGGCAGCCGCTTTGGCGTCCCCGTCATAGACCGTTTGGGTCACATAGGTGTCCATCAAATAATCGGAGGTACGGTACGGCTCGGCTTTTCTGTGTGCAAACAGGTCCCAAAGTATGAAGCCCGCCAGCAATACGCATACTAATCCTGCCCATACAGCGCCCTTTTTCACTGCTGTCACCGCCTTCCGTTTCAAAAAGGAGTTGCCCAATGCTGCCAACCGTGATCCTGTTCGGGAATGAAAAGGATAAAAGCATCACCAAACCGTTGTTTCGCACCCTGTCGGATCGCTATCGGGTCACATTACTGGAGAAAAACCGCATTCTGACAAAAGGCGGCGGTGCGCCGGTGCTTTTGATCGACACACCCGAGCTCACCCTCCGGCAGAACGAGTGCTGCCTTGTTTTGCTCAAACGCCACCGTAACCTAAAGCGGCTGTGTGTGCCGCCCCACACCACAACGGTGTTCTCGGTGGAAAAGCCGCTGCCCAAAAAGCTGATCGGACTTTGCCCGCAGGGGATCGCCTGCGGCGGGCATGAGGGATCGCTTTCCTTTTCGAGCATCACGCCGGAGCGCAGCATGATCTCCTTACAGCGCCGCATGACCGACTGCTTTGGCAGCGTCATAGAGCCGATGGAAATCGCGGTCAAGACGGATCGCGCCGATCCCTATGCCGTGCTTGCTTCTGTCGCCGCGGCGCTCTGGCTTCACCAGCCCGAGCCGCGATTCAATTTTTCCGCCGACAAAAGCTGATCCAGCGCCGCAAGCGAACGGTTTGCCAAAGCGGCATACCGCTCCTGCTTCCCCCGTACCCGTTCGGGCAGAGGCGGCAGGATTCCCATATTCGCCCCCATCGGCTGAAACTCCACGACCGACGGGTCGCTGATATACGCCGTCAGCGCACCCAGCATGGTCACTTTCGGCAAGGATAATGGCGGCATACCCCGCATACGGCGAGCGGTCTGCAAGCCTGCCAGCAGTCCGGACGCCGCCGATTCCATATACCCCTCCACGCCGGTGATCTGTCCGGCAAAGGAGATGCACGGCTCTGCCCGCAGGGCAAAGGTGCTCTCCAGCAGACGGGGACTATCCAAAAAGGTGTTTCGGTGCATCACGCCGTACCGCGCGAACTCCGCATCGGCAAGTCCTGGGATCAGCGAAAACACCCGCTTTTGCTCCGAAAATTTCAGATTGGTTTGAAATCCGACCAGATTATAAAGCGTCCCTTCCCGATTTTCCGCCCGAAGCTGTACCACTGCCCAAGGGCGTTTTCCGGTACGGGGGTCCCGCAGTCCGACCGGTTTAAGAGGACCGAACCGTATCGTATCACCACCCCGCCGCGCCATCACTTCGATCGGCATACAGCCCTCATAAACGGTGAAATCCCGCCGGTCAAACTCCTTGAGCGGCGCCTGCTCAGCGCCGATCAGTGCTTCATAAAACCGCTCGTACTCCTCCCGATCCATCGGGCAGTTTAAGTAGTCGTCCTCCCCTTTTCCGTAGCGGGAGGCGGCAAAGACAATTTCCCTGTCGATGCTGTCCGCCGTGATGATCGGCGCCGCCGCATCGTAAAAACTCAAATACTGCCCGCCGCAAAGGTCACGCAGATGCTCCGCTAAGCTGTCGGAGGTCAAGGGTCCTGTTGCCACGATGACGTTTCCTTCGGGCAGTGACGTGACCTCACCGGTCACGACCTTGATATGCGGGTGAGAGCGGATCGCCTTTGTGACCAGATCGGAAAAAAGAATGCGATCCACCGCCAAAGCGCCGCCCGCCGGCACCTGTGCTTTAGCGGCGGCGGCGAGAGTGACGGAGCCGAGCCGCCGCATCTCCTCCTTCAGCAAGCCGGCGGCGGTAGAAACCCGCGCCGCTTTGAGGGAGTTGGAGCAGACAAGCTCCGCAAAGCCCGCATAATGATGTGCCGGTGAAAACTTCACCGGCTTCATCTCATATAACAAAACGTCAATACCCGCCCGAGCAAGCTGCCACGCCGCTTCACAGCCGGCAAGCCCCGCACCGATCACATGGCAGTTCATTCGGCTTCCTCCGGCTTTGGCGGTTCGGGCTTACGCTGATAGCCGCAGTCCTCGTTTGCACAGTAAATGCGGGCGTTTCTCCCGTCCTTTTTCAGGAGTGTGCCGCCACAGTTGGGACATTTTTCCTTGATCGGTCGATCCCATGTCATAAAATCACAGCGGGGATTGTCCTCACAACCGTAATAGGTTTTCCCCTTCTTCGAGCGGCGCACCAGAATACGCTTCCCGCACTTGGGGCACACGCCGCCGGTATCCTGCACGATACGGCGGGTGTTTTTGCACTCGGGAAAGCCCGGACACGCCAGAAAAGGTCCGAACCGCCCGATTTTGATAACCATCTTCCGTCCGCAAAGCTCGCAGACCTCGTCGGTTTCCTCGTCCGGCACCTTCACGCGGGTGTCCTTCATCTCCTCCTCCGCCTTTTGCAGGTCGTCGGAAAAGCCGTCGTAAAACTGCTCCAGCATGGCAACCCAGTCCTGCTTGCCCAGCTCTACCTCGTCCAGCTCCTTTTCCATGCGGGCGGTAAATTCCTCGTCCACGATCCGGCTGAAATGCTCCTTCATCAGCTTTGTGGTGACCTCGCCCAACGCGGTGGGTTTTAAACTTCTGCCCTCCCGCTCCACATAATTCCGCTGCACGATGGTGGTGATGGTCGGCGCATAGGTGGACGGACGCCCGATGCCGTTTTCCTCCATCGTTTTGATGAGGGTCGCCTCGGTAAACCGAGCCGGAGGTTGGGTGAAATGCTGATTGCCGGTCAGCTCCCGCAGAGTGAGGGCGTCGCCTTTTTTCAGCTCGGGCAGCGCGCCGCCGTCCTCCTTTTCCTCGTCCTTGCCTTCCTCATACAGCACGGTATAGCCGTCAAACCGGACGGTATGACCCGACGCCTTGAACAGATAGCCGTCCGCCAGAATATCGGCGTTCACGGTATCATAGACCGCGTTTGCCATCTGGCTTGCGATAAACCGCGACCAGATCAGCCGATACAGCTTATACTGATCTGCCGTCAAGGTGTCTTTCAGTTGATCCGGCGTCAAATCGGGCATGGTGGGACGGATCGCCTCATGCGCGTCCTGCGCGTTACCGCGGGACTTATACTGTCTCGGGCGCTCCGGCAGATAGGCTTCACCGTACCGATTTGCGATATATGCCGACGCGGCGGACTGCGCTTCGGCGGAGATCCGCAGGGAGTCGGTTCTCATATAGGTAATCAGACCTACGGCGCCCATTCCGGCGACATCGACACCCTCATACAGCTCCTGCGCCGCGCGCATGGTGCGCGCAGCCTGAAAGCCCAGCTTACGGGAGGCTTCCTGCTGCAAAGTGGAGGTGCTAAACGGCGGTGCGGGAGATTTTTTCCGCATGCCTTTTTTCACGCCGCCAACGGTGTATGCCGCCTGCCGCAGCTTTTGAAGGAGCGCATCGCTTTCCGCCTGATTGGAAACCGGCAGTTTTTTTCCGTCCTTCCCGTAAAAGCGGGCGGAGAAGCTGCCGCCTTCCGCCAAAAGCACCGCGTCCAGCGTCCAGTATTCCTCCGGCGTAAAGGCGCGTATTTCTTCCTCGCGATCCACGATCATACGCACCGTGACCGACTGCACACGCCCCGCCGACAGACCGCGGCGCACCTTTCTCCACAAAAAGGGGCTAAGCTGATAGCCGACGATCCGATCCAAAATCCGCCGCGCCTGCTGCGCGTTCACCAAATTTCGGTCGATCTGACGGCGGTTTGCCATGCCGCTTTTGACCCCGCTTTTGGTCATCTCATGAAAGGTGACACGATTTGCCGCCGACTCGTCCAGCGCCAGCAGATTGGACAGATGCCATGCGATCGCCTCCCCCTCGCGGTCGGGGTCGGACGCCAAAAAGACCTCGTCGCTGTTCTTCGCCTCTTTTTTGAGGGTTTTGATCAGCTCGCCCTTTCCTTTAATATTGATATACTGGGGCTCAAAATGATGCTCGATATCCACGCCCAGCTTCGATTTGGGCAGGTCGCGCACATGACCCATAGACGCCACCACCCGATAGCCCCTGCCCAGATATTTTTTGATCGTTTTCGCTTTGGCGGGTGACTCTACAATGACCAGCTTTGCCATTGGCGGCACTCCTTTCTATCATTCATCGGACGATATATCCCGAAAGCTGCCGCGCCGCAGCAGCCCATACCGCTTGCCGGAATAACAATGCGCCAGTCCGGCGATCTCCAGCTCGGTCAAGGTCGCCAGCAGGCGTCCTGCCGGCAGCTTTGTTTTCTCTGCCAGTATATCCACATACTGCGGCATAAATTCCAACGCCTCGTAAACCAGCTTTCCGTCTTCGCTGAGATCGTCGGGCGGAGGGTCCTTCTGATCGAGCGGAGGTTCCTCCTGCTTCGGCTTTTCCGCCCTCTGCACTCGCTCCTGCTGCCTGTCCGCCGGCAGTACGGCGGTCGTTTCCTCCCGCACCTCGGTGGGATCGGCAAAAAGCTCTTCCGCCCGCTTCATATCCAGCTGATCGGCATACTCGTTTAGATATTCTTCGAGAATGTCCCGTGTGCCGTATACCGGCTTGGCGCCGTCCCGCAGATACCGAACCGAGCCGACATATGCCGCCGAGAAAATATCATGCGGCGGGACGACAAAGATATCTCTCCCCTGCTCGATCCCGTGATTCGCCGTAATCAGCGCGCCGCTTTTTCCATGCGCTTCCGCCACCACAACGCCGAGGGACAAGCCGCTCATCAGCCGGTTGCGATGATGGAATATCTCCCGACTGGGAGGTGTTCCGGGCGGCAGCTCGCTGATCAGCGCACCGTGACGGCAAATCTGCCGCTTGACGTCGCGGGTCGCGGCGGGATAGTTGACATCTAAGCCGCACGCCGCTACGCCGACCGTTCTGCCGCCTCCCTTGATCGCGCCCATATGGGCATAGCTGTCCACCCCTGCCGCGCAGCCGCTGACAATCACGCAGCCGCATTCCGCCAGCTCCATGCTCAGCCGTGCGGCGACCTGCAAGCCGTATTCGGTGGAACGCCTTGGTCCCACCACCGTAATCGTCACCCGATCGCCCAGATCGGCAGGATCCCCCAAAAGATAAAGCGCACAGGGCGGACCGTAGATTTGCCGCAGCCGTTCGGGATACTCCTCGTCCGCCATGGTGATAATTTTAATCTTCAACCGGCGGCAATCCTCCGCGATTTTGGCGGCGCGGGAAATATCCGCCCGCCGCAGCAGCTCGATATCCTGCTTGAGCAGAAAATCGTCACGAATCTCTTTCCGCTGTTCGTAAACCGTCAGCGGACTGTGATAACGGCGGAGCAGCTCCATGGGTTTATTGCTCCCACAGGGGAACACCTGCGAAAGCCAGAGGTATGCTTCACGATCTGTCATTTTGCCCCTCCTTTTTTGCACATCTCCCAAAGCAGAATGGCGGCTGCCGCCGCCGCATTGAGGGACTCCGCACAGCCTACCATCGGTATGGTGATCCGGTGAGAAGCCGCTTCTATGACCTCATCGGGCAAGCCGTTTCCTTCGTTTCCGATCAGCATGACGCCGCCCTCGGAAAAATCACAATCGGTTATACTTTTGGCGTCCGCCGACAAAACGGCGGCATAGGTCGGAAGACCAAAGGTCAGGTCGGAAAGCGCCGCACTGCCAAACGGCAGGCGGAACACCGCCCCCATGCTCCCCCGCACCGCCTTGGGCGAAAGCGGATCACAGCACGCTTCGTCCAGCAAAACGCCGTCAAGCCCCAATGCCTCCGCCGTGCGGAACACGGTGCCGAGATTGCCGGGATCCTGTATGCCGCAGAGCATCACATACCGTCCCTTTTCCCGCAAAGCAGTGGGATCAACCCGATCCACCGGCTGCTTTACGATCGCAAACACGCCCTGCGGCAGCTTGGTATCCGACAGCTTTAGAGCCACCGACGGGGTAATCAGAAATTGCCGCTTTGTCTGCGAAAGGATCGGGGAAAGCTGCTGCGGAAAGCGCGCCAAACACTCCTCGGTATAAAACACTGCAACCGGCGTACCGTATGCGGCCGCCTCACCGACCAGCCGAACGCCCTCCGCCGTAAACTCCCCCGTTTCCCTGCGGGCGCGGCGTGAGGACAGGAGCTTTGTATACTGCTTGACCCACCGGTTTTCCCTTGATGTGATACGCTCCATCACAAGCTCCCTTCGCACGAAAATTGCGCCCAGAGTAGAGTCTGGACGCAATATCAACTGACTATTACAGTGCCGCCTTTGCCTTCTCGCACAGGGCGGTGAACGCCGCCTCATCATGCAAGGCGATCTCGGACAGCATCTTGCGGTTGAGGGTGACGCCTGCCTTCTTGAGTCCGTTCATAAAGGTGGAATAGTTCATGCCGTTCATCTTGCAGCCGGCAGAAATTCTGGTGATCCAAAGTCTCCGAAAATCACGCTTCTTCTGCTTTCTGCCGATATAGGCATACTGACCGGACTTCATAACGGCTTCCTTCGCAGTCTTAAACAGCTTGCTCTTGCCGCCCCAATAGCCCTTTGCCAGCTTTAATGTCTTTTTCCTTCTTTTCCGCGTCGCCATAGCGCCTTTGATACGAGCCATTTTCTATACCTCCAAAATCGGTCTTACCGTGATATCTTATTTATACGGGATCAGCAGCTTCAGCGTTGCAGCATTGCTCGCGTCCGCATATGCCGCCTTCCGCAGGCCTCTCTTACGCTTGGTGGTCTTCTTGTTCAAAATGTGCGAACGATAGGCGTGCGCCCTTTTGATCTTCCCGTTTTTCGATACCTTAAAACGCTTTTTGGCACCGCTGTGTGTTTTGATTTTCGGCATTGGTAATTCCTCCTTACTTTGCAGCCTTGGGTGCAATAAACATCGCCATACTCCGGCCTTCCATCTTCGGCTCCTTCTCAACAGCTCCGTGATCCGCCACTGCCTCCCGAAAACGGTCCAGCAGATCCTTCCCCAGATTGGTGTGGGTCATCTCACGGCCGCGAAAACGCACGGACACCTTCACCTTGTCACCCGATTGCAAAAACTTGATCGCGTGGTTCGCCTTGGTGTTGAAGTCGTGAACGTCAATATTCAGTGACATACGCACTTCTTTGACCTCCACGGTTTTCTGCTTCTTCCGCGCTTCCTTTTCGCTCTTTGCCCGTTCAAAGCGGAACTTCCCGTAATCCATGATGCGGCATACCGGCGGCTGCGCCTGCGGCGCGATCTTGACCAGGTCCAGATTGCGCTCCATGGCGAGATTCATCGCACGCTTGATATCCATGATACCGAGCTGCGCGCCGGTTTCATCGACTACCCGCACTTCCTTGTCACGGATTTCCTCATTGATGGGCATCTCTTTTTTGTTGATGATAAGCACCTCCATTGGTCGCCGTATCTTTTTCGGCAAACAAAAGCGTGAGCAGCTTCCCGCTCACGCTTGTCAACAAAAAGATGCCGCTATACGGCGATCCGTTGCGATTGACACAGTACGCACAAAACGCGCACAGGTGAGAACAGGGACTGTTCTGCTTTGTTTTCTAAAATAGTATATCAGACTGCGAGCCGGTTGTCAACACTTTTTTGCGGTCTGCCAAAATTAAAACCCGATACACGGCGGTATCGGGTTTCATTTTGCGTCTTTTACACGGCGCGGGTCACCTTATTGGAACGCAGGCAGCGTGTGCAGACATGGATACGGCACGGCTTGCCGTTCACGACAGCCTTGACCTTCTTCACATTCGGCTTCCATGCCCGATTGGAACGACGGTGGGAGTGAGAAACCTTAATGCCAAAGGAAACGCCCTTCCCGCAGATATCACATTTCGCCATGGTTTGCACCTCCTTCAACAACTGTTTCCTTGCGATAACTTATATATCATAGCAGGTTTTTTTCGGAAAAGCAAGCATTTTTTCAAAATTTCTCCTTTTAATCCTGCTCCGTCAGGTCAATCACCACGATTTCGGGGCGGTTAAAGACCCGAAACGGAAAGGTACTGCTGCCCAGACCACGGCTTATGATCATACCCGAACCGTTTTTCCGGTGGAGACCGGCGGTATATTTCGGGAATATCCCCTGCTCCGGCGCAAAGAGCCCGCGCCCGAACAGCCGCACCTGTCCGCCGTGTGCATGACCGGCAAGGACAAGATCGACCGGATAATCCGACAGGTTGACATGCTCGTTATCCGTAAAAAACTGCGGATAATGGCAAAGCACGATCCGGCAGCCGGACGACTGTGCGGCAAACTGCTCCATACAAAGTGCGACAAAGGCAGGCTTTCTAAGTGCGGCGTCCAGCCCAAAAACGGAAAGTGTTGCCCCATTTATCCGAAAATCTTCACTGCTGTTTTGCAGCAGGATCACGCCGCTGCCCTCAAGCTCGGCGAGAATGGCGCTTTGCTCCTCCCCCATGACCTCATGATTGCCGAAGGCATACAAAGTCGGCGCGATCCCGCACAAGGCGCGGAGAAAAGCGGTGCCGTTATGATAATGACCGAGCGTATGCCTGCGGTTGAGATCGCCGGTATAGCAGATCAGATCAGGGTTTAACTTTTTTACCTTTGAAAGGAGTTTTTTATTCTCCTTGCCAAAGGTTTTATCATGAAGATCGGAAAGATGCACGATCCGCACCTTTCCCTCGGTCAGCAGGGGGAGTGTATGGCGGGAAACCTGCAACAGATTGTTTTCCGCCCACAGAAAGACGGTGCAAGCTGCCAGAATGATGAGTATGACGGTGACTATCACCACGAACATCGCCCCCTTTCCCCAAAGAAAAGAGACTTCCGGCAGAACGCCGGAAGCCCCTGGTTTTGTCATCTTATGCGTTCTTGAGTGCTTCCTCAACTGCGACAGCGCAGGCGACGGTGGCGCCGACCATCGGGTTGTTGCCCATACCGATCAGACCCATCATCTCAACATGAGCCGGAACGGAGGAGGAACCTGCAAACTGTGCGTCGGAGTGCATACGACCCATGGTGTCGGTCATGCCGTAAGAAGCCGGACCTGCCGCCATGTTATCCGGGTGCAGGGTACGTCCGGTACCGCCGCCCGACGCGACCGAGAAGTACTTCTTGCCCTGCTCGATGCACTCTTTCTTATAAGTGCCGGCTACCGGGTGCTGGAAGCGGGTGGGGTTGGTGGAGTTACCGGTGATGGAGACGTCCACGCCCTCCATGTGCATGATGGCAACGCCCTCACGGACATCGTCGGCACCGTAGCAGCGCACCTTGCTCCGCTCACCCGTCGAATAAGCGGTCTCGCTCACAACGGTGACCTCGCGGGTGTAATAATCAAACTTGGTCTGCACATAGGTGAAGCCGTTGATACGGGAGATGATCTTCGCCGCGTCCTTGCCGAGTCCGTTGAGAATGACCCGCAGCGGCTCCTTCCGCGCCCTGTTGGCGCTCTTTGCCAGACCGATCGCGCCCTCTGCCGCCGCAAAGGACTCATGCCCTGCGAGGAAAGCAAAGCACTTGGTTTCCTCCCGCAGGAGCATGGCGCCGAGGTTGCCGTGGCCGAGACCGACCTTCCGGTCGTCCGCGACCGACCCGGGAATGCAGAAGGACTGCAAGCCGACGCCGATCTTCTCGGCAGCCTCCGCCGCCGACTTCACATTGTCCTTGATCGCGATCGCGCAGCCCACGGTATAAGCCCAGCAGGCATTTTCAAAGCAGATCGGCTGAACGCCCTTGACGATATTATACGCGTCAACGCCCTTTTCCTCGCAGATCGCGCGCGCCTCCTCGATGGAGGAAATGCCGTGCTTCGCAAGCTCGGCGTTGATTTGGTCGATTCTTCTCTCGTAACTTTCAAACAAAGCCATTTCGTCTACCTCCTTCAGAACACCTGATTATTCTTCGCGGGGATCGATCAGTTTCACGGCGTCGTCCACGCGGCCGTACTGACCGCTTGCCTTCTCGACCGCTTCATTGGCGTCCATGCCCTTTTTGATCATATCCATCATTTTGCCGAGATGTACAAACTTGTAACCGATGATCGTATCGTTCTCGTCCACCGCGACCTTGGTGATATAGCCCTCGGCAAGCTCGAGATAGCGCGGTCCCTTCGCGCGGGTCGCATAGGTAGTACCGGTCTGCGAGCGCAGCCCCTTGCCCAAGTCCTCCAGACCGGCGCCGATGGGAAGCCCGTCCTCGGAAAAAGCAGTCTGGGTACGGCCGTAAACGATCTGCAAAAACAGCTCCCGCATGGCGGTGTTGATCGCATCACAGACCAGGTCGGTATTCAGTGCTTCCAAAATGGTCTTGCCGATCAGAATCTCGGACGCCATGGCGGCAGAGTGGGTCATACCGGAGCAGCCGATCGTTTCCACCAGTGCTTCCTCGATGATCCCTTCCTTGACATTGAGGGTCAGCTTGCAGCCGCCCTGCTGCGGCGCACACCAGCCGATGCCGTGCGTCAGACCGGAGATATCCTTGATCTCCCTTGCCTGTACCCACTTACCCTCTTCGGGAATCGGTGCGGGACCGTGATCGGTACCCTTGATAAGGGGACACATCTTCTCTACTTCTCTTGAATAGTTCATCTATGTACTCTCCTTTCAGTTTGATGCCCTGCGGGATCATCTAAGATACCATTATTATACTATTATTTTTCCATAGGCGCAAGAGGTTTTTCACACTTTTACTGATTTACAGCGACAAAACGACCTCATGCGAGGAAGGCGTGTATGCCCGATAGCTGATCCCCACCATATCCAGCATCATTTTTGCCGCCGTGTTCTCAACTGTATCGCAGTACTTGTCCGAAAGATAGATGATCTCCCGAATCCCGCTTTGAATGATGGCTTTCACGCACTCGTTGCAGGGAAAAAGAGTGACATACAGCCGTGCTCCCTGCAGGCTTTGTCCGCCGCTGTTGAGAATGGCGTTGAGCTCCGCGTGGCAGACGTAGAGGTATTTGGTATGAAGCGGCTCGCCCTCTCTGCTCCACGGCATACGGTCGTCGCTGCAGCCGGTCGGCATTCCGTTATAGCCGACCGAAAGAATCTTCTTATTGTCGTCCACGATGCAGGCGCCGACCTGTGTGGAATCGTCCTTGCTCCGTTCGGCGGAGAGCAAGGCGATCCCCATGAAGTAGGCATCCCAGTCAAGATAGTTCTTGCGTTTCATACAATTCCTCCCTTAAAAATTAAATTTTCTCTTTACAAAGAAAAAATGCTGTGATATAATACATCTTGTTGTGGAGGCATAGCTCAGCTGGTTAGAGTACCTGCTTGACATGCAGGGGGTCGATGGTTCAAGTCCATTTGTCTCCACCACGTCGGAGTAAAGTTCGCTTTGCTCCGACGTTTTTTTATTTTTTGGGTGCATACCGCTTCATGATCGACTCGGCAACACGAAGCCCGTCCACGGCGGCGCTCATGATCCCGCCCGCCTTGCCGGGACCTTCCCCGCAGGGATAAAGTCCGGCGATACCCGCCGCCTGACAAAGCTCGTCCCGCGGAATACTGACCGGTGACGAGGTGCGGGTCTCGGGACCTGTCAGCACCGCGTCTGGATCGCAAAAGCCATGCAGCTTTCTGTCAAACTGCCGCAGTCCCTCCCGCATCATTTCGGTGACAAAAGGAGGAAAGAGCGCATCGGGGTCAAATGCCGTCACGCCGCGCGGATAGCTGGGCATGACCTTTTTGGGAGCAAACTCCGGTCGATGATCGAGAAACGCGCCCACCGTGACGGCGGGGGCAAGCCCTTTCCCCAGCCGGTCTGCAGAGTGCTCCAGACGGCGCTGAAACAAAAAGCCGTCAAAGGCGCCGGAGCCGAAATCCGCCGGAGAAACCGACACCACCAAAGCGGAATTGGCGTTTTCCCCATCGCGGGCATAGTTGCTCATGCCGTTTGTCACGATACTATCGAAAGAGGACGCCGCCGGCACTACCATACCGCCCGGGCACATACAAAAGGTATAAACCGCCCGCTCCCCTTTCCGATAGGAAAGCGCATAGCTCCCCTTTGGAAGCGCGGGGTGACCGGCAAAATCACCGTAGAGGATACGGTCGATATCCGATTGCAGATGCTCGATCCGCATGCCGACCGAAAAGGGCTTCGGCAAAACCGTGACACCCTGCCGGTGAAGCATACGGTAGGTATCCTCGGCACTGTGACCGATTGCCAAAATCAAGTGACTTGTCGGGAAAAACCGCCCGTTTGCAGATATGCCGGACACACCGGAGTTAGTCAGCCGCAAGCCGTCCAGCTTGGTGTGAAAATGAATTTCGCCTCCCAGCCGGACGATCTCCTGTCGAATCCGTTTGACAATATCCCGCAGCAGATCGGTCCCGATATGCGGTTTCGCGTCCCAGAGAATCTCCTGTGGCGCGCCGAATCGCACAAACTGTTCCAATATGTACCGGCAGCGCGGGTCGGAAATGCGGGTGGTCAGCTTGCCGTCCGAAAAGGTGCCGGCGCCGCCCTCCCCATACTGCACATTGTTCTCCGAATCGAGCGCACCGCCGTTCCAATAGCGGTTGATTGCGTGCACACGCTCGTCCACCTCGCCGCCTCGCTCCAAGATCACCACGGGATAGCCGTGCTCGATCAGCGAAAGCGCCGCAAACATTCCCGCAGGACCGAATCCGGCGATGACAACAGGTCCGCCAAGCGGTGTGCTTCCGCAGGCAAGCTCCCACGGCTTTGCCGGTTCGGTATAGCGGATATTGCCGCTTCCCGCTTTTGACACGAAGTTTTGTTCTTCCTCCGGCAAAGCATCGGTCGTGACCAAAACGGTATAGACAAAGGTGATGGCATGGCGGTGACGCGCATCTACCGCCCGTTTGATCACTTGTCCGCGCGGATTACAGCTCCGCGGCAGGGAAAGACGCTTTACAGCCGTGAAAACGGCTTCCTCCTGCGGCAGGGTAAACGGCAGGCGGAGATCACTGACCAGAATAGCCACCGGCTGACCCCCGCACTCAGGACAGGTTGACGACCAGCGAATAGCTGCCGTACAACCACAAAACGCGGTTTTTCTCGGTGATCAGCACCGCCGGCATTTCCATTTCTCCGGTCTTGACAGAAGCGACGTTCGCAAAGTCCACGCCGACGGAGATATCCTCCGACTGAAGCTCCGCGATCAGATCGGCTCGACCGACCACCTTGACGTTCTCCAGCACTGCCGAAGCAAAGGTGGCGCTTCGATCCGAGCTGAGATTCAAAATGCGAAGATTGGTGACTGTGAAACGGGAGGAAGAGAAATTCGCCATATCAAATGTGACCGTCACCTGCTGAATATTCTGGATATTCACATAGCCGCTGGGGAGCCGCAGATTCATGGTGTAGGTGTAATTGGCGGGGTCCAGCGTGCTGCAATCGATCTGCCCCAGATTGATGCTGGTCACCGCGTCGGCACTTTCGGGCGGAAGCGCCAGCTCGATCTCGGTGACAGACATCGTATAGGGGATCGTTTTCATCAAATCATCGGAAGAAAGCCCGTTGGGCGTATTGGAAAACGAGAAGGTCAGCGGAACGGTTTTCCGGCGATAGATCGGCACCGTTAATGTGATGTCCGTTTTATCATAGGTCCAGTGCGTATCGCTCAGAGGATTACCCTGTGCGTCATAGGCGGTCAGCTTTGCCTCCGAGACCAGCGCCTCGGTGCGCGGCGAGGAGGACGAGGACGCAGGTGTTGCCACCAGACGGCTGATCTGCTCCAGCTCCCGCTGTGGACCGGTGATCGACACCGAGTTCACGCTGGTATAGGGCGCCTGACGGATATAGCCGTCCGCCGCCTGCACCTCGTTTGCCTGCACCTCGATCTGCCGGTCGGTGGTGATCTGGTGATCAAACAGGATCGAAAAGGTCGCCGGTTCGACCGAGGTGATCCGGTAGCTGTCGTTATGCACCGCCTGAGAAGCGACCACCGGCAAAACCGTATCGCCCGCGGTGGTGATACCGGTCACCGGAACATTGACCGAAAAATCATCGGCGTCCAGCCGGCTGACGACCGAACGCGCGCCCACCACCGTCACGCGAACGGTGGGCGTCTCATCAAAAACGGGGGTGAGCCCGTTGACCGCCGGAATGGTAACGGGAACATCGGCAACCGTGACCTGATAATCGTCGCTGCGGTTGACCGCAATGGCAAACCAGCAGACAAACGCCAGCACGACCGAAAAGAGCAGCACAAACTGCCGGTTATTGAACAGCTTTGTCAGCTGCAGCTTGGAGGGAAGGTCTTTCAGCTTCATTTTTTCTTCACCTTCCAAAATCCGATTTTCTTTTCCTTATCCGTCTGATCCGGCAGCATACGCTCCTGTAAGTATGCCAAAAGGCTTTCCTGTGTAAAGTCGCGGATCAGCCTGCTGCCCTCCGCAACCGATATGACGCCGGTTTCCTCCGAAACGATAATCACAATCGCGTCGGAGTTTTCACTCATGCCGATCGCGGCGCGGTGCCGCGAACCGAGCTGGTGGTCGATCAGCTCCTCATTCTGCGGACGTGGCAAAAAGCAGCCCGCCGCATGAATCCGCCCTTCCCGTATCACGACCGCTCCGTCGTGCAACGGGGAATTGGGGAAAAACAGGCTGCCCAAAAGAGACTTTGTGGGAAGTGCGTCGATCAAAACACCGGTCGCGATCTGCTCCCCCAATTTGGTCTGCCGCTCCATGACGATCAGCGCGCCGGTTTTGGTCTTGGAAAGATCATAGGCGGCGCCGGCGATCACCTGAAGGGAATCACCGACCCGATCGCCCGCATTGGAGAGCATACCGGAAGGGGTGATGAGCTTGGTGCGCCCCATGCGTTCCAGCACGCGGCGAAGCTCCGGCTGAAAGATCACGATGATGGCGATCACGCCGATCTGGAGCAGGTAATCGAGGAAAAAGCGCATGGTGTAAAGATTGAGCCAAAGCGCCAGCAGATAGAGGATCACCAGCAAAAAGATGCCCTTGGCAAGCTGCATGGCTCTGGTTTCGCGGACGATGCGAATCCCTTTATAGATCAGATAGCTGACCAACAAAATGTCGATCAGATCGGAAATGCGGAAATCCCGCAAGATCGCCAGAATGGACGACCAGTCGATTGCCAGCAGCATGCGCTCACCTCCCGATTTATCTCATCACGGATACTTTATGCAAGTATAGCACAATTTCATGCAAATTGCAACCGCAGAGAGAAAAATCAGGTATTATTTTCCGGTCATGACGGAAAGGGTGTAAATCAGCCGATCCACCGACTCCTCGGTGGAAAAGGCGGAGGGCGAAAAACGGATCAGTCCGTTTTCGGTCGTTCCCATCATCTGATGCGCCAAAGGCGCACAGTGAAGCCCGCCGCGCAGCGCAAAGCCCCGCTCGCTCAGCCGTTCCACCGCCTCGACCGAGGACACCCCCTCGATCGCAAAGGAGACCACCGGCAGATGCGTGTCTGTCTCAAAGGTCTTGTTGACCGTGCTGATCCCCGAACAGTCCCGACAAAAACGCCAGAGCTTTTTGGACAGCCGCATCTCATGCCGGTAGATTGTTTGCAGTCCGCGGCTTTTTAAAAAGCGCAGACCCGCTCCGAGGGAAGCGACCCCCACGCTGCCGACCGTGCCGCTTTCAAACCGGTCCGGCAGGAACTCCGGCTGATCGAGCCGGATCGACGCGCTTCCCGTTCCGCCCTCCAGCAGAGTGGGGATCGTAAGCCCCGACCGAAGGATCATCAGTCCGGTGCCGGTGATCCCGTACAAGCCCTTATGACCCGCCGTGCAGAGAATGTCGATCCTCAGCCGATCCATGTCGATCGGCAAAACGCCCGCGCTCTGCGCGGCGTCCACGATGAAAAGCAGTCCGTGCCGATGCGCCAGTTCACCGAGCGCCTTGATCGGCAGTATCACGCCGTTTACATTGGAGCCGTGGGTGCAGACGATCGCCTTGGTATCCGGACGGATCGCGCTCTCGAACCCTTTGAGGGTCGCTTCCTCATCGCCCTCATAGACCGGAACGGCGGTAAAGCTGTGCGAGGGGTGACCTGCCAGCGCATGGAGCGGACGGAGCACCGAATTGTGGTCCAGTATGGAGCAAACGGCGTGTCCGCCGCCCGCCAGCACCCCCTTGATCGCCATATTGAGCGACATGGTGCAGTTGTAGGTGAAGATGACCTGCTCCACATCGGTATGGAAAAAATCCGCCAGCTCTCGCCGCACCTCGAAAATCATCTGTGCCGTTTTCATCGAGATGGCATGGCCGCTTCTCCCCGCATTTCCGCCGTACACCGTGACCGCCTGCTGCACCGCCCGCGTCACGGCGGCGGGCTTCGGAAATGTAGTTGCGGCATTGTCAAAATAAACCAAGTTAAAACACACCCTTCCTATGGACAAAAGGTGCAGAGGCTTCCCCTTTGCACCTTTTAATGCTACAGCTCTATAAGGGGAAGCCGGTTACGGGCGATTCCCCTATCGGGTATCAGCCTATGATCTCACCAATGGGAAAGCCCGCGCTTTGCAGCATGGAGGCAGCGGCAAGGGTGTCCCCCTTCACCTGCACGCCATAGCCGCAGCCGTGTGTCCTCAGCTGCTGCGGCACCCGATGCACATAGGCTTTGACCCCCTGTTTTGCAAGCCAGGCTTCCGCCTTATACGCATATGTGATGGAGCTTAGCATAATGATTTGTTTTGACATTATTACCACCTTCCATCTCTTTATCCTATGCGGTGTCCCTCTAAATGTGAGCATAAAAGTAGTGCGGCGATAAAGTCGCCACACTTCGAGGGACAAAATGAAATATTTATAATCCGTCACAAAGACCGGCATAGCGCACAGCCAGCGGCTGGCATGGCGTTTACCTGCCGAAGCTGATATCTGGAATCGCAAAAGGATAATTGCGGTTTTGAATCCCTCCACCGCGCTTTAGCGCGGTCCCCCTCCCTTTGACAAGGGAGGTTTTGACAAAGACAAAAACAGCACCGTCAAATGAATGACAGTGCTGCTTTGATACTGTTTAATCGTCGTCGGAATAGGAGGACGCGGCGGTGGTAGGCGGAATATCATCATAGATAAAGCTCTGGATCGAGTCCTTGACCGAATCCCAGTCCACATCAAGCGCAACCTCCTGCGGGCTGATGCGAACCTCGCCGTCCCCCACCAAATCCTCATCGCGGGGATACCGCGCCTGCTCAAAGGTGACGTCGCTCCGCAGCAGGATACCGGCAAGGCTTAATATATTATCCACATCAAGCGAGGTCTCCACATATTTGACCATCTTGGTCCCCATGGTCAGCAGACGGAAGCCGTCGAGCTGGATCGCCTTTTCAAACAGCTTTTCCATCACCAGACGCTGACGATCGGTACGACCGTAATCGCTGACCTCGCCCGAAATCGTCGGCGCATAGCGCAAGCGGGCAAACGCGACCGCCTGCATACCGTTTAGATGCACAGCACCGGTCTCAGTCACATAGTAAGACGCCTTGTCCTTGATCCCCTGCAGGTCACATTGCTCGCTGATCGTACCGTTCATATGGACTCGTTCCTGCTCGGTGATCTCGACGTCTACGCCGTCCACCGCGTCGATAATCTCCTCCATATTGGCAAAATCGACCGTTGCATATTCCTTGATGTTGAGCTCCAGCTGCTCATTGAGGGTCTTGACCGCAAGCTCGGGACCTCCGAAATTGTAAGCGGCGTTGATTTTATAAAGCTGGTCGTCGTCCACCTTGGGACTGTTGATATACACCGCGCTGTCCCGCATGATAGAGGAAATCTTGATTTTATGGTGGTTTTTATCCACCGTGAGGATCATGATCGAATCGGAACGGGAGCCGGCGTCGGCATACTCCCCGCTGGTGCGGGTGTCCAGCCCGAACAGGGCGATGTTCGTGATGCCGGCGGCGTCTCTGCCGCTTTCCATAATGGCAAGCCGCTCATCATCGTCGGTAAAGCTCTGTGTATCGAGGAAATTGTCGTTGATCCAGTCCTTCCCCCAAAACTCAAACGCCAAAGCCAGCGCCACGAAGATGAGAACAAAGACCGCCAGAATTTTAAGCCCTGTGCGGCGTTTTTTCTTTTTCCTTTTCTGCACCGGTGTGGGACGGCGTCCGCCGCCGGAACCGCCGCCACGGAAAGCAGACAGCTCACTTGACATATCCCGCCGGTTTTCGGTATAAATATCCCGACTGCCTTGCGGTTCGCGGTTCCCCGCATTTCTGCTGTTGGAATAGATGTCCTGCGGCTCGCTGCGGTTCACTCTGCCGCGATAGGTTGGCGTCTGGTTCGATGTATTCAAACTGTCACCTCTTATCAAATGAAACAGGGAAAAGACGAAATCGGTCGAAGCAAATCACACAAGTAGTTTACCACATCGAACAGCAAAAATCAAGACAGAGTTCAATTTGTTTGAAAAGTGTAAGAATTAGAAAGAGAAAAGCGTCATCTGGCTTGTTTCGGGAATCCCATGGAACACGCCCGCTTCTCTCAGCCGGTCAATGACCGACTGGCTGACGCCGGAGCGCGATTTCACTTCCTCCACTGAAATGTACTCCCCTTTTTCGCCCGCTTGCTGCAGGCTTTCTGCAGCTCCTGTGCCGATTCCGCTCAAGCAGGAAAAGGGCAGCCGTATCTTCCCGCTTTCGTTCTGATAGTTCACGGCATGAGAGCGATAGAGATCGACCGGCAGAAACTCGATTCCGCGGCAGAGCGCCTCATTGAGCACCAGCAGTACATCAAGCGCTTTATCCTCTATTTCGATTCGATCCTTCCCCTTTGCCAGCAGTCCCTCGATCCTGGCACGGGCAAGCCCTTTTCCCTGCACCGCCGCTTCGGCATCAAAGTTCTCGCCGCGCACCGTGAAATAGGTAGCGTAAAACTCCAGCGGGTAATAAACTTTATACCACCCCAGCCTGACCGCCGCAATACAGTAAGCCGAGGCGTGCGCCTTCGGGAACATATACTGAATCTTCATACAGCTTTCGATATACCACTCCGGCACGCCGTGCTCCCGCATGGCGGAAAGGTGCTCCTCGGTCAGTTGTGTTCGCGCCTTTCCCTTTCGGGTGATCTCCATGATCTGGAACGCCATGCCCGGCTCAAGCCCCTTATACATCAGATAGGTCATGATGCTGTCACGGGTACCGATCACCTCGTCGATGGTGCAGGTGCCGGAATGGATCAGCTCCTGCGCGTTCCCTGCCCAAACATCGGTGCCGTGCGACAGACCGGAAATCTGAAGCAGGTTGGCAAAGTTTTTGGGCTTTGCCTCAACGAGCATTCGTCTGGTATTTTCGGTACCCATTTCGGGAAGAGCCAGCGAGCCGGTTTGGCTGAAAATTTCCTCGGCGCTCAGGTCAAGGGCAGCGGGTGAGGTGAACAGGCTGTACACCTTCGGGTCGTTCATCGGAATTTGATCCACCTTAATACCGGTCATATCCTCCAGATGCTTAAAGTGAGTAGGACCGAGATGCCCCAGCTCGTCCAGCTTCAAAAGGGTATCGTGCATGGCGTTAAAATCAAAATGGGTGGTGATGATCCCGCTGCTTGCTTTGTTCGCAGGATGCTGGATCGGCGTGAAATCGTAGATGTCATACTCCGCCGGTACGACCACCATGCCGCCCGGATGCTGGCTGGTCGTCCGCTTTACGCCGGTGCAGCCGATGGCAAGCCGGTTTTCCTCGGCACGGTGTACCACCCTGCCCTTTTCTTCCATGTATTTTTTCACAAAGCCGTAGGCGTTCTTGTCCTTAACGGTTCCAATCGTACCCGCCTTGAACACATGATCCTGACCGAACAGCTCGGTGGTGTACTGGTGCGCACGCGCCTGATATTCGTCCGCGAAATTCAAGTCGATATCGGGCGCCTTATCACCATTGAAGCCGAGGAATGTTTCAAACGGGATGTCATGCCCGTCCCCCCGCATCGGCTTGCCGCACATCGGGCAGAGCTGATCGGGCAGGTCGTAACCGGAGCCGTATCTGCCATCGGTAAAGAACTCGCTATACCGGCAGTTGCCACAGATATAGTGAGGCGGCAGCGGATTGACCTCCGAAATACCCGCCATAGTCGCCGCAAAGGAGGAGCCGACCGAACCACGGGAACCAACCATATAGCCGTCCTCCTCGGAGCGGCGCACCAGCTTTTGGGCGATGATATACAAAACGGCAAAGCCGTTTTTGATGATGGAATCGAGCTCCTTATCCAGCCGCTGCTGCACGATTTCGGGCAGCGGATCGCCGTAGATCTCTTTGGCGCGGCGGTAGCAGATTTGGGGCAATTCCTCCTCCGCACCGGGAATGGTGGGCGTAAAAGTACCCTTCGGGAAGGCGCGCAGATCGGGGTCCACCAGATCGGCGATCTTATTGGTGTTCTCCACCACCACTTCATATGCCTTTTTCTCACCGAGATAGGAAAACTCCTGCAGCATTTCATCGGTGGTACGCAGATAAAGCGGCGCCTGCTTGTCCGCGTCAGGATATCCCTGTCCCGCCTGCAAAATCTCACGGAAGATGCTGTCCTCCGGCTCAAGAAAATGGACGTCGCAGGTGGCGACCACCGGCTTATGAAGCTTTTCGCCCAGCCGGACGATGGTACGGTTAAACTCCCTTAATTGCTCCTCGCTTTCCACAGGGGCGTCCTCACCCCGCAGCAAAAAGGCGTTGTTGCCGATCGGCTGTATCTCCAGATAATCGTAAAACGAAGCGATCCTGCAAAGCTCACTCCACGGTTTTCCCTCCAGGACAGCCTGAAACAGTTCACCCGCTTCGCAGGCGCTGCCGATGATCAGCCCCTCGCGGTATTTGACCAGCTCGCTTTTGGGAATGCGCGGCTGCTTTGGATGTCTGCCGGGCGCGCCGAAATAGCGAAGATAAGAAGCGGAGATCAGCCGATAGAGATTTTTCAGCCCGGTTTTATTCTTTACCAGTATGATTTGATGAAAGGACGGAAGCTGCTTCGGGTCATCGTTTCCGAGCTTCTTATCGATCTCACCACAGGAGGTCACGCCGTACTCCTCGGTCATCTGCCGGATCAGACAGGCAAAAATAGCCGCGAGAATTCCCGCATCATCGCAGGCACGGTGATGATTGAAATTGCCGAGCTTCAGATGCCTTGCGACCGTATCCAGCTTGTAATTGGACAGATCGGGCAAGAGCTTTCGTGCCAGCACCACCGTATCGATTGCGGTATCGGGACAGGAAAGTCCGTGCCGCTCTGCCACGGCGCCCAAAAAGCCCATATCGAACGGTGCATTATGCGCCACACAAACGGCGTCGCCGCAAAACTCCATAAACATCCGCAGCGCGTCCGCCTCGCCCGGCGCGTTTGCCACCATACTGTCAGTGATGCCGGTCAGTTTCACGATCCTCTCCGGGATCGGTCTGCCGGGATCGACAAAGGTGTTGAACCGCTCGGTTACTATACCGTCCACCAGCCGTACCGCGCCGATCTCGGTCAAAGAGTCCTTTTTCGGGTTAAGACCGGTCGTTTCGGTATCAAATACAACATACTCCCCCGAAAGCGGAATGTCCTTCGGACCGGTAACAGCTGCAGTGCCGTCATCCACAAAGTAGGCTTCCACACCATAGAGAATATGAAACGGGTCGTCCGGATCCTTTTTGCGGTATTCGTCCACCAGATACATGGCGTCCGGGAAAGACTGCACCACACCATGATCGGTGATGGCAACCGCACGGTGTCCCCAGTCATGTGCGCGCTGCACCAGCTTTTTCACATCGGTCATTCCGTCCATTTCAGACATATTGGTGTGAAGGTGCAGCTCCACCCGCTTTTCATGCGCGGTATCCTGCCGCCGCTTTCGGCTGACCTGTATGACCGAATCACAGCGAATGGTATCATCATGCGCATACCGGTCAAACTCCAGTTTGCCGTGGATCACCACGGTAGCGCCTATTTTCAGCTCGGACAGATGCTCGGTGCGCTTGCTGTCCACCAGTATTTTGGCATCGAACGAGCCGGTATAATCGGTCAACTGAAATGAGAAGATGGTCAGCTTGCCGTCCTTGACCTCCCGCTTTTCGAGCGCAAAGACGTCCCCCCAGACCGTGACCTCCCCCTCCTCGCCGGTCAGGGAGCCGATCGGCACGGTGGGACCGGCGATCTGCTTGCCGAACAGCAGCTTGGCGCCTTTGGAGGAAAAGGCGGCTTGGGTGAAATCCATGGTGACGGTTTTCGGCGCGTTGGTGGTCTTGGACGGTGCGATAACCCGTCCGGGCTTCGGCAACGGCTTTTCGACCGTGACCGGTTTGACCGGCTCGACCGGCTTTTGCGAAACCGGCTCACCGGTCAACACGACCCGAACCGAAAGAGAAAACCATTCGGCAATCAGGTCGGACAGCCGTTTTTCCGTCTTTGCCTGCGCCAAAATCTGCAAGCCGCCGTGTTGTAAGTCGATATGAAGCGTAGTACCGTCATAATCCGCCTTGGCGTCCGCAAGATAGCCGTTGACCACCCCGACGCGGTTTTTGAGCTCGTCCACCAGTACGGGCAGGCAGTCGGCGGAAAAGAGGGTCGGCAGATAGCGGGGTAGGATCACAAAGCGGGATACGCCCAAAAGCTCCGCCAGCCTGCGCTCACACGCTTTTCTGGCAGACCCGTCCAACACCGACGAGAGCGCAATCCCCGCCGTCACCGACAGCGGGTCGTCCTCCTTATGTAAAAACAAAAGCCGTGCGTCGGCAAAGGGGGCGAACAGCTCGTCCTCCCCGATCGCGGAGGCAAAAATATCACAAAACAGCGGCGTATGCTCCACAGTATACCTTTCCTTTCGTTACAGCTTGGCGATCTCGGTAAGTAAGGCGGGCAGAATCTGATCCTCCGGCACCTTTCTGATGATCTCGCCCTTTCGGAATAAAACGGCGCAGCCGTCCCCGCCGGCAATGCCGATGTCGGCGTCCCGCGCTTCGCCGGGACCGTTCACCACGCACCCCATCACCGCCACCTTAATCGGCTTGCGGCAGCCGCGCAGACCTTCCTCCACCTTGGAAGCAAGCGGGATTAAATCAATTTTGGTTCTGCCGCAGGTGGGACAGGAGACGATCTGGGGGCGGTTCGGCAGCAGATCAAGGCTGTGCAGAATATCCTGCGCGGCGGCGATCTCACGGATCGGGTCGGCGGTGAGCGATACCCGAATCGTATCGCCGATGCCCGAAAGCAGAAGGCTGCCGATTCCCACCGCGGATTTAACGAGCCCCATTCGCTCGGTGCCCGCCTCGGTCACGCCGAGGTGAAGCGGATACTCACAGTCCTTTGCCAGCAGTCGGTAGGCTTTGGTCATCAGCGCCACATTGCTCGATTTGAGCGAGATGACAATATCCCGAAAATCGAACCGCTCCAGCAGACCGATATGATAGTTTGCGCTTTCCACCAAAGCCTCCGGCGTCACGCCGCCATGCCGCGCCAATATATCCTTTTCCAGCGAGCCGCCGTTGACCCCGATCCGAATCGGGATATGCCGCTTTTTGCAGGCGTCGGCGACCGCCTTCACCCGCTCGTCCGAGCCGATGTTGCCGGGGTTGATTCGGATTTTATCCACCCCCTCGGCGGCGCACCGAAGTGCTAACCGATAGTCAAAGTGGATATCCGCCACCACCGGTATTTTTACCGCCCGCTTCAGCGCGGGGATCAGTGCAACGGCAGCCTCGTCCGGCACCGAAACGCGGACGATCTCACAGCCCGCCGCCTCGAGCTCCTTTGCCTGCCGGACATTCCCCGCAATGTCGTTTGCCGGTACATTCAGCATCGACTGGATATAGATATGCCCGTCGCCCAAGGTGCAGTTTCCCACCCGAACTTTTTTTACCTGTCTCATACTACTTTCGCCTTCCTAGAATAGGTGCAGAATATCCTTTGCGGTCACCGCGATCATCAGCAGCATCAACAGCGACATACCGACCGCATGAACCGCCGCTTCCACCGTTCGCTTGACCGGTTTCCTGAAAATCCATTCGATCAACACAAATACCAGCCGTCCGCCGTCCAGAGCCGGAACGGGCAGCAGATTGAAGATACCGACATTGATGGTAAGCAGTGCAAAAATCCAGAGAATCGAATCGAAATCCACGGCATACTCATGCAGCACGGCGCCGACCCCGACCGGACCGGACAATTCGTTGAAGCCGACCCTGCCGGTCAAAAGGTCGCCCAGCGAACGCCAGACCAGCTTCGCCATATATCCCGTTGTCAAAACGGCATGGCGCGGCACCGACAAAAACGTTTTCTTCTCGCCGTACACCTTGAAATCCAGCTCCAGCCGGTTGTCCTGCATGGCAAACTGCACCGAAGGCAGAACGACCCGCTCCCCGTTTCGCTTTACTTCGATACGGGCGCTGCCGTTTTCGGCAAAGGTGAGGGCGTAGGACAGATCGTCCAGCGTTAGAATACGGGTGTCGTTCACTTTGAGAATCTGATCGTCCACAGAGAGCCCCGTCTGCTGCGACAGCGCGCCGTCGGCAAACTCGGCAATCACCGTGGTGCCGAGCGCAGGCTGCATGGCGGTAAAAATAAGAAGCACAATAAAGCCAAGAATCAGATTCATGGTGCCGCCCGCAATCAGCACCAGCACCCGCTTCCAGGGCGCCTGATTGACAAAGGCGTGCGGATCGGCGGACTCGCCGTTCTCCCCTTCCATGGCGACGTAGCCGCCGATCGGGAGCAGGCGCAGCGCATACTTGGTTCCGCCGCGATAAAACGAACAGAGCTGCGGACCCATGCCGATCGAAAACTCCTGCACTGTGATGCCGCAGGCTTTCGCCACCAGAAAATGCCCCAGCTCATGCAGAGAGATCATCAGCCCGAACATGACGGCGACCGCCAGAACAGTAATCAAAACGGACAAACTATCACCGCTTCCACAATCTAATTCAAAGAGGCATATACATATTCTTTGGCACGGCGGTCTGCCTCATACACCTCGTCGACGGTATATTCTCCCGTCTTTGCGGGAAGCTCCAATGCGCCGCAGACCAGCTTGCCGATCTGCAAAAAGGAGATTTTGCCGTCCAAAAAGAGGGAAACCGCCGCCTCATTCGCGCCGTTGACCAGCGCGGGATAAAGTCCGCCCCGCTCGATTGCCTCCCGACAGGCGGCAAGACAGAGGAAGGTTTCGGTATCCGGTTTGCCGAAGGTGAGCTGCGGATAATCCGCAAAGGAAAGAGGTTTCGTCGGACAGGAAAGACGATTCGGGTAGGTCAGGGCATACTGGATCGGAATCTTCATATCCGGCACCCCGAGCTGCGCGATCACCGCGCAGTCCTGATATTCCACCATGGAGTGGATCACACTCTGCGGGTGGACGACGATCTCGACCTCCTGCGGCTTTTTCCCAAACAGCCAGACCGCTTCGATCAGCTCCAGCCCCTTATTCATCAGGGTAGCAGAGTCAATGGTCACTTTTGCACCCATTGACCAGTTCGGGTGGTGCAATGCCTGTTCGGGTGTGATATCTGTCAGCTCCGACGCCTTTTTCCCGTAAAACGGACCGCCCGATGCGGTGAGGATCACCTTTTTTACCTGCCTGCCGTCATTCCCCTGCAGGCATTGGAAAATGGCGGAATGCTCGCTGTCCACCGGATAGATCGGCACGCCGTTTTCCTTTGCCTTTTGCATGACAAGCTGTCCGCCTGCCACCAGTGTTTCCTTATTGGCAAGCGCCAATTCCTTTTTCGCCTCGATTGCCGCCAGCGTCGGGCGCAAGCCGATCATGCCGACCACCGCGTTGAGTACGATATCCGCGTCGGGGAAAGCCGCCGCTTCGCAGAGCCCTTTCTCCCCCGTCACCACCCGAATCGGCAGATCGCGCAGACGCTCTGCCAATGCCGGATAAAATTCATGGTCATAAACACAGACAAGCGAGGGACGAAATTCCCGCGCCTGCTGTTCCAGTAAAGCAATATTTCTTCGGGCTGCCAGCGCCGCCACCGGCATATGATGGGCGCGCGCCACCTCAAGCGTTTGGGTGCCGATTGAGCCGGTAGAGCCAAGCAAGGATAATCGTTTCATACTACCGTCCTTTACGAAATCAGAGGAAATACCTGCTGCACCATGTAGAGAAAGGGCGCCACGACCAAAACGCTGTCAAACCGGTCGAGGATTCCGCCGTGTCCCGGCAGAATATCGCCAAAATCCTTGATGCCGCACTGCCGCTTGATAAAGGACGCCACCAGATCGCCCAAAATCGCCAGCAGCGCGCCGATGATCCCCACCAAAATCAGCAGCAGATAGGACAAATGATGCTCCCCGCTGCGGATCGCGGCATAGATAAGCCCGATCAGCAGACAGCAGATGACATTGAACACCGCGCCGCCGATCGCACCCTCTATCGTTTTTTTCGGGCTGATCTCGGGCGCCAGCTTATGCTTCCCGAAAGCGCGTCCCACAAAGTACGCGCCCGCATCGGAAAGCCACGCGCAGGCAAAGGTGATGAGGATATAGAATAAACCGTTTCCCGCCGCGTCATACCGCATATAAAGCAGGGTGGAAAAGGAAAGCGGAACCAGCGCGGAAAACGAGAGAGGAAGGCAGACCTGCTCCAGCCGTATGGTGCGGTGAAACCGCAGCATGACAAGAGCCAACAGCAATAGATAGATCGGGATCACAAGATACCCGAAGGTGGTGATGCCAAACTGCCGCCGCACAAAAGGCAGACAGGCGGCGAACAAAAGGCTTAACACCGTGACCGGCAGATGCTGTAAATATTTTGTCGCCGTTAGCAGCTCATACACCGCCAAAACCGATACGACGGAAACCGCGATATCCATCAACAGGGTCTTGTGAAACACAAGCACAAGGAGCAGAACCGGCAAGCCGATTGCCGCAGTGAGCAGTCTCTGTTTCATTCTGCGCCTCCAAACCGCCGGTTGCGTTTTTGAAACTCCCTGATCGCATTGTCCAGCATTTTTTCCGAAAAATCGGGCCACAGCGTATTCATAAACACATACTCGGCATACGCCGTTTGCCAAAGCATAAAGTTGGACAGCCGGTATTCCCCGCTCGGGCGAATGAGAAGGTCCACATCGGGCTGCCCCGCCGTATAAAGATGCGCCGCCACGGTCGATTCATCGATCTCCTCCGGCAAAAGCGCACCGCTTTTCACCTCGGCGGCGATCTTCTGCATCGCCTGTGCCAGCTCCCGCCTGCCGCCGTAGTTGATCGCAATATTCACGATCAGTCCGGTGGCGTTCTCGGACAGCTTTTCGGCATGATCCATCATCTGCCGCATCTCCTCGCTGAAAGCCGAGAGATCGCCGATAAAATGGGTCTTGATATTCAGTTTCACATAGCTTTCGGCGTCCCGCAGATAATCCATCATCAGTTCGAGAATGGTATCCACTTCCTTTTGCGGACGCTTCCAGTTTTCGGTGGAAAAGGCATACACGGTCAGATAACGCACGCCGATCCGATTGCAGTACTCCGCGATCCGGCGGAACGTCTTAGCGCCCACCGAATGCCCGGCATACCGCGGCAATCCGCGCAGTTTTGCCCAGCGGCCGTTGCCGTCCATAATGATACCGATATGCTGCGGGATCAACTGATCTGCCATTTAGCCTGTCACCCCTTTTTGTCAGAGAGAAAGGATCTCCTTCTCCTTGCTGTCACAAAGCTGATCGACCTCTTTGCAATACCGGTCGGTCAGGTTCTGCACCGACTTCTCGCCGTCTTTTTGGTCGTCCTCGGTGATATCGCCGTTCTTTTTCATGGCTTTGAGGGCGTCGAGCGCGTCATGCCGGTGGTTCCGGACGGATACCTTCGCCTTTTCCGCCATTTTCCGAACGCTTTTGACCAGCTCCTTCCGGCGCTCCTCGGTCGGCTGCGGGAACGCCAAGCGGATCACCTTGCCGTCGTTGGTCGGATTGATCCCCAGATCGGAGGTGAGGATCGCCTTTTCGATCGCTTTGAGGGTGGAAATATCCCACGGCTGAATGACCAGTATCCGCGCCTCCTGCACCGAAATCGCCGCCATCTGCGGGATCGGCGTCGGCGCGCCGTAATAATCCACCATGATCCGATTGAGCAGCGCAGGCTGTGCGCGCCCCGCGCGGATCGTGGCAAACTCATTCCCCAATGCCTCAATGGTTTTCTGCATTTTTGCTTCGGTGTTTTTTAATTGCTCCTTCATGGTGCGTACTCCTTTCTCACACTGTAACCAGCGTACCGATCGGCTCCCCCTTTACGGCACGCACAATATTCTGCGGATCGCTCAAATCAAAAACCAAAATCGGAAGTCCGTTATCGCGGCACATCGAAGCGGCGGTCGCGTCCATCACGCCCAAATCCTCACCCAACACCTGCGTGAAGGAAAGGGTGTCGTACTTCTTAGCGTCGCTGTAAAGATGCGGGTCCTTATCGTAAACGCCGTCCACCATCGTTGCCTTGAAGATCACCTCGGCGCCGATCTCCGCCGCACGGAGGGACGCCGCCGTATCGGTCGAGAAAAAGGGATTGCCGGTGCCGCAGCCGAAGATCACGACCCGCCCTTTTTCGAGATGGCGCACCGCACGGTTGCGGATATACGGCTCCGCCACCTGCTGCATGGCGATCGCCGTCTGCACTCTGACGTCCACGCCGCATTCCTCCAGCACATCTGCCACGGCAAGCGCGTTCATGGTCGTCCCCAGCATACCGATATGGTCGGCGCGGGTGCGATCCATCGAGCCGCTGCTCCGCCCCCGCCAGAAGTTGCCACCTCCCACCACGATTGCAAGCTGCACACCGAGAGCATGGGCGTCCCGAATGCTGGCGCAGATCGGGCGGATCACATCATAATCGAGCCCGAACCTTTTTTCGCCCGCCAGTGCCTCACCGCTGAGCTTCAATAAAATCCGATGATACTTCACCCTTTTCACTTCCTCATAAACCGATTTGCTACACATATTCTACAATAGAACGGGAAATCTGTAAAGCCTTTTCGAGCAGTTTCCACACAAATTTTTCCATGCAGATTATCTATATGCGGCATGGCGCGAAAAAAGAGCAGAAACAGCAGGTAAAGCCTTTTTGCTTTACCTGCTGTCCCGTTATCCTTTGCTTTCTTCCAAAGCGCGCTTGCCGATATCACGGCGGTAATGCGCACCGGTAAAGAAAATCCCCTTTACCGCCCGATAGGAGTTTGCCAGTGCCTGCGGCAGGTCGTCCCCCAATGCGGTGACGCCCAGAACCCGTCCGCCTGAAGTGACATAAAAGCCGCCTTCACACCTTGTGCCGGCGTGGTAAACGGTGGCATTTTTGAGCTGTCCGTTTCGGTCAAGCCCTGAGATCGGATAGCCGGTTTGATACGACTGCGGATACCCGCCCGACGCCATGATGATACAGGCGGCGGAACCGGAAAGGAAGGTGATCTCCATCTCCGCCAGGCGCTCCTCATAAACGGCGTCCATGATTTCCGCCAGATCGGTTTTGAGAAGCGGCAGCACCACCTGCGCCTCCGGGTCCCCGAAGCGGCAGTTATACTCGATCACCTTGGGACCGTTCGGGGTGAGCATCAGCCCAAAATACAAGCACCCCTTAAAGGGACGACCCTCCGCCGTCATCGCCTGAACAGTGGGGAGGAAAATTTCCTTCATGCAGCGCTCGTGAATTTCCGCCGTATAAAGCGGGCTGGGCGCAATGGTGCCCATGCCGCCGGTGTTGAGCCCCTGATCGCCGTCCAGCGCGCGTTTGTGATCCATCGAGGACACCATCGGGCATACGGTATGTCCGTCCGAAAAGGCAAGCACCGTCACCTCGGGACCGGTCAGAAATTCCTCGATGACCACCTGATCGCCGCTGGCGCCGAAGATTTTATCCTCCATAATGGTCTTGACCGCCGCCTCGGCTTCCTCCATATTCTGCGCGATGATGACCCCTTTCCCCAATGCAAGACCGCTTGCCTTGATGACGGCAGGAAATTGATTTTTCTCACGCAGATAGGAAACGGCAGACGCGGGGTCGGAAAAAATCTCATAATCCGCAGTGGGGATATGATACTTTTTCATAAACTCCTTCGAAAACGCCTTATTTCCCTCGAACTCGGCGGCGGCGCGATTGGGTCCAAAGGAGCGGATTCCCGCCGCCTCCAGTGCGTCCACCATGCCGAGCACCAGAGGATCGTCCGGTGCGACCACCACAAAATCAACGGCGTGCTCCTTTGCAAAGCCGACCATGCCCTCGATATCCGTTGCCTTGATCGGCACGCATTGTGCATCGGCGGCAATCCCGCCGTTCCCCGGCGCACAGTAGATTTGGCTGACCTGCGGGCTTTCCTTTAACTTGCGGATAATGGCGTGCTCTCTGCCGCCGCCGCCGACTACCAGATAAGTCATGCTCTGCCTCCTTAACTCAGTGATGGAACAGACGAATACCGGTAAACGCCATGGCGATCCCGTATTTGTCGCAGGTCTCGATCACATTGTCGTCTCTGATCGAGCCGCCCGGCTGCGCGATCACGGTCACGCCGCTGCGGTGCGCCCGCTCGATATTATCGCCGAACGGGAAGAACGCATCAGAACCGAGCGCCACGCCGGTCATGCCCGAAAGCCATGCTTCTTTTTCCGCACGGGTCAGCGGCTCCGGCTTTTTGGTAAAGAAGTTTTCCCACACACCGTCCGCCAGCACGTCCATGTAATCGTCCGAAATATAGACGTCAATGGTGTTGTCACGGTCGGGACGGCGAATATCCTGCCGAAACGGCAGGTTTAACACCTTTTCATGCTGACGCAGATACCAGATATCCGCCTTATTTCCGGCAAGGCGGGTGCAGTGGATACGGGACTGCTGTCCCGCGCCGATGCCGATTGCCTGTCCGTTTTTCGCATAGCAGACCGAGTTGGACTGGGTGTACTTCAGCGTGATGAGGGTGAGGATCAGATCCTCCTTTTCCTGCTCGGTCAGGTTTTTGTTGGCGGTTGGAATATTGGCAAACAGGCTGTCGTCAATCTTCAGCTCGTTTCTGCCCTGCTCGAAGGTGATGCCGAACACGTCCTTATGCTCGATCGGAGCGGGACGGTAATCGGGGTCGATTTGGACAATGTTATAAGTCCCTTTCCGCTTGGATTTGAGTACCTCCAGCGCCTCCGGCTCATACCCCGGTGCGATGATTCCGTCCGAGACCTCCCGTGCGATCATCTTTGCCGTCGGCAGATCGCAGACGTCGGAGAGGGCGATAAAATCACCATAGGAGGACATACGGTCGGCGCCCCGCGCCATCGCATAGGCAGACGCCAGCGGCGACAATTCCAGATCGTCCACAAAATAGATTTTCTTCAGCGTATCGGAAAGCTCCCCCGCAACGGCGGCTCCGGCAGGGCTTACGTGCTTAAAGGAAGCCGCCGCCGGTTTCCCCAGCGCCCTTTTCAGCTCGCTCACAAGCTGCCAGCTGTTGAACGCGTCCATGAAATTGATATAGCCCGGTCGCCCGTTCAAAACGGTGATCGGCAGCTCGCCCTCCTGCATGAAAATGCGGGACGGGGTTTGATTGGGGTTGCACCCGTACTTTAACGCCAGTTCTTTCATGATGAATCCTCCTCAGGCTTGATTTTTATTGACGATCCGTGTTTCGCTGCTTTTGTCCGCAATGGTCAGATAGCGGGTAAAGAGTGACACTTTATTGTCGGGATCGAGCGCCTCCCAAAGCTCGGCGGTAAAGGCGTCGATATCGATATCGGGCAGTGTGATCCGCTTCGGCTCCCCCTCGAAAGACGGGATCGGATCGCCATCATGGAGATAGGTGTGGATCAGATGCCCCTCGCCCGCAAGCGGATTTTCATAATCGAAGAAAAACCGCTCTGCCGAAGCCTCGTTTCCATTTGCACTTTTGAGAATGGAAAGCCGATAAGCGGCGTTCCCGCCCGAAATCGTCACCATTCCCGAAATGCGGGGGGTAAAATTCGGCGGATCGGGCTCAAAGGTGCGGGTCATCAGCGCATCGGCAAACGATTTTCCCTCTTTGAGAAAGTCATAGATCGTATCGGTTTGATCGCCGTTTGTGACAATGGTGTGATCTCCCAGCACCCGCACCGGCGCATAGATAATCAGCGACGGATCGGACAGCTTGGAGGGATCAAACGCCTCAGTGCGGATTCCCTCTCCCTCGGTCACGAAAATACGGTTCCGGCTGTTCTCGCTCCGCCCCATGATAAAGTAGGCGATTACGATCTTCTTACCGTCGGCAGAGCGCCCCAAAAAGACGCCACGCCCCGGATAGGTGTTGCCGCTGAGTGCGGCTTTTAATGAGATCCCTTTCACAGCAAATCCTCCTCTATCGTTGCGATTTGACCTTGAACCTTGATTTTCCCCGCGCAGAATAAAGCGACTGCCTGCGGCAGTATCTGCCATTCCGCTTCCTCCATCACACGCTTCTGGAGCGTTTCGGGGGTGTCGTTCGGCTTTACATAAACCGGTTTTTGCAGGATAATCGGTCCGCCGTCGCAGACCTCGTTCACAAAATGCACCGTGGCGCCCGTGACCTTTACGCCGCTTTTGAGCACCGCCTCATGCACATGAAGCCCATAATATCCGGCGCCGCAAAAGCTGGGGATCAGGGCAGGGTGTACATTGATGATCCGATTGGGATACGCCTTTGCCACCGCCTCATCGAGAATAATCATAAATCCCGCCAGCACGATCAGGTCCGCCTTCTGCGCCCGCAATTCCTCCAATAGGGCAAGGCTGTACGCCCGATGATCGGGGTATTCTTTACGGGGCAGCACCACGGTCGGAATACCGTGCTGTTTCGCACGGGTGAGCGCATAGGCGTCCGGCTTGGAGGAGATCACGCAGGATATGCTGCCGCCGGCGATTTTGCCCTGCTCCTTGGCGTCGATCAGCGCCTGCAGGTTGGTGCCGCCGCCCGAAACCAGTACCACGATATTCAGCATAGCTCGATCCTCTCGCTGCCCTCGGTCAGCTCACCGAT
>CANQKY010000003.1 GCA_947624575.1 uncultured Clostridia bacterium
TTGCTCGCCCATTTTGTTTTTACTGAAGCTTTCCCCTTCCCCCGGTAGAACCGGGGGTTTATTTTGACTACAAAAAAGCGTCGGAGCAAAGCGAACTTTGCTCCGACGTGTGCAAAGACAATGAAAAAGATATTTTCGACAAACCGCTATATAGACTTGAACTCTCGCGGGCAATAACTTCACTATTTATGAAAGCTGTGTAATTAGATGACATGATATTTTCACTATCGATTGTGCAAATGATTTCGAATTACGGTCAAAAAATACGCTGCGTTTTCAATTTGTTCGACTACTTCCTCTTTTGAGATGACAAAAAAGTCATCATAATCACTTTCTGTCCGGATATCAAATAAGAGCGATATGATCTCGGAAAGCTTAGTTTCAAAAATACCGGTTTTAATATAAAGTCTGCGAAATTCTGATATGATACCACTGTGGTGTTTCATATCAATCTCATCAAACGCAAGTACAGCCCGCATTGCATGAAATATGGCATAGTAGGAACGGTTTGCCGCGCTTTTGTAATTCTCAGATGCCAGCAAGCTTTTTGCTGCGGACAAGCATTCCTCCGCATGCTCCAAACGAGTATCCGATAAGGCCCTCTTTTCTCTATCCTGCATATTGTATACCCTCTCTCAGCACATTCTGATAGTAAGGCAGCACGTCCTGATATTTTCGGAACTGTTCAAGTGGTTTCACAGTCACCGATACTGTGACATCGTGCTTTAAACTCAAAGCACTGGTAACGGAAGCGATAGCAACACGATATTTTGCCAGCTCACTGGAAGGCAAATCAACCGTCAGCAGAATATCTACATCGGACTCTTCGTTGTAGTCGCCACGAGCGTATGAGCCATAAAGGAAGGCATCATAAATGTCGCCAAGCATCTCATGACAAGCATGATATACCTCACCGAGTATACTAACAGCTTGATTGGTCGTACACATTGCTATCCCTCCCATATATTATTTTATTCTTATTTTAGCATAGCATCTTTCAAATATCAATAATAAAGATATAACACACTGGCCACAAAACACCCACACCGCAAGCTGCAATACAAGACTCCGAAACAGAAAGAACGGGAATATGTCCTAAAAACGCTGTTCAACAACGATGAAAACTAGACTAAGAGGGTTCGTAAACATCAGTTTTAAATCTTTTCTTTTTCGATTTTAGCGTTTTTTGATTTTCAGTCCAATAGCTAAAACAAAAATACGGTTCCATAGAACCGCATAAATAAAGGCTTTATAGTGAAAACACCATTGCTGTCCAAACCCAGGGGGTTCAGATTGCAATGGTGTTTTCAGTTGCTTCGCAACCCCTCTTGCGGTGCCCGTCGTCACCGCAAACTTCGCTATGCTCCGGCGATTTTCCTGCGGAAAACGCCATTTGCCCGCTTCGTTGCGGTTCCTCTCCAAAACGGGTCACATTCGCTTCGGCTGTTCGCTTGTAAACGCGCTCACAACGCCTATCGCTCACTACCAACCCGTTTTGGTGTCGCGCCTGTCGGCACTGTTCCTCGGCTTTTTCGACCGCTGCGCCAACGCCTGCTCCCTGTTTCCGCCACCGGCGGCGGTCGCAAGCGTAGCCCCCGCCGGTGCCCGGCGCTCGGGTTCAAATCCTTTTTTTCAAAAATTATGAGCCGCACGAAACCGCAAAAAGGTGGTAGCGACTGCGAGCCGCCGCGAGGGCGTTTACAACCGAGCCGGCGAGCCGAGCGTGGCTTTTTGCGGAAAAAGGAGGAGCAAGGAAGCGGGCGTATGACGCTTTTTGAAACCGCAGGTAAAAAAAGCGTCGGAGCAAAGCGAACTTTGCTCCGACGTGGCGGAGAAGGAGGGATTTGAACCCTCGCGCCGGTTGCCCGACCTACACCCTTAGCAGGGGCGCCTCTTCACCACTTGAGTACTTCTCCATGGTGAATTGATTCTTCAATATGGCGGAGAGGGTGGGATTCGAACCCACGGTCCGTTGCCGGATCACCGGTTTTCAAGACCGGCTCCTTAAACCACTCGGACACCTCTCCATTTTACCGAGCGACCGTTTATTATCATACCAAAACCGTGCCGGTTTGTCAACCGTTTCCGCCATATTTTCCTACTTGATTTTCCCGCTTCTAAAGCATGGCGGCAAAATCCTTGAGATACTCCCGAAACGCCGTGCCGATCTCCGGGTGACGCAGACCCGCTTCGATGATCGCCTGCATCACGCCCAGCTTATTTCCCATATCGTATCGATGCCCATCGAAGTCGACGCCGAGGATCCCCTCGGTCTGTGCCAGCGTCCGCATGGCGTCGGTCAGCTGAATCTCATTGGCAGCGCCCGCAGGCGTATTCTCCAACACCTGAAAAATCTTCGGCGGCAGCACACACCGCCCCAAAATCGCAAAATGAGAAAAAATTTCCTCCGGCTTCGGCTTCTCGATCATATCACTGATGGCATAGAGCCGCTCCTTTTCCAGTGGCTTCAGCTTCATCGAGCAATACTTCTGCACCAGTTCCTCGCTGACCTCCTGAATGCCGACCACGCCCTTGCCGTAAGTCTCATACACCTCGCAGAGCTGCCGACAGACCGGCTGATCGCTGATGATCACATCGTCACCGTAGAGCACGGCAAACGGCTCGTCCCCCACAAACGCCTTGGCGCAGAGGATCGCATGACCCAATCCGCGAATCTCCACCTGCCGGATATAGCTGATATTCGCCATATGCGCCAGCCGCACGATCTCGTCATAGGCGTCCTGCTTCCCCGCGGCAAGCAGACGCGCCTCCAGTTCGGGCATACGGTCAAAATGATCCTCGATGATTCCCTTGCCCCGACTGGTGATAATCAGAATATCCTCGATCCCGCTGTTGACCGCTTCCTCCACGATATACTGGATCGCCGGTTTGTCCACGATCGGCAGCATCTCTTTCGGCATGGCTTTGGAAGCGGGAAGCACCCGCGTACCCAATCCGGCGGCGGGGATCACCGCCTTCCTCACTTTATTCATGTCGTTTCCTCCGTTTGCATCACAGTGCAAGCAAAAACATACTGATATAGGTAAGCACCATCGTTCCCGCCGCAATCAGCAGCACGATGGCATAGGACACGCCGCCCTTCTGCGCGACTGCCTGAAAATATTCCTCGCGATCCGCCGTATCGGTCGCCGCCCGCACCCGACGAATCTTCCGCACCGTTTGGCGGTCATAGAGCCGATTGGCAAAAAAGCCGATCAAAATCCGAATCAAAAAGCTGAGCAACGCCGCCCCCTGATAAAGCATACCCAACAGATGCTCGTTCATCGAGAACTGTGCGAGCCCGAAATCCATCATCATGACCAGAATACTGGGGACGCTCAGCACCATGGTCGCTACCAGCACCGCTGTGGCGACCGCATACATTTTCCGATAGAACAGATAGATATACCCCAGCAGAAACGCCGCCCAGTTAAAGGGCATTCGCTTGCCCTGACGGGCATGGTAGAACGCCGTGAGAAAATAAGGGACATTCTGCCCCACATACGCGGCTGCCTCACGGTAGGTGATGTCCTCCTCCATGGCGTCTTCCGGCTGCATTTCGGGCTGTACCGGACGGTAAAAGGCGGCAAACGGCGGAGTGACAAAGGGATTGCCCCCGTTCATATGGGGCTGCTGCGGATCCCGAAACGGCACGCCCTCCTCCGGCTCCTTGCCGAGCGGACTGCCGCAGGAAACGCAGAACAGCGCATGGGGATCGTTCTCCGCGCCGCACCTGCCGCACCGAATGGAAGATGCTTCCGTTTTATTTTCCTCCGGCGGCTGCCATGTATAGCCGGCGCCGTGACGGTCGGCAAACGCGCATTTCCCCGCCGCGATCACGCAGTCCCGATGATGCGGCGCTCCGCAATCCGGACAGACCGATATTTCGTCCCGATCGGTAAACGGCTGCCCGCAGATCGGGCAGGATATGCCGCTGTATTTTCCCATTCCTATCACCTGCTTTTGCGGTTCTCCCCTTATTTTATCACAATCGCAAGGAAAGAAAACCGTTACTTCATGGGCAGTTTGAAAACAAAATATGAACTTTTGTTACAGCTCGCCCTTGCTGGCGGCTTTCAGATAGGCGGTGATAAAGCCGTCGATCTCGCCGTCCATGACCGCCTGGATATTGCCGTTTTCAAAGCCGGTGCGATGATCCTTGGCAAGCGTGTAGGGCATGAACACATACGACCGGATCTGGCTGCCCCAGCCGTTTTGCATCTGCTCGCCCTTGATGTCCTCGATTCGCTCCAGATTTTCCCGCTCCTTGATCTCCACCAGCTTGGAGCGAAGCATCTTCATCGCAACGGCGCGATTTTGCATCTGGCTCCGTTCGTTCTGGCAAGCCACTACCACGCCGGTGGGCAGGTGGGTAATCCGCACCGCCGACTCGGTTTTATTCACGTGCTGACCGCCCGCACCGCCCGAACGGTAGGTGTCCACCCGCAAGTCCTCATCGCGAATCTCCACCGTGATCTCATCGTCGATCTCCGGCATGACCTCCAATGCGGCAAAAGAAGTATGCCGCCGCCCCGAAGCGTCAAACGGGCTGATTCGAACCAGCCGGTGTACCCCCGACTCCCCTTTCAGATAGCCGTAGGCGTTCATTCCCTTGATGAGCAGGGACGCGCTTTTTATGCCCGCTTCCTCGCCATCGAGATAATCCAGCACCTCATAGCTGAAATCATGCCGCTCCGCCCAGCGGGTATACATACGGTAGAGCATCTGCGCCCAGTCCTGCGCCTCGGTGCCGCCCGCGCCCGCGTGAAAGGTGAGGATCGCGTTCTTGGCGTCATATTCCCCCGAAAGCAGCGTTGCCAGATTTTGCGTTTCCAAATCCGCCTTCACCGCGTCCAGCGCCTCTTTGATCTCCGCGACCATCGAATCGTCCTGCTCGTCCTCGGCGATCTCCACCATGGTGAGCGCGTCCTCATGGGCGGTGCGCAGACCCTCGAACTGCTCGATCACCCGCTTATGCTGCTGGGTCTTCTGCATCACCTTCTGCGCCTGCTCCATGTCGTCCCAAAAATCGGGCGCCATTGCCTGCTCCTCCAGCGCGGCGACCTCCTGCTTTCTCTTTTCCAGCCCGATCGCGTCCCCCAGATCGGCAATTCGACCGGTCAGGCTCTCCAGCTCCAGCCGCAGTTCATCTAATTGCAGCATCTGCGTCTCCCCTTATCCGTAACATCATTCTTCCCTATTGTATCACATAATTTGCGGCTTGTATAGAGAAAATAACCCTGCCAAACCATATTTTTGAAAGGAAAACGCAAAAACCGGCGGTAGCATATCCGCCGGTTTAGTGTATCGACTTTTTGTCGATACACTTCGAGGGACAAACACAATCGCTTCACTCGCTAAAGCTCATTTAGCTCTGTGTTTTTCCCCCGATTCCCCCTTTTCGTCGAAAACCGGCTTGGCTTAGCGCCAATTCTGACGCCGCCTTCGCCGGTTTTCTCTCAGGGTGTCACTGCGGCGGTACATGCCCGCCTCCGTGACGAATTATAAATTTTTCCGTCATTTGTTGCTTTTTTGACAGCATGAACAGCGGTGTGATACCGCAACTTCGACTTTTCTATGTAAGATATTTCATCAGCTATAAGGATAGTATCGCAGTACATGAGGTACATACAGCTTGTCCCCATAGATCGAATAGGGCCAATTCGGACGCTCTGCCATTCTATCGGAAAACTCCACCGCATTGGCGTAAGAATACCCGCCGTAGGTTTCCCTCGCCCAGGAAATATAGGCAGGACCGAAATTATACCCCTGCAAGGCAAGGCTGATACGTGCGATATCCCGCGGTCCCTGTACACCGGCGGCAAGCAGCACCGATTTGAGCTCCTGCACGCCGCATTCGATCGAATACGCCGGATCGGTGATCCCGTTCGGAACATGCGGATAGAGTTTATTGTAAGCGCCCTCTGCCGCCTGCATGGGGTCAGAACCACTGCCGCTGCTTTCCTGCATCATCACCGCCTGGATCAGCTCCACATACTCGGGAATGCCGTACTGTTCGGCGTATTTCCGAATCGTAGGCTCGTAATCCCTGACCCTGGTATTGAGCTCCGCATGGAGGGTGAAGGTGATATAATCCGCCGAGCACCAGCCGTCCTGCGGCACAGAAACACGTTGATAATAACAAACCGGATAGAAGCCGTTTTGCTGCTCCCCGATTACCACAATGACCGTCCCCGACGATATGGTAGCCAGAACATCATAGTTGGTACCGGGACCGGAGCGGAAATTCAAGCTGTCGGTCGTCATCGCGAAGCGCGCCGGATCCGAGGGTACGGACGGAGTAGTCGGCAGAGACATGGGCGGAATAGAGGGGACAGACGGTGCAACGACACTGTCAACCGTGACATAATCGGCAGAGCAATAGCCCTCGACCGAGCCCATCTGCACGCGATACCAATTACCGATCGCGTTGCCAAAAACCGTGAGCGAGGTGCCCTGCTGCTCCATCTCAAGTATAATGTACCGGTCTTCCAAAATGGGAGCGGAACGAAGCCGGACATTTGTGCCGTTGGTATGGGCGGAATAGGTAGGAATCGAAAAGGTGGAAGTCAACCCGACGGCATAGCGCAAAACGGAAAGCGCATCGGTCACAGAGGGAACGCCGTCGCCGTCTACATCGGCTTGCAGCTGCTGCTGCACCGAAAGACCGCCGAACCCTACGCCGCCGCGCAGGACGGTGAGCGCATCGGTCACCGTAACATTACCGTCCAAATTCACATCGCCCAAAAGGCTTTCACCCGCCGCTTTCACAGCGGGGGAAAAGCCCGCCGTCAGCGCAAATACAGCCAATACGGAGCAGAGAAACACTCCGATGGGAACAAATTTCTTCATGATCGCTCCTTATGGATTGATGTAGCTGACGATCTTATAGTAAATCGGGAATTTGCCAACATGCTGCGCCAGCGTTGTAGTAGCGGAATAGCCGGGGTCATTGACGGTGAAATCCTCCGAACGGAGATTGACGCCGTCCCCATGATAACCGGTCACCACGACCCAGTGCATACCGCCGTTTGCACTTCTGCAGCCAAAGACACAAGGCGCGCCGTGTTGCAGGATCGAGAGCACACGCGGCAGATAACGGGAAGGATCGCTGTCATTTCTCCATTCAAAGTAGCCGGTTCCGTCCCAGTAAAGGGTGCCGCCTAAGTCGAAGGTGTATTGCCGAGCAAGGTCGTTCGGGGTGATCCGCGCATTTTGCCGGAAGCTCTCACACATGGCAAGGCAGGTGACAAGACAGCCGGAGCTGCGGATCGTTTCGCCGCCAATCAGGGTGTTCGCCCATTCCGGGTCCGCCTGACTGTACCGCGGAACATTCAGCGAAATGTCGGTCGCGCCGCCGCTTGGTTGTCCGCCGCTCGGCGTGCCGCCCGATTCCACACGGATATAATCGGCGGAGCAATAGCCGTCCATGCCGTTAAACCGGACATGATACCAGCCGTTTTCCGCTTCCGCATACACAGTGACTGATGTACCGGCGGGTATGGGGTTGGGGCTTACCTCCACCTTCCCGTAACCCGTGTCGGGACCGGTGCGGAAATTGACGTTATCGGTCGTCACCGCAGAGCGGGTATTTTCTGTCTGAGCATTCCCCTGCGAAGGCGCAGAGGGGGTGGAGGGCGGCGAAATGGCAGCGTCCACGGTCACATAATCGGCAGAGCAATAGCCCTCTTGCGCGTTATATTCCACATGATACCAGTTGTCCACGGCTTGTCCGTAAACCGTGACCTGCTCACCCGACTGCATTAGGGTCAGTTCGGCGCCATCTATCGGTGTGGCACGAAGCCGGACATTTGTAGCATTGATATGGGCGGAGTATGTAGGGATCGAAAAGGCAGAGGTCAACCCGACGGCATGGCGCAAAACGGAAAGCGCATCGGTCACCGAGCATTTGCCGTCCCCGTCCACATCGGCTTGCAGCTTTTGCAGGGTGGTAAGGGAAGTCAAGCCCACTGCGCCGCGCAGGGTAAAGAGTGCATCGGTGACAAGAACACTGCTGCCGCCCTGCACATACCCCAAAGAAAGCGCGGAGGAAGACAGACGGGCGAACGGAACGCAGACTGTCAGCAGGACGACTGCCATCAGTCCCGCCGCCCATTTGCAGCACCGCATTTTAATCCTGTGCATTGGTATCTCTCCCCCTTTCTTCGTCCTTTGCGCTTTGCTCCCCGCCAAAGCGGGCTTTTCCCTCTTTGACAGAATCAAACAAAGCGCGACATCTTCCGCCATTTTGCCGGACGGATCTGTGCGAAAAGAAAGGGAACCGCGCTTTCGTGCAATTCCCTTTCGTTTTCATAAGCTATTACCGCTTATAAGCCACATTCGGTATGGCTTATTCGGTCATGCCCTTCTTTGCGAAGACCACAACACCCGCCAGAGCGATCACGCTCAGGAACGCGATCACAGCGATCGGAGCGGAGTTACCGGTAGCTGCCGGAGTAGAACCGCTGCCGGAACCAGAACCGGAAGCACCGCCGGAAGTGGTGCCACCAGGAGTTGCACCGCCAGGAGTCGCACCGCTCGGGGTATCACCACTCGGAGTGTCACCACTCGGAGTGTCGCCGCTCGGCGTATCGGAAGGAGTGCCCGCTACGATCTCAACAGAAACAGTTCCGGTAGTAGTTGCTTCCTGAACCGCAGGGGTGATATCCTCAACACCGGCATCGGTGTTCAGATAAGCCTCAGTCACTGCAACAGAGAAGGGCTTCACACCAGTGGTCGCGCCCTCTTTCACCTTGAACTGCAGAGTGACGAACGGACCGTTGATCGTTGCGTTCGGGCTTGCCATTGCGGAAACCACAACCTTACCGTTCACGGCATTCGCCACAACAGCCATGTGGTTTGCGTCATCTTTTGCCAGGATATCCTCTTCGGTCTCCACATACTCGAGAGCATCGGCGTCATAGCCCACCTCGAACATCAAAGAACCGAAGGTGATGTCCGCCATGTTCACGGTGACCGAAACGATGTCGCCAGCCTTTGCAGAAGCGGGAGAAACGGTCAGATTGATCGGCTTTACCTCAACAATACCGTCTACCGCAACGGTAGCACTGGGGGCATCGGCGTCAATCTCGACCTCTTTATCCACCGTTGCACCTGAGCCGTCCGGGCACCGTACGTCGCTCACGCTGACCAGCTCGATCGCAGTATCGGTCTTGGGAGCATTGTCGAGTACTACAAAGGTAATATTCAAAAATGCACCATTCACTTTATTGCCGCCGTCAACACCGCTACTAGCCTTATTTGCAAAAATGTAGCCAATTTGCACAGTACCGGCCTCAGGATCCGGACTATCCGCGCACATCTCGGTACCGATCTTCTGATCGACAGGATTCACCAAAACTACACTGTCGTACTCCAGCACAGCGGGGTCATACTTGACCAGCACATCACAACTGGCAAACTCCATCTCAGAGACACTGATAGTTGCAACCACTTCTTCACCCAGACCGGCGGAAGCCTTGTCCACCGACAGGCTGAAGGTACCATCAGCCGCAAACACGCTGACCGCAGAAACGACAGCCATCGAGGCTACCATCGCAACGGAAACGATGCCTGCAACCAATTTCTTTGCGAAGGAACTCATTTTCATTGAAATACACCTTTCTTTCTCATTTTTACAGCCGTTTCACTGAATTGCTGTGCAGACATACTGCGCCTACACAACCGGTATCTGCATTATAGCACGGTATTTGCCGCCGTGTCAAAGCATTTTTTGATCTTTCGGTTCAAAATCTTGTTTTTCGTGCAAATTGCACAAGAATAATTCGAATATTTTACGATTTAAGCACAATAAACACAACGCTTTCGCCATTTTTTGGTCGAATTTTATGGCGTTTCCTGCCTTTTTGCGAGATCGCACCGCTTAGGAACGATCGTCCTCCGGCTTTTTCTCCTCGTCCTCTGCCGGCGGTGTGGGAGACTGCGGCGGCATGACGGGGGTGGGGTCCTGCTGATACTCGATCCTTGCCGTACCGCTTTCGTCCTTCGGCTTCGGACGCACAAAAATCACCAGCACCGCCGCCAGTGCCGCTACCCCCAGTGCGATCACGGCGGGCAGCAGCCACCGTCCCACGGTGCTCTGTGCGCCTGCGCTGCTGTCATGACTGCCCGTCTCGCCCGATTCATAACGCACCGGCGGCTCCATGCTGGCGGTAAAGCTCCAATAGGAGGACGAGGTGCTGCGGCTTGCGGCATTGCCGTTGCCGGGCAGCGTACTCGGGTCGGCACGGGAGACCGTCTCCCGCTGCGGAAGCTCACCCTGCGCCAATTCGTCACCGGCGGTGATGGTATCGACAAGGATCAGCCCTTTGGACGGACCATACACCTTATCGTTGGTGACGATATCCCGCACCACCAGCGACACCTGCAAGTCGTCGCCGTTTTCCACGCTGTCCGCCACATCGAAGTCCGCCTGATAAATCTCACCGTTCGGCGTGACATCACTTACCGTGATCGCCGCCACCCGCAGCTCACCGGGTACGGTGGAGTTCGCCGTTGTCATGATCCCGGAAAGGGCGTCCCCTGCCTTATGGCTTTTCAGGGTGAGCTGCGTTTCGTCATACTCAAAGAGCAGCTCCAGCCCGCCAAAGCTCTCTTTACCGGTCATCTCCAGCGACAGGTGGAGCTTCTCCCCCGCCGACGAGCCGCCGGTAAACCTCATGCGATAGCCGTCCGCCTCCGCCGCAGAAGCGCCGACGCCCATCAGCACCGGCAATGACAGCATCAGCAGTGTTGCCGCAAAGCCCGCTGCGGCACGAAGCAGATTTTTCCGTTTTTTCATATTCACACTTCCTTTTCCAAAAAGAGGGGTTTTCCTACCGATAGTATAACACAGTTTGATGCCGCCTTGCAAGAAAAACTCTTTTTTCTGTATGTCATGCCCAATTCAGGCAATACTCTTGGGGAGAGGAGCGGATCGCATGGCGTATCACAAGGTTGAGATCTGCGGTGTTAATACGGCGAAGCTGCGTGTACTGAAGGAGCAGGAAAAAATGGAGCTGCTGCGGCGTATGCAGCAGGGCGATCCCGACGCCAGGCGACAACTGATCGAGGGAAATCTGCGGCTGGTGCTGAGCGTGACCCAGCGTTTTTCGGGACGGGGAGAAAATCCCGATGATCTGTTTCAGGTGGGCTGCATCGGCTTAATGAAAGCGATCGACCATTTCGATACCGGTCAGAATGTGCGGTTTTCCACCTATGCCGTGCCGATGATCTTAGGCGAGATCAGGCGATATCTGCGGGACAACAGCGCCGTGCGGGTCAGCCGGAGCTTAAAGGACATCGCCTACCGCGCCATGCAGACCAAGGAGCGTATGCTGGGCGAAAACAGGCGGGAGCCGACGGTGGAGGAGATCGCGGCGGAAATGGGTGTGCCGAAAGAAGACGTGGTGCTGGCGCTGGAAGCGATCGTGGAGCCGATCTCCCTATACGAGCCTGTTTATTCGGACGGCGGCGACACCCTGTTTGTGATGGATCAGCTGCGGGATCGCACCGACGACGGGAACTGGGAAGGGCGGGTCGCCTTTCGGGACGCGGTGGCAAAGCTCTCGCCGAGAGAGCGGAATATCCTCTATCTCAGATTTCAGGTCGGGAAAACGCAGGTGGAGGTTGCCGAGGAGATCGGCATCTCGCAGGCGCAGGTCAGCCGTCTGGAAAAAGGAGCGGTGAACAAGATCAAGGCGGGGTTATGAAGCAAGGTTTTCTATTTGAACTTTGTGGTTTTTGAATCCCTCCACCGCGCTTTAGCGCGGTCCGAAGCTCTCTTGCGGTGCCCAATTTTGCTTTTGCTCGCGGTTACGCTCGCGCAAAATTGACCGCAGCGCCATTCCCGCCTTGCTTCATCGCCCGCTGGGCGCGCTTCGGCGGCAAAGCCCTTTGACAAGTGGGTTGACAAAGACGGAAGTTTTGTGGGAAGATTTTCATGCGGCAATTCTGCCGTACCCATAAAAATCGGTGCGGTTGCCCGCACCGATTTTTTACGATTGATTCTGTGCCGTGAAGCGGCGGAGTGCTTGATCGGTCTGATAGCTCAGAGAATAGATGCTGTTTTTATCGGCAATATCCTGACTCACATCGGGGCAGAAGATGCCGCCCAGTCCCCTGCGCAGGACATATGCCGCCTTATCCGCTGTGAGATACGGTCCGCTGTAGCTCCAGCCGCTGCCGCTCTCATTGGTGAACAGGAAATTCTGCCCCGCATTGACCGCTTCACCGCCCGCCGCCTTTTGCAGCGAAAAGAAAGTACCGCTCCACGAGGTCGAGGTGCTGCCCGCCGGAAGCGAATCGGCGCTCCACGAATTTCCCAAGACCAAATGCCCTGCTTCCACGCCGCGCGTCAGGAAATGATCGATCAGATCCACCGCCGTATGGTAGGTGGCATGATGATACCCCTCACTACCGTCCTCGTTGATTTGGTGATAGGCGACCACATTGAGGTAATCGAGACTTTGCAGCGAAGCGTCGGACAGACCGGTCGTCGGAAACTGCCTGCTTGACAGCTTCAGCCCTTCCTCATGCAGGCCCTGTGCAAGCGCCGCGATCAGGTGATCGAAAGAATCCCAGCCCTCGGGTGTGGTCGGGTACTCCCAACTGACATCTACACCGACAAAGCCGTGCTGTTTACAAAACTCCACCACGCTGTTAACCAATTTCTCGCAGACGGCAGGGTCCAGAAATGCCTGCGAATTGGTTTCGGTGCTGAAATATCTGAGATTGAACCAGAAGCGGGCGGGGTCCTCTGTCGTGCCCGCGCAGTCCCGCACCGACTGAAGCCAGCGTTCCACCTCATGATAGGCGGTGATCTGCTCGCCCCTTACCGTTGCCTTGCCGGTCAGCGCGTCGATCTGCGCTTCCAGCCCGCTTGAAACGCCGCGATTTAAAATTTGCAGCTCGAATGCGCCGCTTTCGTCAAACACAAACAGACCGGTCAGCACGACGTCGGTCAGGCGGGTGAACAGCTCCTTCCCCTTGCCGTTATTGATGTCGTTATCCCACTGATGAAAATAGGTAGAAGGCGTGACATAGCCGACATTCAAAACCTCATGATCGGTTTGAACCGGCGACTGGTAGGTCAAGCGCATCTCCCCGATCGCCGCAGCGGTTGCCGAAGCAAGGGAGGTGACGGTCAGCCGCACCGCGGAAGTCCGCACCGTATCAAAGGTGGCGCCATAATAGCCGTTTGCCAGATCATTTTGATAGATGCGCACCCACTCCGCGCCGTTCCATGCGTCCAGCCGATAGCCGCGCAGGTTATGCCCCACCTCGATCAGATCCATGAAATTGATGCTCACAAGCCTGCCGAAATTGACCGCCACGCTATCCCCCACCAGCACCGAAGCCGCCGACGCGGGGTTGCCGTCGGTCACAACGTCATTGCTCTCACAGTCGGACAGGGCTTCGCTTTTGAGAAAGCCGTTTCCGTCCTCCGGCAGGAGAAGTGCGATCTGCTCCTCGGTCAGATCGGCGGGATCGACCGGCAGGGTGACGGCAAAGGAGGTCAAAGACAGCCCGAGAATCAATGCCAGTGCTGTCAGCATACTGCATACTTTTTTCATTGCCCTTCCTCCTTTACGCGCCAAGTCCGACCGCAAGCCGCAAAACCAGCAGCGCGTCCAGCACCGTGATCTCATCAAGCTCGGGCCGATCCAGATTGGCAAGCGTTCTTCCCGGTCCGCTCAGATTGGTCAGCCCGACCGCCGCACGAAGGACGGTCAGTGCGTCGGAAACCGTGACCTTCCCGTCTAAGTCGGCATCGCCCCGCACGCCGAGCGGCTCATCGGGCGGTGTGAATGTCCGAAAAAGTCCGCTGCGATCCTCGCCGGACAGCACGCCCAGCTCAAAATCGGACAGGTCGCTTACTGTCACATCGCCGGTCGAGGTGATCTGCATCTGCATATACAGCTGATTCAGCCGCGGATAGATCACATTCTGTTCTGCCGCCTCGGTATAGAGAAACGCAACCCGCTGTGCCGCGGACGAGGCAGCCACCCCCGTATGATAGGTGAGATAATACGGCTCACCCCCGAGGTTCTGCGAGCTGTCCCGCAGTGTGACGGTGATACTTGTCCCCTCCGGCGCGGTCACCAGAAAGCTAAACCCGCTGCCGGACATCGTACCGGGTGTGAGGTCAAGCGTCTCACCCGCTTTGATCTGATACGCCGACTGCTCCGGTACGGAAAGCGCCGGTACGCACAGTGCCGCCATCATCAGCACCGCCAGCAGGAAACCTCCTATTCTTTTTTTCATTTGTCGCCCTCCTTTATGGGATCCTTGCAGGATCATGCCCTTCTTATTTTATTGTAGCGCATTCTGTCACTTTTCTCAAACCTTTTTTTATTTTTGTCGCTTTCCCCCAATTACGAACCGACTTTTTGTATATTCTGCTTTTTGCTTGCGTATTTCGGTCAGTCTTGTTATAATACTGAAAACAGACTTTGAAAACGGGAGTTATGATAGATGAAAGGAAAAAAGCTGCTGTCCCTTTTGCTGGCAATCGGCGTGGTTGCCGGTCTGCTTGGCGGGTGCGCCCCACGGTCGACAAGCGAAACGCGGCTCACCGTCAGCGGTGAGGAGGTGCCGGTCAAGGGGTATCTGTTCCACACGGGGAAATACGGCGTCACGCTGGACGAATACCGGTGCTATTATCTCTCCCTGCGGGACACGCAGGAATACGGCGAAACGGAGGAGACGATCTCGGCGATCTGGGACGACGAGATGCAAAACGCCCTGAAAAAGCAGGCGGTGAGCTATGCCGTATCCGCCATGGCGCTGCGGAAGCTGGCGGACGATTACCACATCAAGATCACCGATGAGGACGAAGAAGCCTTTGAGAAAGAGTTGGCGGAGCAGCAGGAGCTGTACGGAAACGCCTTTGAGACCGATTTCATGGACGCGAAGCACTACACCATGGGCGTTTACAAAGAGCTGTTTTTCGACACCGTGCGGTACCGGAAGCTGTATCACCTGCTCTATGACGAGGGCGGCGAGGGATATATTGACGACGCGGCACTGCTGGAATATTTTCACGACTCCTACTTCACCTTCCGGCAGATCATGACATCGGGTGACAAGAACGGAGAAACGGTCAACATGGAGCAAATCTTCCGCATCTGGCAGCAGATTCAGGACGGCGGCGATTTTGAGACGCTGCAGGAGGAGTTTGACACCGATCCCTACCGCACCGATCACCCGAACGGGTACACCGTCACCTTCGGGGACATCGACGAAGACATCGAGGACGAGCTTTCCATGCTGACGATCGGTGAGGTGTCGTCGGTGTTCGGTACGGGTTCGAATTATATGATCCTCAAACGCTATCCGCTGGACGAATCGTTCTTTGAGCCGAACAAGGCGGACATCTACAATCATGCGGCAGAAAAGGACTTAAACGCCCGCAGGAAGCAGATCATGGAGGAAATGCTCGGTTCACTGGAGTATCAGGACGTCTACGGCGAGATCACGGTGGATACGCTGAACTAGCACGCTTCGAGGGACAAACTGGGCCGCTGCGGCTCGCTTTACTCGCCTTGCTCTGCGTTTGTCCTCTTGCGGTTCCCAATTTTGCTATTGCTCGCGGTAACGCTCGCGCAAAATTGACCGCGGCGCCATTCCCGCCTCACTGTTTCGCCCGCAGGGCGCGTTTCGGCGGCAAAGCCCCCGATTCCCCCTTTTCATCGAAAACCGACTAGGCTTGTGCCAATTCTGACACCGCCTGCGCCGGTTTTCTCTCAAGGTGTCACGGAGGCGGCAACTGGACGGCCTCCGTGACGGATTATAAATTTTTTGCTTTTATCATACTTTTTCGACAGAATGAATCCACCCGCGAAAGCGGGTGGATTTTAATTTATTGCGGTTTTGCGTCCATACTGAACATATCCAGCTGGGCGACCACCAGACGGTAGTAGAGTCCCTGCTTGGCGATCAGCTCCTCATGGCTTCCCATCTCGGCAATCCGGTGACGATCCAGCACGATGAGCCGATCCGCGTCCCGCAGTGTGGACAGCCGATGGGCGATTGCCACCGTTGTCCGTCCCTTGACAAGGCGGGAGAGCGCCTGCTGAATCTGGAACTCGGTTTCGGTATCCAGACTGCTGGTCGCCTCATCGAGGATCAGCAGCTCGGGGTCGTTTAGAATCGCGCGGGCAATGGCGATCCGCTGCCGCTCCCCGCCCGAAAGCCGATAGCCCCGCTCCCCGACATAGGTGTCGTACCCGTCGGGCAGGCGGGTGATAAAGCCGTGGGCGTTCGCCAGCTTGGCGGCACGGATCACCTCGGCAGGGGTTGCGTTTGCCTTGGCATAGGCGATATTGTCATAAAGCGAACCGGAAAACAAAAAGGTCTCCTGCAGCACCACGCCTATCTTGCTGTGCAGGCTTTTCTGCTTCATCTTCCGAATTGGCACACCGCCGGCGGTGATCTCCCCCTTATCGGGGTCGTACAGCCGCATCAGCAGGTTGATGGTGGTGGACTTTCCTGTGCCGGACGCGCCGACCAAGCCGATCATCTCCCCTGCTTTGATATGCAGATCGATGTCCTCCAGCACCGGCGCATAGGAATGATAGCCGAAGGTGATATTCCGCAGCACGATGTCCCCGCTCAGATCGCCCTCAACACTGTCGTCCTCGTCCTGCATGGTCAAATCCTCCTCCAGCACCTCATAGATACGGGTGATCGAGGTGTTGAGCTGCATCAGCATACGGGGCAGCCGCACAAAAAAGTCGATCGGACCGTAGAGCATACCGGCATACGCCATGAACTGCACAAGCTGTCCCGGCGTGAAGCTGCCGTCCATGACCCGCACGCCGCCGAGATACATCACCAGCACCGTCCCCGCCGAAAAGAGCATCGACACAATGGGATAGAAGGTGGCAAAAAACAGCTCGTTGCGCCGCTGGAGGAAGGTCAGCCGCTTCTGGTAGCCCGAAAAACGGTCGATCTCCCGCTTCTCCTGTCCGAATGACTTCACCACCCGAATGCCAGATATGACGTCTTGCAGGCGGCTGTTCACCCGATCGGTAAACCGCCACTGCTGGCGGTACATACGCCGTTCCTTGGTGCGGAAAAGACGGCGTGCCAGCAAAACGACCGGCACAAAGGCAAAGGCTGCCAGGGTGAGCAGCGGGCTCATTTGCAGCATAATAGCGGCGGCAAACAGCATGGTCAAAACCTGGCTGAACATCTGCCCGAAGGTTTCCATCATGAAATCGGAGATCACCTGCGTGTCCTGTGTGACGCGGTTCATCAGCGTACCCGCTTCATACTGGCTGATATAGGAAAAGGAAAGCAGATTCAAATGCTCGAACACCCGATGCCGCAGGTCGTTGCTGATCCGAGTGCCGAGATAGGCGCTGCCGAGCGTCTGCCCCGTTTGAAACAGCAGGATCAAAAGCGAGAACAGCAGCATCAGACCGGTGAACCGCAGAATGTCCGACACGCCGCCCTGAACGGGCAACAGGATCGTATCAATAAAATCGCGGGAAACAAACTGCGAGCCGACCCGCAGCAGCGCCATGACGGCGGTGGAGGCGGTCAGCAGAATGAGTGGCAGAAAATAGTGACTGCACAGTTCCACAAGGCGGTGGAGCGTTCCGCCGCCGCCCTCACAGAACACGCAGCGGTTCCCGCCGTGAAGCGGCTTGCCGCATTTGAAACAGTATTTCTCCCGCTCACGGCTTTCCACCGTTCGGTCCTCACCGGCGGCAAACAGGGTGGCGCCCTGCGCCAGATAGGACATACGGGTGATCTGCTTCATGCTAAACCGGCAAAGCAGTGTTTCCCGCTCCTTTTCTTTTAAGATCAGAAAGCCGCAGTCCACCTCCGCCTCGCAGGCAAAGCTCATGCCGGCGGCAAGCGGATATTCCTGCACCTCGCTGCCGGTGATCAGATAAAGTGCGCGGTGGGTCACCGCCACGTAGCCGTTATCGCAAAGTGCGTGCTGCGGCGTTAAGTCATAGGGCACGCAGTAAACGGGCGTCTCCCCTTTCAGATAAGGGGCGAGCGCCGCCGCCTGTTCGGGCGGCAATGAGAAGCAGAGCTTCATACGGCTCCCTCCTTTTTATATGAATACATCTAACAGCCTCCGCTCACGGGCGGTCAGCTTCCCCAATGAGGGGATCTCGAACCGGTTGCCGTCCAAATCCTCGATCATGTACCGGTCGCCCCCAATCGAGTAGATATGGGTGCCGCCCATCGAAACGGTAAACCGGCAAAGCCCGTGATCGGTTTCGGTGTCCCAATAGGTGCAGCCCATCTCCTCCCGCACCGAGATCACCCGCTTGATGATCGGGTGATAATACCTCAGCTCCAACTGCTGCATCAGCAGTCGGACGGTGTCCTCCGAAAAATCGGACAGGCTGTGGATCAGCCCGATCTCCCGATTGTTGTCCGTCGGGTCGCAGACCGCGATGTCATGCTCTGGATCGGAAAACGGAAAGCAGCGGTGGAGATTCACCCTGTTATACTGCCGCACACCGTCGTCACCGGTATACCGCATGGCGAGAAAGCCGCCCTCGGTTCCGGTGAAAGCCGCGTTTTGCGGCGTCAGCGGTCTGATGGTGATCATTTCCTCAACCGCTTTTTGCTCCTGCTCTAAAATATCAGTCGTATATTGATCCATCGTCGTTCCTTCTTTACTCAAGACCACGGGTGGCAAGCGCCTTGGTCTGTAATTCATACAGCTTATAGTAAACGCCCTGCTTTGCAAGCAGCTCGGCATGGGTGCCGCTCTCAACCATTTCTCCGTTCTCCAGCACAATCAGCCGATCCGCATCGCGGAGAGTGGAAAGCCGGTGGGCGATTGAGAGGGTCGTCCGTCCCTGTGACAGGCGGGCAAGCGAGGTTTGGATCGCCCGCTCGGTCTCGGTATCCACCGAGGCGGTCGCCTCATCGAGCACCAGAATATCGGGGTCTGCCAAGATCGCGCGGGCGATCGACAGCCGCTGCCGCTCTCCGCCCGAAAGCTGACGCCCGCCTGTGCCGATCACGGTATCGTACCCGTCCGGCAGGCGGCAGATAAACCGGTGCGCGCCCGCCTGTGCCGCCGCCTGCAAGATTTCCTCATGGGTCGCATCGGGACGGGCATAGGCGATATTCTCGGCAATCGTCCCCATAAAGATATAGGTCTCCTGACTCACCATGGCAACCGTACTGCGAAGGGAGGCAAAGGAGAGCTGCCGGACATCTGCGCCGTCCAGCTCGATGGCGCCCTCCTCCACATCGTAAAGGCGGGAGATCAGGTTGACCAGCGTGGATTTTCCGGCGCCCGAACGCCCCACGATCCCCAGCGTTTCACCCGATGTGACATGAAACGAAATGTGCTTGAGCACCGGCTTATTCGGCTCATAGCTGAAGCTCACATCTCGCACCGTGATCTCCCCGCGCAGCTTTCTGTCCACCGCATTGGGGGACTCGGTGATCTCGGCAGGCGCGTCCACGATCTCAAAGACCCGCTGGGCGGCGCTCATGCTCTGCGACCAACGCCGGAACAAAAGGGATAAAAACCGCATCGGTCCCTGCATCATGGTCAGGTAATTGACAAAGGTGAGCAGCTCGCCATACCGGAAGCTGCCGCCGGAAGCGAGAATCATATAGGCGCCGACGCCCCAGACCAGCACAGTGGGCAATTCTCTTGCCAGCTCGAAAGAGATGGCATTGATGCTCTGCTGCTGCGCCACCTGAATCTCGGCGCGGCGGAGACTGTCACTGCTTTGGTCGAAGCGGGCGATCTCGCTTTCCTCCTGCCCGAACGCCTTGACCACCCGTGCGCCGACAAAATTATCGTTCAGATTGCTTGTCACCCGCCGCCTTGCCCGCGCTCTTGCGCTGAAGGCGCGCCACATCATCGGCACCAGGCGGTAGAAGGCGATAAAGAGCGGCGGCAGCAGGCAGAGGGACAAAATCGCCAGCTTCCAGTTGGCAGTGAACATGATAACAGCCGCAAACAAAAAGGTGAGGATATTGGACAGAGCAAAGGGGAGGACGTCAATGAAAAAGGTAAAGACCTCCTCGGTGTCCCGAATCACCCGCTGCATCAGCCCGCCGGTCTGGCGACGGGTGTAAAAGCCGATCGAAAGCCGCTGCAGCGCCTCATAAACGGTATTCCGAAGCGCACGCACCACACCCGGCACGATATAGGCGGAGATCCTGCCGTGGAAGATTCCGAACACGCCGTTTAAGACACGCACCAGCGCATAGGTCATCGTCAGCAGCAAAAGCAGCAATCCAAACCTGCCGCCAAGCCCAAGGGAGCTTGCCAGCGCCTCGTCACGCCCCAGCACCTTATCGTAAAACAGCGAGCCGTTCAAATAAGGCAGCACCGCCTGACAGACCGCCGAGAGCATGATGAACAGAAGCATCACCGCCACGCGGGCGCGATAGGGCTTAAAATAGGAAAGCACGCGAGTGAACACGCTGCCCTTTTCCACGCAGTGGGGACAGACCGCCCGATGAGGATCGGGATAGGGTCTGCCGCATTTGGGGCAGCAGCGCTCCGGCTCCTCCTCCGGTGCCACTGTATCTTCTCCCTGCAAAAGACGGTCCAGACAGCGATGAAAACGGGTCATATCCCGCATACAGGCACCCGAAAAGCGGCAGATCGCCCGCTCCTTCCCGTCCAGCTTGAACCGCAGCAGACCGCCGATTACCTCATTATCCACCGCCGGATCGGTAATCCGGTCGAGCGGGTAAACCGCAAAGGAGGACACCTCGTCCTCGACCACAGCCGTCATTCTGCCGGTGCCGTTCCACTCGCCGGCACGGACAGACGCGGCATGATAAATCGCCCGATCGGTCAGGATCAGGTAGCTTTTTTGCAGGCTGTGATCCAAGCTCAGATCACCCTGCGCGACCGCCCGAATGGGCGTATTGTCCTCTTGTCCGGCAGCGCATGACTGCCACGCCGTCCGCACGGCGGACGGCAGATCCTGTTGTCTCATAAAAATACCTCATCACGATTGCAAAAACAAAGATGCGCCGCTTTGCCACATTCCATATGGTAACACACGAGGTTTACAAAATCCATCACCTATCGGTAGAGTTTGCCAAACATCGGTAGAGTTTTTGAAACCACAAACAGAAAATTAGCGGACAGAGCGATCACCGCTCCGTCCGCCGCTTTTTTACTTTTCCTGATCCCTTTCCCGAATTTCCACACGGCGAATCTTGCCGCTGATGGTTTTAGGCAGCTCGTCCACAAATTCGATCACCCGCGGATATTTATACGGGGCGGTCGCTTTCTTGACAAATTCCTGCAATTCCTTTTTCAGCTCCTCAGAGGGCTGATAGGAACTGGTCAGGTGAATCGTCGCCTTGATGACCTGCCCGCGTATCTCGTCCGGCACGCCGGTGATTGCACACTCGAGCACCGCCGGGTGCTCCATCAGCACGCTTTCGATCTCGAACGGTCCGATCCGGTAGCCGGAGGACTTGATGATGTCGTCCGTCCGTCCCACATACCAGAGGTAGCCGTCCTCATCTGCATAGGCGGTGTCGCCGGTGTGGTAATAGCCGCCGCGACAGACCTCGCGGCGCAATTCCTCGTCCTTATAATAACCGATGAACATACCGTGCTGCTTTTGCTCCGAAAGGCGAATGGCGATCTCGCCCGTTTCGCCCTGCTTCACCGGTTTACAGTCCGCATCAATCAGCTCAATCGGGTAAAGCGGCATAGGTTTGCCGAGAGAGCCTGGCTTGTTCTGCGAATGAACCGGATTGCCGATAATCAGCGTTGTTTCGGTTTGACCGAAGCCTTCCATGATCTTCTTTCCGGTGTATTTAAGGAAAAGATCGTACACCTCCCGATTCAGCGCCTCGCCCGCGGTGGTGACATATTTGATATGGGAGAGATCATACTTCTCGATCCCCTCCTTGACAAAGAAGCGGAAGATAGTGGGCGGCGCACAGAAGGTGGTCACCCGATATTTCGCCATGACCTCCAACAGATCGTGGGCGATGAACCGGTCGTAATCATAGACCATGATCGCGGCGGCGCAGAGCCACTGTCCGTACAGCTTGCCCCACGCTGCCTTCCCCCAGCCGGTGTCCGACACGGTGAGATGCAGTCCGTTCGGGTCGACATTCTGCCAATGCCGAGCGGTGGGGATATGCGCCAGCGAATAAGTATGGTCGTGCATCACCATTTTAGGATAGCCGGTGGTGCCCGATGTAAAATAGAGAAGCATCGGATCGGTTGCCTTCGTCTCGGGGCGCACAAAGGTTTCGGGCGAAGCTTCCAGTTCTTCGTCAAAGGAGAGGAAGCCCTCCTTTTTGCCCCGCACGATCATCTTTAAGGTCAGCCCGTGGTAGGACTGCTCCGCCGCCAGCAGATCGTCCGCCGTGGAGCCGTCCGAGGTGCAGATCACCGCCGTGACACCGGCGGAAAGCATACGGTAAATCAAATCCTTTTTGGTCAGCATATGGGTGGCGGGAATGGCAATCGCGCCCAGCTTATGGCACGCCAGCACCGCAAACCAGAACTGGTAGTGCCGCTTTAAGATCAGCAGCACCCGATCGCCCTTTTTCACGCCATGCCGTTGCAGCATGGCGGCAGCCTTATCGCTGTACCGCTTCATATCTCCAAAGGTGAAGGTCGCCTCCTCGCCCGCCACATTGCACCATACCATGGCGCGCCGGTCAGGCTCTTTCGCGGCGATAAAGTCCACCACATCATAGGCAAAATTATAGCTCTCAGGATAATGGAGAGAAAACTCAGTCAAAACCCCGTTCTCATCGAATGCTTCGTTGCAAAATTTTTGATACAGATGCTCCATGGAATGACCTCCTGTTGTCCCGTGTATTTCCTATTGTACCCTAAAGCCGTAAAAAAGGCAAGTAGCCATTTCCGTTTTTTTCAAAGGAGCGGCAGCGGCTCAAAGCCCTCCCCCAGCACCTCGGACGCCTGCGTCACCACGCAGAACGCCTGCGGGTCGATCTCGCAGACCAGCTTTTTCAGCCGTACCACCTCTCTGCTGCGGCAGGCACAGAGCAAAAGCCACCGATGCTGTCCCGAATAGCTTCCCTTCCCCGCCAGCAGCGTGGCGCCCCGCTTCATTTTGCCGCCGATGGCTTTGGCAATCTCCTGACTGCGGGGACTGACGATAAAGGCGAGCTTCCCGTCCTTCCAGCCATACAGCACCATGTCGAGCAGGTGGGAGGAGATATACACCGTCATGGCGGCGTAAAGCGCCGTTTCCGCGTCCCGATAGACCGCCGCCGCGATCACGATCACCACAAGGTCGCTTGCCAGCACCAGCTTTCCGAGCGGAATCTGCGGAAAAGCCCGCCGAAGAAGCTGATTGACGATATCCATGCCGCCGGTGGAGCCGTCCTGCAAAAAGACAAGCCCCATACCCGCGCCGATCATCACACCGCCGTAGACTGCCGCCAAAATGAGATTCCCCCGATAGACCGGCAGAAACAGCGGAAACAGGTGATCCAGCAACAGGGTGACCAGCAATGTGGACGCAAGGGTGCGATACAAAAACCGCTTCCCGAGATACCGCCCGCCGAACAGCAAAAGGGGCAGATTGACAGCGGCGGTAAAGGCGCCGATCGGCACACCGATCCAATCATGCAGCGCCGTGGCAAGTCCCATCACCCCGCCCGGTGCGATCCGGTTCGGAGCGGTGAAGAGATACACTCCGCCGCTGTAAACCGTTGTGCCAATGAAGATCAGCGCGCCCTCCCGCAGCTTCATCAAAATCCCCCCAAAGAGCTACACCGGCAGACCATGCTGTCGGTGCGAAAGCCTATGGGTTTATTCTGTTCCAGATCAGATCAAATAATGTGCGAAGCCGCTCATTTTCCTGCCGCAGATAGAGATACCCGAACAGGCACTCCAGTCCGGTGGCACGGCGGTAATCCTGCGGGTCGGTATGCCGCGGCGGCTGATGCCCGCTGTGGTTCCGCCCACGCTTATAAATCTGCGTTTCCTCCTCGGTCAAAACGGGGAGGATCAGTTCCACAGCCTGCGACTGCGCCGAAGCACTGACATACCGCACCGATTCCCGATGCAGCGTTCCGACCGGACGGTTGCCGCCCTCGATCAGCTTTTGGCGCACCAGCAGTCCGAACACCGCGTCCCCCAGAAACGCAAGGGTCAGCGGGCTGTATGACCGAGGCTCGTTTGATGGTTTGATCGGTTCTAACAATGTACTCTCCTTCATTTAGACAACATAATCAAAGCAAAAGCCGCAAATCTCCACCGTGTCACCCTCTTTGATCTGCATTTCCTCCAGCTTGTCGATGATCCCGCTTCGGTGAAGCACCCGCTGGAAATATTGCAGCGACTCGTAATCGTCCATATTGACCGAGCCGAGAACAGGCTCCAGCCAGGGGGCGTCCACCCGATAAATGCCGTCCTCGACCGTGACGGTGAACCGGCGTTCCTCCACTGCGGGAAGCGGCAGCGGCTCCGCCTGATATTCCAAAATCGGCGGCAGCGTGGCAAGGCGAGCGGCGACCCCCTGCATCAGCTCCCGCACGCCGGTATGGGTGGCGGCGGAGATGCAGAAAAAGGGAAGCCCCTCCTCTTTTGCGAACTGCGCCAGTGTGTCGATCTGCTCTTTTTTTGCCAGATCGGCTTTATTTGCGACCAAAATCTGCGGACGCTTTGCCAGATCGGGGTGAAACCGTATGAGCTCCTTACAGATCACCCGATAATCCTCGATCGGGTCACGACCCTCCATGCCCGAAACGTCCACCAGATGCAAAAGCAGGCGGCACCGCTCGACATGGCGGAGAAAATCATGCCCCAGTCCAACCCCGTCTCCGGCGCCTTCGATCAGCCCCGGAATATCCGCCATCAAAAAGGACTGCTCGTCCACCCGCACCACGCCCAGCACCGGCGTTAGCGTGGTAAAGGGATAATTGGCGATCTTGGGACGTGCGGCGCTCACCACCGACAGCAGGGTGGACTTCCCCACATTGGGGAAGCCGATCAGCCCCACGTCCGCCAGCAGCTTCAATTCCAGCACCACATCGAACGCCTCGCCCGACAGCCCCGGCTTGGCAAAGCGGGGAATCTGTCTGGTTGGCGTGGCAAAATGGCTGTTTCCCCAGCCGCCGCGTCCGCCCCGCGCCAGAATCACCGGCTCGTCCCCCGAAAGGTCCGCCATGATCCTGCCCGTCTCGGCGTCCTTCACCAGCGTGCCGCGCGGCACTTTGATCACAAGGTCGGGCGCGGATTTTCCGGTACACCGCTTTTTGCTGCCGTTCTCCCCGTTTTCCGCCAGATACTTCCGCTTATACCGAAAGTCCAGCAGGGTGGACAGATGATCGTCCACCATAAAGACAATGTCGCCGCCCTTACCGCCGTCCCCGCCGTCCGGACCACCGGCGTTTACATACTTCTCCCGATGAAAGGACACCGCGCCGTCCCCGCCGCGTCCCGCCTGTATCCGAATCCGTGCCACATCTACAAACATGGGCTTCCCCTTTCCAAAAAAATAAACCCAGAGCATATACCCTGGGTTTAAATTTTAAGCTTTACTGCTCCGCGTATACGCTTACTTTTTTGCGGCCGCGTCCCCAACGCTCAAAGCGAACCTTGCCGTCCACCAGAGCAAACAGGGTATCGTCCGATCCGCGCCCGACATTCTCGCCCGGGTGAATATGCGTGCCGCGCTGCCGCACCAGAATGTTGCCCGCAAGCACCATCTGCCCGTCGGCGCGCTTCACGCCCAGCCGCTTGGACTCGGAATCACGACCGTTTTTGGTCGAGCCGACGCCCTTTTTGTGTGCAAAAAACTGCATATCAAGTCTTAACATATCACTGCACCTCCGTATCAGCAATCACAATCGTATTCGGATAATCCTGCGCCAACAGCTCCAGATGGAGCCGAAGCGCCGCCAGCATGGCGAGCGCCGCAGGATCGTTACACCCATTCGGCAAAGCCAGTGTGATCCGGTTTTCCTCCGCCGTCACCTTTGCCGGTATTCCCGCCGTTTCGGTGACGCCGTTTGCCGTCAGCTGTACCGCCGAGGTCACGCTTGCACAGACGATGTCCTCGCCCCGTGCGGCGTATCCGGCATGGCCGCTGACCGAAAAACCACAGATCCTGCCGTCCTTGCGGGAGAACCTTACCTCGATCATTATGCCTTGATCGTGTCGATCCTCACCTGCGTATAGGGCTGTCTGTGACCCAGCTTCCGCTTGGAATCCTTCTTCGGCTTATAGGTGAAAACCGTGATTTTCTTTCCCCTGCCGTTTTTCAAAACGGTCGCCGCAACACTGGCACCCTCCACATAGGGTGTGCCGACTGCGATCCCGTCCTCCTTGCCGACCGCAACGACCCGATCAAAGGTCACCGTTTCCTCCGCATTGGCGCTGAGCTTTTCAATGAAAACCACATCGCCCTCGGAAACACGGTACTGCTTGCCGCCGGTTTCAATCACTGCGTACATGATAAGGCACCTGCCTCTTTCCATAGACTCGCTGTACAGGGTGGGTGAAGCACCGCTTTTTGTGACCCTGCTCATGCGGCAGTACATATTCTATCACAGGCGGTGCGCTTTGTCAATCACCTTTTTTGAAAAGTTTTCCGAGCATATTTTAAGATAACTCCGCACGGAGCGCCAGCAGTATTTTTTTCTCCCGACGGGAGACCTGCACCTGCGTCATCGAAAGCAGAGCGGCAGTCTCGGTCTGCGTTTTGTTCTGAAAATACCGCAGCTCCAACAGCTTTCGATCCCGCGGCAAAAGCCGATTGACCGCCGCCATCAGCGACAGCCGCTCGGTCAGGCTTTCCTCGGGCGGATCGAATACCAGATCCGTCTGTCGGTCGCCCTCCTCCCACGCCTCGGTCAGCGAAACAGTCGGGCGAGAAGCCAGCAACGCCTCAGTCACCCGTTCCTCCGTGCAGCCGGTCGCCTTTGCCAGCTCCCGCACGGTCGGCTCCCGCCCCGTTTCGGCAGCGAGCTTCTCCCGCGCCCGACTGATCTTTAAGGACGCTTCCTTTAAGCTCCGGCTCACCTTGACGGCTCCGCCGTCCCGAAACAGCCGTTTGATCTCCCCCAAAATCACCGGCACCGCATAGGTGGAAAACCGCAGTCCACGCTCCGGCTCGAAGCCGTCAATCGCTTTCAGCAGACCGAGGCAGCCCGCGCCGTAAAGGTCGTCATATTCCATGCCGCGTCCCCGAAACCGCTTGGCGCAGCTGTGTACCAGACCCAAATTCTGCTCTACAAAGGCGTCGCGTTCCTTTGCCGCAAGGGTCATCTTCCCATTCGCACCCCCAGCGTTTTGCAGAGCACCACGGTGGTGCCTTTCCCCTCCTTGGAATAGACCCGCACGCTGTCCATAAAGCTCTGCATCACCGCAAAGCCGAGCCCTGCCCGTTCCTCGTCCGGCGCAGTGGTGAAAAGCGGCTCCATCGCCTGCTTGACATCGGCGATCCCGCAGCCCCGATCCCTGATCTTGACATAGGCGCGGCCTCCCTCGAGAATCCGCGCGGTGATGTACACCGTTCCAATCGTGTCCCGATAACCGTGGACGATTGCGTTGGTCACCGCCTCGGAAACCGCGGTTTTGATATCCGCGATCTCGTCCACGGTGGGATCAAGCTGAGCGAAAAACGCGGCGACCGCCATACGGGAAAAGCCCTCGTTCGCGCTCCGGCTCAAAAAGGTCAGCTTCATTTCATTCAGTACTGTCATGTTGTCACCCTCTTTTCTGTCCTTTCTGTTCGATCACGGCAAGCCTGTCCACGCCGGACAGCTTCATCACCCGCTGCAGCTGGGGAGAAAGCCCGCTTAAATACAGCCTGCCCCCGTACCGGCGGATCAGCTTATACCGCCCCATCACCAGCCCGATCCCGCTGGAATCCATAAATCCCACGCCGGAAAAATCAAGCTCCAGCTCACGGGGAGACAAACCGGTCACCGCACGGTCGATGCTCTCCCGCATGCCGCGGGCGGAATGATGATCGATCTCGCCCGACAGCCTTGCGGTCAGCCGACTTGGAGATTGCACCAGCTCCACTGCCATATTTCTCAATCCTTTCTGTTCGACAGCCTGTCCAACATCTCTATCATAACCGATGTCACCGTGCATTTTTGTCGAAATCAGAAAGGCAGAGCGGACGAATTTCGGACGCCAGATAAAGCGACCCCGCCGCCAGAATACTCCCGTCCTTCCCCGCTTCCTTTTTCGCCATGATAAGCGCCTCCTGCAAAGAGGACGAAACGCGGGCATTTGCGGCTCTTGCCGCGAGCTCCTGCGGCGGGCAGGCGCGCGGGGCAGACAGCGGCGGACAGAAAACCACATCGAAAAGCGGGAAAAGAATATCGGTGATCCCGCTTACATTTTTATCCCGCATCACCGCCGAAATCAGCACCCTCGGACGGGGCAGGCGGCTTGCAAAAGCGGCGCACGCCGCCGCACCGGCGGGATTATGGGCGCCGTCGAGAAAGAACAGCGGGGTATCCCAAAGCCGCTCCATGCGCGCCGGAATGCGCGCTTGCCATAACCCCTGACGCAAAGCGGGCTCGGGCAGGGCGATCCCCCGACGGCGCAGCACCTCCATCACGGTCAGGGCGGTGGCGGCGTTTTCCGCCTGATAGCCGCCCGTCATACCGAGCTCGTAGGTATTCCCGTGATAAGCGATGGTCAAACGCGCGGGCGTGTGGAGCAGCACAGCAGGTTTTTCTGCTTCTATTACAGGCATTCCTCGTTCTGCCGCAGCGCGGCGCAGTACCGCAAGGGCGGCGGGCGGCTGTCCGGCGGCAATCACGGCGGTGGAGCCTGCTTTCAAAATCCCCGCTTTTTCGGCGGCAATTTCCTCCACGGTATTCCCCAAAACGGCGGTGTGATCCGGCGAGATCGGCGTGATGACCGCGACCTCCGGCGGCGGAATCAGATTGGTGCAGTCCCCCCTGCCGCCAAGTCCCACCTCCAGACAGACAAAGTCGCACTGTTCCTCGGCAAAATAGCAGAATGCCAGGGCGGTGGTGACATGAAACGCCGTAAAGCGATACCCCTCCGCCGCCGATCTCTCCACCGCGGCGCGCACCCGTTCGGTCAATGCCGCCAGCCGGTCAAACGGGATCATCTCCCCGTTTATCTGGATCCGCTCCCGAAACTCCAGCACATAGGGGGAGAGATACTTTCCCACCCGAAAGCCCGAGCGTTCCAGCATGGCGGCGCAGAAGGTGACAACGCTCCCCTTTCCGTTGGTGCCTGCCACATGGATCACCCGCAAACTGTTTTGCGGATTGCCCAGCTTTTGCATCAGTGCCCGCATGGCAGAAAGCGCCTGCTCCGGTCCGCCGGCAAAGCGGTCAAAAGAAAGCAGATAGGAAACGGCTTGCTCTCCTGTCACGGTCATCTTCCTTTCTGAAAATGCTTGGTGGTATGGAATCCCTCCACCGCGCAAAGCGCGGTCCCCCTCCCTTTCACAAGGGAGGTTTTGACAAAGACGGTGGTTTTCGTGTAAATATTGTTTGTTCCTCGAAGCGTGGCGAAAATGCCCGCGGGGTTTCCGCGGGCATTTCATCACAGTTTTGCGAGGCTTTCCTCGATATTTTTGAGACGCTCCTCCGCCTTTTTCAGCTTCTGGCGCTCTGCGTCCACCACGGCGGCGGGCGCTCTGTTCACGAAGTTCTCGTTTGCAAGCTTCCCGTTCAGCCGCCTGATCTCGTCCACGACCTTGTCCCGCTCACGGGTCAGCCGCTCCTTTTCGGCGGCAAGATCGATCAGATCGCCCATCGGAAGATAGACCTTCGCCTTATCGGTGACCACCTGTATGGCGTCGGGCAGATCATCAAACCGATCCGCAATCAGCACCTTCTCAGCGGAAGCCAGCCGCTGATAAAACGGCACGCCCTGCTGAAACAGCGATTCTTCCGCCGTTTCGATATAGACGGCGGATTTCCTGCTGGGCGGAATATTCTTTTCGGCGCGGACATTCCGAATCCCACGGATCGTTTCGATCACCGCTTCAAAGGACGCCGCATCGTCCGAAAAGATAAGACCTTCGTCCACCTCGGGCCAGGGCGCTTCCATGATGCTCTCGGCGTCATGGGGGATCGCCTGCCAAATCTCCTCGGTGATAAAGGGCATAAACGGGTGGAGAAGCCGCAGTGCCGCCGACATCACGGTGAGCAGCACCTGCTGCGCGTCCTCGGCGGTCTTGCCGCCCTCCTGCAAGCGGGGCTTGACCACCTCAATATACCAGTCGCAGAACACGTCCCAAAGAAAATCGGTGATCTTGGAAAGCGCCACGCCCAGCTCATACCGCTCTAAATTCTCGGTTGCTTCCCCGATCAGCCGTTGCAGGCGGGTCAGCACCCACTTGTCCTCCAGCCGCAGCTCGGCGGGGAGCTTTACCTCGGTGATATTGTCCGAGAGATTCATCAGGATAAACCGTGCCGCATTCCAGAGCTTATTGGCAAAATTGCGTCCGGCTTTCACCTTGTCGTCGCTGTACCGCATATCGTTGCCCGGACTGTTCCCGTTTGCCAACATAAAGCGGAGCGCGTCCGCGCCGTAGCGGTCAATCACCTCAAGCGGGTCGATGCCGTTTCCAAGGGATTTGGACATCTTCCGCCCCTGCTCGTCCCGCACCAGTCCATGGATCAGCACGGTATGAAACGGCACCTTGCCGGTCTGCTTTAAGCCGCTGAACATCATACGCATCACCCAGAACGGAATGATGTCGTATCCGGTCACCAGCGTATCGGTGGGATAGAAATACCGATAATCCTCGGTATCGTCCGGCCAACCCAGTGTGGAAAAGGGCCAGAGCGCCGAGCTGAACCATGTATCCAGCGTATCGGGGTCCTGCCGCATCTCCCTGCCGCACTTGGGACAGACGGGTGCTTCACTGTCGGTCACCAGCATCTCGCCGCAGTCGTCGCAGTAAAACGCCGGAATCCGATGCCCCCACCAGAGCTGGCGGGAAATGCACCAGTCGCGGATATTCTCCAGCCAGTGGAAATAGATTTTCTCGAACCGTTCCGGCACAAAGCGGGTCTCCCCGTTCTTCACCGCCTCGATCGCGGGTCCTGCCAGCGGCTTCATCTTCACAAACCACTGGAGCGACACACGGGGCTCCACCGTGGTGCCGCAACGGTAGCAGGTGCCGACATTGTGGACGTGATCCTCCACCTCGCCTAAAACGCCTTCCGCCTTTAAGTCCTCCACAATGGCGCGGCGAGCGTCGTACCGGTCCATGCCGGCATACTTGGGATAGTCCTCCACGATCCTGGCGTCATCGGTCATCACATTGATGACCGGCAGATTATGCCGCCGTCCCACCTCAAAGTCATTGGGGTCGTGCGCCGGTGTGATCTTGACCACGCCGGTCCCAAATTCGGGATCGACATACTCGTCCGCCACGATTGGAATTTCGCGGTGGACGATCGGCAGAATGACCGTTTTGCCGACCAGATGCCGATACCGCGGATCATCGGGGTGAACTGCCACCGCCGTATCGCCCAGCAATGTTTCGGGACGGGTGGTCGCAAGCTCAAGCGAGCCGCTGCCGTCCGCCAGCGGATAGCGGATATGCCAAAAATGCCCCGCCTGTTCCTCATACTCCACCTCGGCGTCCGAAATGGAAGTACAGCAGTGCGGACACCAGTTGATGATTCGCTCACCGCGGTAGATCAGACCTTCCTCGTACAGGCGGAAGAACACCTCCCGCACCGCCTTGCTGCAGCCCTCGTCCAGCGTGAACCGCTCCCGCGACCAGTCGCAGGCGCTCCCCAGCTTTTTGAGCTGCTCCACGATCCTGCCGCCGTACTGCTCCTTCCACGCCCATGCGCGGGTGAGAAAGCCCTCACGCCCCACATCTTCTTTGGTCAGGCCCTCCTCCTTCATGCGTTCCACGATCTTCGCCTCGGTCGCGATCGAAGCATGGTCGGTGCCCGGCACCCAGAGCGCGGCATAGCCCTGCATCTTCTTGAACCGGATCAGAATATCCTGCAAGGTCTCGTCCAGAGCGTGCCCCATATGAAGCTGTCCGGTGATATTGGGCGGGGGGATCACAATGGTATAGGGCTTCTTTTCGGGGTCGATCACCCCGCGAAAGCAGCCTTTCTCCAACCAGAAGCGATAAATTCTATCTTCAAACTGTTTCGGCGCATAGACCTTTTCCAGTTCCCTTCTCATGCGGTAAAAACCTCCTTGCCAAGTCCTACCGTCTATTATGCACCATTTCCCGCCGTTTTGTCAAGAAAGAAACAGGCGGGTCAGCCCCGCCTGTTTGCTGCTTGAAGTGTCTCCGCCGAATAGGTGACGTTCTCCTGCGTTTTGATAAAATCCTTTCCGCAGACATAGCCTGTCTCGCAGAGATAGCTTCCGTCCTCCTTCTGCTGCAATACCCGAACCTCCCGTCCGTCAATGCTGAACACATCGCCGGGTGCGGGCAGACGGCGCGCCGAAGTTACTGCCGATGTGGGCGTTTCACTCCGCCTGCGGAGCAGATACCAGACCGCCAGTCCGACGGCAGCCACAAGCAGCAGAACTATCAACCACTTCATCACGATCCCCCGTTTCGCCTATTGAGGCAGCACTGCGATCAGCTCCACCTCACACAGCACGTCCTTCGGCAGCTTTTTGACCGCCACGCAGGAGCGGGCGGGCTTGCTGACAAAATACTTCTCGTAAATACCGTTGAACACGGCGAAATCCTCGATATCGCGGAGGAAGCAGGTGGTTTTCACCACAGCCGTAAAATCAACCCCCGCTTCCGCCAGCAGCGCGCCGAGATTCTTCATCACCTGCTCGGTCTGCCCCTCAATGGTGTTCGCTTCCACCTCGCCCGTTTCGGGGCAGATGGCGATCTGTCCCGAGGTAAACAGCATACCGTTTACCACGATCGCCTGAGAATAGGGGCCGATTGCCGCCGGCGCCTTTTTGGTATTGATGACTTTCATCTTTTTGTCTCCTTTCAGTCTTTGATGATATGATAGCCCGCTTCGGTGAGCAGACGTTCGATCTCCACAATATGGTCATGATCTCTGGTCTCGATGATGATGCGGAGGGTGCAGGCGGTGATATTCTTCCCTTCGCCTACCCGATCATGGTGTACCGCCACCACATTGCCGCCGGTCGAGGCAATGATCGAGGAAACGCCCACCAACTGCCCCGGCTTATCGTCCAGCTCGATGGTGAGGTCCGCCGAGCGCCCCGATGTGATCAGACCCCGCTCGATCACGCGGGAGAGGATCGTAACATCGATATTCCCGCCCGATACAAGGCAGACCACCTTCTTCCCCGCAATGGGAAGCTTATGGAACATCGCGGCTGCCACCGCCACCGCGCCCGCGCCCTCCGAGATCAGCTTCTGCTGCTCGATCAGCGCGAGGATCGCAGAGGAAATCTCATCATCGGTCACCGTCACGATGTCGTCCACATACCGGCTGATGATCTCAAAAGTCTCGTCCCCCGGCACCTTGACCGCGATCCCGTCCGCAATGGTGCTGACCGAGGAAAGGCTCTCCTTTTTCCCGTCCTTGAAAGAACGGTACATCGACGCCGCACCCGCCGCCTGCACGCCGTACACCTTGCAGTTCGGGTTGAGGGATTTGATCGCAAACGCCACGCCGGAGATCAGTCCGCCGCCGCCGACCGGCACGATCACCGCGTCCAGATCGGGAAGCTGCTCCAAAAGCTCCAGCCCGATGCTCCCCTGTCCGGCGATCACATCGTCGTCATCAAACGGGTGGATCATGGTATAGCCCTTTTCCTCCTGCAACGCGATCGCCCGCTGATATGCCTCGTCATACGCGCCCGACACCAGACAGATTTCCGCGCCGTACTTCTTGGTTGCCTCCACCTTGGAGATCGGCGCGCCGTCCGGCATACAGATCACGGCGGGAATCCCGTTCTTCTGCGCCGCGAGCGCCACCCCCTGCGCGTGGTTCCCCGCAGAGGACGCGATCACGCCCCGTGCCTTTTCCTCATCGCTGAGCTGCGAAATCTTATAATATGCGCCCCGCACCTTGAACGAACCGGTCACCTGAAGATTCTCGGTTTTCAAAAACACCTGCGCCTCGTTGCTGAGCTTCGGAGAATAAATCAAATCCGTTTTTCGGATCACCTCCTTGAGCACGTAAGACGCCTGATAAACCTGATCCAATGTCACCATACTGCCGACTTCCTTTCTGTAAAGCGTAACCGCAAAATAAAAAAGCCCCGTCCACTTCCCTTGCGGGAACAGGGACGAAGCATCTACTCCGCGGTACCACCCATTTTACCGTTTGCACGGTCCACTCCGGCATCTGTCAATGCCTGCCCGATAACGGCGGGAACCGGACGGGCTTAATCCCACAACCGGTTTCAGCCGCCAACTCCGAGGTGATGGGAAAAACGATCCGGACTGTCTTTCAGCAACCGACAGCTCTCTGCACCGGAGGAACGCTTTGCCTGTGTCCTCATCTGCGTTTTTACACGGTTACTATATTATACCTCTTTTTCGCCGTTGTCAAGAAAAGTTTGTTGAAAATCATGCAAAAGTATGCTAAAATGGAAATAGCAACCAATCGTAGGAGGATTTCTTATGCCGCAGCTCAATCTGGTGCTGGTTCAGCCGCAGATCCCGCAGAACACCGGCAACATCGCCCGCACCTGCGCCGTGACCGGCGCGCGGCTGCATCTGGTACGGCCGCTCGGCTTTTCGATCGACGACAAAAAGCTCAAGCGGGCAGGGCTTGACTACTGGCATATGCTCGACATCTCCTACTATGATGATTTAGACGATTTCTTCGGGAAACAGTCGGGTCCGTTTTACTTTTTCTCCACCAAGGCGTCCAGAATTTACGCCGAGGTGGATTATCCCGACGGCGCGTTTCTGGTATTCGGCAGAGAGGACGCCGGTCTCCCCGAAGCACTGCTGCGCTCCCATCGGGAAAGCATCGTGCGGATTCCGATGCGCGCCGGAGCGCGGAGCCTCAATTTAAGCAACAGCGTTGCCCTTGCCGCCTATGAGGTGCTGCGGCAATGGGGATTCCCCGAGCTTCAGACAGAAGGCTTCTTATCTGAAGCCTGACAGATATGAAAGGGAGGTAACACCATGCCGATCAAACTGATTACCGACTCTGCCGCCGACATTCCGAGAGAGCTTGCCGAGGAGCTTGCCATCACCGTGCTGCCCTTTTCCATCGAGGTGGACGGGGAAGCCTACGAGGATCGGGTCAGCTTCACCTGTGACGAGTTTTACGAAATGCTTTTGGCGGCGGAAAAAATTCCCACCCACTCTCAGATCACCGAGCTTAGGTTCCAGGAGGAATTTGAGAAAACCGCAGAAGCGGGGTATGACGAGATCATCTGTGTGACCATCAACGCCAAAGGCTCCAACACCTTTAACTCGGCGCAGATGGCAGCCCGCGCCTTTGCCGAAGAACACCCCGATTCCGGCTGCCGCATCACGGTGATCGATTCCACCACCTATACCATGGTCTACGGCTATGCGGTGGTGGAGGCGGCAAAGAAAGCCAAAAAGGGCGTGTCCGCCGACGAGATCATTGAGTTTATTGAGGATTGGTGCCGCACGGCGGAGGTCTACTTTGCCCCTTACAGCCTTGATTTTGCCAAAAAATCGGGGCGGATCAGCGTTGCCGCCGCCTTTGTGGGCGAGCTGTTGGGGCTGCGTCCGATCATGACCTTTATAAGCGGCGAATCCGCGATCGTGGAAAAGGTGCGGGGCGAAAAGAACATCATTCCCAAAATGGTGGAGATTGCCAAGGCGCGGAGCATTCCGCAGACCCCCTATCTCACCCTGCGGGGAAATATGCCGGAGGAAACCGAAAAGCTCAACGAGCAGCTCACCCGTGAGCTGGGACGCGCGCCGCTTGGCACCTACTGCATTGGAGCCGCAATCGCCATCAACGCGGGACCGAATCTGGTGGCGGTGATCGTAAAGGGTGCGGGAGATCGCAAAAAATAAAAAATTTGCCGTTTCCCTCTTGAAAACCGACCCCGTATCGGTTAAAATATCAGTATATGGAACGGGTGGCATTTTCTCCCGTTTCACAGTATAAAAGGAAAGGAAGAATTTTCATGACCTCTTACAACAAAAAGACCGTTGAGGATATTGATGTATCCGGAAAAAAGGTATTGGTGCGCTGCGACTTCAATGTGCCGCTTGCCGACGGTGAGATCACCGATGACAAGCGGATTCGCGAATCGCTCAAAACGCTCAAGTATCTGCTGGATCACAATGCTGCCGTGATCGCCTGCTCCCATCTGGGACGCCCGAAGGACGGCTTTGACATGAAATTCTCTCTGGCGCCGGTCGCAAAGCGGCTGAGCGAGCTGCTGGGCATGGACGTCATCATGGCGTCCGATGTGATCGGTGACGATGCGAAGGCGAAAGCCGCCGCGCTTAAAGCCGGTCAGCTGATGCTGCTCGAAAATGTCCGCTTCCACAAGGAAGAGAAGAAAAACGATCCCGCCTTTGCCAAGGAGCTTGCTTCGATGGCGGAAATTTATGTGAACGACGCCTTCGGCACCGCGCACCGCGCACACGCTTCCACTGCCGGCGTTGCCGACTACCTCCCCGCCGTATGCGGCTACCTGATCCAGAAGGAAATCTCGATCATGGGCGGCGCGCTCTCCAACCCGAAGCGTCCCTTTGTGGCGATCCTCGGCGGTGCGAAGGTTTCGGATAAGATCGGCGTGATCAAGAACCTGATCGAAAAAGTGGACACTCTGATCATCGGCGGTGGTATGGCATACACCTTCCAGAAGGCAGCCGGACACGAGATCGGCACCTCGCTTTGCGAGGACGACAAGATCGATCTGGCAAAGGAGCTGGTCGCTTCTGCTGCGGCAAAGGGTGTGAAATTCCTGCTCCCGATCGACAATGTGGTGGGCGACAAATTTGACGCGAACTGCAATTACAAGACGGTGGACGCCGATAAGATGCCTGCCGATTACATGGGACTGGACATCGGACCCAAGACCGCGCAGATGTTTGCGGACGCCATCAAGGGTGCCGGCACCGTGGTGTGGAACGGCCCGATGGGCGTGTCCGAGTGGGAGAACTTTGCCCACGGCACCATCGCCGTGGCGAAGGCGGTTGCCGAGTCCGGCGCGATCTCGATCATCGGCGGCGGCGACTCTGCGGCGGCTGTTGAGAAGCTGGGCTTTGCCGATAAGATGACCCACATCTCCACCGGCGGCGGCGCGTCTCTGGAATTTCTGGAGGGGCTGGAGCTGCCCGGCATTGCCGCGCTCAACGACAAGTAAAAACCGACCCAAAAATCCGTCGCCGTGTCGGCGGCGGATTTTTCATAAAACATCAATGAGGAGGAAATGATTATGAACAAGGCACTTCGCAAGGCGGTCATCGCCGGAAACTGGAAGATGAACAAGACCCGTCCGGAGGCAAAGGCTCTAATTGAGGAGTTAAAGCCGCTGGCGGCAAATGCGGGCTGTGATGTGGTGGTCTGCGTACCCTTCACCAATCTCGAAACCGCGCTGGCTGCCACCGCAGGCACCAACATCGGCGTGGGCGCGCAAAACTGCCATTTTAAGGAGTCCGGCGCGTACACCGGTGAGATTTCCGCCGCAATGCTCAAAGAGATGGGCGTCGGCTATGTCATCATCGGTCACTCGGAGCGGCGGCAGTATTTTGCCGAGACCAACGAGACGGTCAACCTCCGCACCCGTGCGGCGCTTGACGCCGGTCTGACCGTGATCCTCTGCGTCGGTGAGATGCTGGAGGATCGGGAGAACGGCATCACCGAGGAACTGGTGGCACTCCAGACCAAGGTGGCGCTCAAGGGCGTAACCCGTGAGGAGCTCTCCCGCATCATCATCGCCTACGAGCCGGTTTGGGCGATCGGCACCGGCAAGACCGCGACCAGCGCGCAGGCAAACGAGGTCTGCGGCATGATCCGCAAGGTGATTGCAAAGCTGTATGATCAGGCGGCGGCGGACGGCATGACCATTCAGTACGGCGGTTCGATGAATGCCAAGAACGCCGCGGAGCTGCTGGCGGAGCCAGATGTAGACGGCGGTCTGATCGGCGGCGCGTCCTTAAAAGCGCCCGACTTCGGGGCGATCATTGATGCAGCCGGAAAATAATTCGATCCGCAGCCGGAAGCAGACAGCAAAACGGGCGGCGGCGCTTGCCGCCGCCGGTATGTATGCGGAGTCTTTCCTTTACCATGACAAAAATACCGAGCCCGCTTCGGCTCTGCTGGAGCAGCTTCTGGAGGACGGCTATGTAAAGGAAGCGTTTTTCACCGATGCCGAGCTGTCCTTTCTCTCGGACGAGACACCGGACGAAACCGACGCCTTTCAGCTCCAATGGGGCTACGAGGGGTATGCCGCTCTGCTTTGGGCGATGGGCTTTTTGACCTCTCTCCCCCTTCCGCAGACACCGCATGACACCGCGAAAACGCTCCGTTTTCTGCTGGACGGCGAGGATTTCGCCGCCTTCTACCGGCACGGACGGCTTCGGTCGGAGGAAGAACTGCGTGGGGCGCTGGCAAAGCGCACCGAACCCGCCGGAAAGACCGATCCGGAGCTCTGCTGGGAGCAGTGGCGTGCGCTCTACTGGCTCTGCCACCCCGAAGCGGACTGGGATACCATAGAATAATACTAGGAGGAACCTGACATGAAAAAACCGGTGATACTGGTGGTCATGGACGGCATCGGCTTTTCCAAGACCGGACTGGGCGACGCCGTGACCGAGGCAAACACCCCCACGCTGGATATGCTGCTCAAGGAATATCCGCACACCCGCTTAAAGGCGCACGGTGACGCGGTAGGACTTCCCTCGGACGATGACATGGGAAACAGCGAGGTGGGTCATAACGCGCTGGGCTGCGGGCAGATCTACTCGCAGGGCGCAAAACTGGTCAACGAGTCGATCGAAAGCGGAAAGATTTACCGCTCCGATGCCTGGAAAGCACTGACCGGACAGGTGATCGAAAAGGGCAGCACCCTCCACTTTATCGGGCTTCTGTCGGACGGCAATGTGCATTCGAACATCAACCATCTGATTTCGATGCTCCATGAGGCAAAGGCAGAGGGTGTGAAAAAAGCACGGGTACATATCCTGTTGGACGGGCGCGATGTTCCCGCCACCTCGGCTTTGACCTATGTGGAGCAGCTGGAAAATGCGCTCACCTCCCTCAATGACGACAGCTTTGACGGTAAAATTGCCTCGGGCGGCGGCAGAATGAAGATCACCATGGACCGTTATCAGGCGGATTGGAACATGGTGAAAATGGGCTGGGAAACTCATGTGGAAGGAAAAGGGCGGCAGTTTGAGAAGGCGGCAGACGCCATCGAGACCTACCGCGCCGAATACAATGTGATCGACCAGGATCTTCCCGCCTTTGTGATTGCCGAAAACGGGGAGCCGGTCGGCAGAATCGAGGACGGCGACAGCGTGATCCTCTACAACTTCCGTGGCGACCGTGCGCTGGAGCTGAGCATGGCGTTTGACTATGACGATTTCACCTTCTTTGATCGGGGCAAGAGACCCGACGTCCTCTACGCCGGTATGCTTCAGTATGACGGCGACCTCAATCTCCCGCGGCGGTATCTGGTCGATCCGCCCGAGATCACCAACACCCTCTCCGAGCTGCTGGTCAACCACGGTCTGATGCAGTACGCGGTCAGCGAAACGCAGAAATACGGTCATGTCACCTACTTCTGGAACGGCAACCGGAGCGAAAAGTTCAGCGAAGAAAAGGAAGTCTTTGTGGAAATCCCCTCCGATAAGGTTTCCTTTGACGAGCGCCCCTGGATGAAATCGGCGGAGGTCACCGACAGTGTGATCGAAGCACTGCGCTCCGGCAGGTACGATTTTATCCGCTGCAACTACCCCAACGGCGACATGGTGGGTCACACCGGCAGTATGCCCGCTACCATCATCGCCTGTGAATCGGTCGATCTCGGATTGAAGCGTCTGATCGACGCGGTGGACGAGGTGGGCGCAACGCTGCTGATCACCGCCGACCACGGCAATGCCGACGAGATGCTGGAAAAGAATAAAAAGGGCGAGATTCAGGTGCGTACCGCCCACTCCCTCAATCCGGTGCCGTTTATTGTCTACGACAAATCGGTGCGGCTCAAGGAGGGCGCGTTCGGGCTTGCCAATGTGGCTCCGACCGTCGCCGAGCTGCTGGGGCTCACTCCTCCGGACTGCTGGGAGGAAAGTATGCTGGCACAATAAAACAAAAGTAAACCCGATGCGAATGCTAACGCCACATAAGGCAGTAATTTGAATTTTTTCTGAAAAAGAGTATATTCAGAACGGCGGAAACCCTTGCAAAATAAGGATTTCCGCCGTTTTCTTTTGCCTGTTTGTCGCTTAATTGTCGCTTAAATCTACAGGCTGACACTAAACGATATTCGTTGATACAGGACTATCGTTTACTAAGCTGCTCAAAAATATCACTGCCTAACATTTTCAGGGAGGTTCGCGCAACGTCAAGCATAACCATAATCATATCTTCGTCATTCCAGTGTCCGCCCTCGCCTTTTGTATAAATTGAAGCTGCTTGCAGCATGATTGTAGCCCCATTACATTTTACAAACCTGTTTTCACAAAGGTTCGTGTTTATGGGCATACCATAATTTGCCGCAGTCAATCTATCAAGCCTATTCAATGTACCATCGTTATAAACTAAAGTTACTTTTCTGCCGTCCGGGCGCGTAACGGTGACATTTTGTGTTAAGAAGTTGGAACCCTCCAAAAATAGGATATAAGGGAAATAGCGTTCCGCTAACATGAAGTTCGCAATTTCGTTGACGTTCTTATACGCCCTTTCGATTGCATTTCCTGCTGCCATAAGGTCTTGATTATTCTTCTTTCCAACAAGTTTTCCCGCCTGTATGTTTTCAATATCTTTTCCTTGATGTTTTGCTTCTGATACCAAAACGACGCGCCAGTTACCATTATCGTCTTGGACTTCAATAAGCCCACCGTCGGGTCTGATACTTGCGCTTTCGACAAAAAGCGTCTGCCCAAGGTAGCTATCTATCTTTTGCAATGCTTCATTGATTTCTTTTTTCGACAAGTCTTTCCTATACCGAAATTTCAGCATGGGAAATTCATATTCAAGTTGCTTCATGACGAAAAGAGAAGTATTTCCAACTTCTTTATCATGTATCTGCGCGTCTTTATGAAAGATAGTAATAGGGCCTTGCCCCTCTTTTTGCTGTTCCGTCAATCTGTTTGATTGTCCCTTTTTCATGGTTATATAACCCCCTCTATTTCATCTGCGCTGAAAAAGTCGTCAACGGTTTGGGTTGAAATATACTCTGTGTCTTGCCCCAATTCTTTCATTAGTTCAAGATGCTTGTTAAAGTATTCTGTTGTTGCCGGGTCGCTGTCACACATCAAACAATGACGGCCTTCGGAAATGCAGACACGGCCAACGGTTCCACTTCCGGCAAAGAAGTCCAGTACAACAGAACCCGGATAGGACAAGGCTTTTACGAAACGGTCTATTATTTCGACAGGTTTTTGTGTCGGATGCCCGACACGTTCTTTACTATTTCCGTTCAGCCTGCTGATTTCCCAAACATTTGTCGGATTTTTGCCTTTCCGTGTATTTTCGGGATTAAGCCGCTTATCTTTTAGTGCAAGTTGTAATTGCTCCTCTGTATAAGGAACCCGAACTGCGTCTAAATCAAAATAATAATTGTTCGATTTCGCTAACCAGATTACTTCTTCATGCCTATTTGCAAAATAACGGTGTGCAGACATACCATTTTTATAGTACCATGTAATAGTGTTTATCAACTTAAATTTAGTGTTATGTCGGACATATTGAATAATGTCAATTAAATCCCCTGACTTGACACCCCTAAACTGTATACCACCAAAAATAACTATACTGCCCGATTCGGATAATACCCGGTATGCCTCATTCAACCATTGTGAAGCCCATTCAATATAATTGTCGTAAATATCCCAGCCAGCAAGTTCAAGATTATATGGGGGATCAATACATATTAACTGTATAGAATTATCAGGGATTTCCTTTAGAAAATCGCAACAATCCATTATATTAAGGCATATAACAGGCTTTTCGGGTGGGTCAAAATCCGCCGTAGTTTTGTTTTTTAGCGTATTGTCTTTTCGCATTTTATTTAAAGACATAAGCGCGTGATTGTGATGAGATTTATTGTGAATTGCCATGTTCTATACCTCTTTTAGCGTTCTTTTTCTGTGTCGCTTGTAATTTCTACAATATCGTCAAGCCCACATTCAAGGGCAGTTGCGATTTTTGCTAATGTTTCCATTGCGACGGGTTCGTCCTTGCCCATTTTGGCAAGAATGTTCGTGCTGATACTCGCCGCCTTTCGCATATCGGTTTTTGTCATGCGCTTATCTATCAGCAGTTTCCACAAGCGGTTGTAACTGTACGTCATGGGCGCTCCCTTCACTGAAATGTAACTATAAAAACACAGGGTACATTATAGCATACCCGTCGGGAAATTTCAATAATATATCCTGTATTCGTGATATTTAATTTTATGCGTCAATCCTGCCGCGCCCGCCTGCTGCAACACAAGGTCAAGTCCTCTTTGTAGCCCTTAAATGTGTCAATTCAGGCAATGTTGCAGGTATACTCGTGAAAAAAGACTGAGCAATCTGTTTGAAAAATATAAAGCAAATCCAGTATATTTTATTTGATGTTTTTTTGTTTTTACATCATATGAAATATCATATCTTATACCGCAACAAGAAGGGAAACTGTATGCACAGTTTCCCGAACGCAAAAAAATGGTGCAATACCGCAGTTGGTATTGCACCATTTTTTTGCAAAACTTCCTTATCTGGCGATCTTAAAAGCATCGGGTTTACTTTTTCACAACATCTTCCAAAAGGGGTTGACAACCGCAAAAAAATCCCATATAATAAGGACAATAGGTCAATGCAAAGACGGGGAACAAGATTGTCCTCACCGATTTCAGAGAGCTGCCGGCAGGTGCAAGGCAGTACGGCGGACAAGGATAGCTCACCCCTGAGCAGCCCGACTGAACAACAGTAAGTCGGGACGGCGCCCTCCGTTATCGGGGAACACATTGTAAGATGTGTGCAAAGCGGGCGGCAGTATGCCGTCAATAAGAGTGGTACCGCGGAATGTTTCCTTCGTCTCTTAACGGGACGGAGGATTTTTTATGAAAAAGGAGTGATTTATATGGCAAAGCAAATCAAAATTTTCGACACGACCCTGCGGGACGGCGAGCAATCGCCCGGCTGCAGCATGAATCTTGCGGAAAAACTGGAGGTGGCACGGCAGCTCGAACGGCTGGGTGTTGATGTGATTGAGGCTGGCTTCCCCATCTCCTCGCCGGACGATTTTGCCGCCGTACAGGCGATCGCGGGCATCATTGAGCATTGCACCGTGGCGGGTCTTGCCCGCGCGACCAAGGAGGACATCGACAAAGCATACGAGGCGGTCAAGGACGCAAAGCACCCGCGGATCCACACCTTTATCGCCACCAGCGATGTGCACATGGAATACAAGCTGAAAATGACGCCGGAGGAGGTCATCACCCGTATCCATGACATGGTTTCCTATGCGGTCGGATTCGGCGTGGAGGTGGAGTTCTCCGCCGAGGACGCCTCCCGTACCGATCGGGACTTTCTGCTCCGTGCGGTCAATACCGCAATCGACGCGGGCGCGACCGTCATCAATATCCCCGACACGGTGGGCTATGCCATGCCGGAGGAAATGGCGGATCTGATCCGGTTTTTGAAGCACAACATTCACAAGGCGGACGAAATCGAGCTTTCGGTACACTGCCACAACGACCTCGGCTTGGGCGTTGCCAATTCGCTGGCGTCGATCGGGGCAGGCGCCACGCAGATCGAATGCACCATCAACGGTATTGGCGAGCGGGCGGGCAACGCCTCGCTGGAGGAGATCGCCATGAACCTTGTCACGCGGCACGATTACTTTGACGCCAAATGCAACATCAATACAAAGCAGATTTACCGGTCGGCACAGCTGATCTGCTCGATCACCGGCGTACCGCTCTCCCCCACCAAGCCGATCACCGGCGCGAACGCCTTCGCGCACGAGGCGGGCATTCATCAGCACGGTGTACTTTGCAATCGCTCCACCTACGAGATCATGTCGCCGGAGAGCATCGGTATCCCGCAGAATAAAATGGTGCTGGGCAAGCACTCCGGTAAGCACGCCTTTGCCGACCGGCTCCAGTCGCTGGGCTACACCCTCTCACAGGACGCGCTGGTCAAGGCGTTTGACCGGTTTAAGCGGCTGGCAGACAAGAAAAAGATCGTCAGCGACCGCGACATCGAGGCTTTGATCGGTGCGACCAATTCGGGCGAGGAACAGCCGGAGCAGGTGAAATATGTCCGCTATGCCATCATGAGCGGCAATACCATTGACTCCACCGTGGTGGTCACGCTGGAGATCGACGGCAAGGAGCAGGAGTTCACCGCCCGCAGCAACGGCCCGATCGACGCCTGCTACCGTGCGATCGAGGGTATGCTCCACTCCGAAGCGGTGCTGGATACCTACGGGCTCCAGTCGGTCACCGAGGGGATCGACGCGCAGGCAGTGGTGTTTGTCAAGATGAGCAAAAACGGCGACACTGTGACCGGACGCGGGCTTTCCACCGACATCATCGAAGCGAGCATAAAGGCATATCTCTCGGCGCTCAACAAGCTGTTATAAACCGCAAAACGGCGTTCCCCTTTTAAGCGGGAGCGCCGTTACCGTTTCAGGAGGTTTTTTATGGAAACCGTATCGGTCATTCTTCCCGCCGCAGGCGCGGGGACCAGAATGGGCGGCGTGCAAAAGGCGTTTTTGCCTTTGGGCGGCGAGCCGGTGCTGATCCACAGCATTCGCACGCTGGCAGCACTCCCCCAAACGGCGGAGATCGTGATCGTTGCCGCCCCGCAGGAGGCAGAAGCGTGCCGGAAACTGACGGCAGGCTGCCCCAAGGTGACCGCCGTGATCGCGGGCGGCAAAACGCGGCAGGAATCGGTGGCAAACGGCATTGCCGCCTGCCGAACCGACACCGGCTATTTTGCGATCCATGACGCGGCGCGCCCGCTTCTTTCGGCGGAAGATGCGGCGGCGGTCTATGCGGACGGATTTCGCTACGGCGCGGCAACGCTGGGCGTTCCGGCGAAGGACACCATCAAGCAGGTGGATCAAACCGGCACCATCACTGCCACCCTCGACCGCACCACCCTGTACCAGACCCAAACGCCGCAGGTCTTCCGGCGGGACATCTATCTGGCGGGTCTTACCTATGCAAAGGAAAACGGGACGGACTTCACCGACGACTGCGGGCTGATCGAGGCGGCAGGATACTCGGTCCATATGACAAAAGGCAGTTACCGCAATCTTAAAATCACCACGCCGGAGGATTTGATCCTGGCAAAAGCACTGATACGGGAGGGAGCGCCGATGATCCGGCTCGGACACGGTTACGATGTGCACAGGCTGACAGAAGGGCGACCGCTCATTTTGGGCGGCGTGACGATCCCCTATGAAAAAGGACTGCTGGGACACTCGGACGCAGATGTGCTGACCCATGCCGTTATGGACGCACTCCTTGGCGCGGCGGCGCTCGGCGATATCGGGCAGCACTTCCCTGACTCCGATCCCGCCTACCGCGGCGCGGACAGTATGCGGCTGCTCGGTCTGGTAATCGACCTGCTGCAAAAGTCCGGCTTTTCCCTTATCAATCTGGACGCGACGGTGCTGGCACAATCGCCCAAGCTCTCGCCCTATATTCCCGCCATGCGGGAGCGGCTCGCCGCCACCTGCGGGCTTCCCGCCACGCAGGTGAGCATCAAAGCGACCACCGAGGAAGGTTTGGGCTTCACCGGCAGCGGGGACGGCATTGCCGCCCACGCCGTCTGCCTGATCGAAGAATCATAAGAACGCCACACTTCGAGGGACAAAAGATGGAAAACGGTATCGAAGCAAAGTGCTTTCTATCACCATGCCGTATCAAAAGAACGATGGCGGCAGGTTTTCTGTGTTGCGCCCTGCTTTGTTCCGATTTTGCACTGTGCATGATACAGACACGCTTCCGATTTCCACCGTGCTTCCAGCAACCGAACGTTTTTCTAAAGGGAGCCCGCAGAGGAGAAAATCTTTTTCTGAAAAAGACTTTCCCCTCTTGTGGGTCGTTACCGAGTTTTCTGTTTTTGCAAAGAAAGAGCGTCTGCTGTGGGACTATGATTTTCACAAAGCTGATTCTTTTTGAATCCCACCACCATGCGGTAGCATGGTGGTGGGATTCAAAAATGCCGATATTTGGCAATATAGGTGCACAAAAGCAGATTTTTCTTCTCTTGCGTCCTATTACTTTACATTTTAACCGCCGCATGATAGACTGAAAGAGGAAAAACAACCGCCGGACGCGGGAAAAGGGAGGCACAAAGGAGGCGGAAGATCGCGGCGATTGTCCTATGCATGTCGCTGTTGCTCTTGTCAGCGGGATGCGGCAGCATGATGGGGGATTCTACACCATCTGCAACTTTTTCTCCGATATAGTAAAATAAACCTGCAGTACAATTCCATATTTCCCTTAAAACAGGGATGTATTTTGGTAAAAATAAGGAGATAGCTTTTATTTCAAGATGAGATTACACTATGGGGGTATATACTAATTATGTTCAAAGGTGTAAAGTTTTTCTTAAAACTTTTTGCAGAAAATGCAAAGTTATATTTAGTGTTTAAAGCTATCATTTAGATCATTGGAATAGCTCTCTCTGTGATTAATGTGCTTGTACCGGGTATTATTATTGATTCATTGGTACAACACAGGGATATCAAAACCATTGCTATTGTTACTGGTGGAATGATATTATCTAATGTTTTAGGAGGAATTATTGTAAACATATTAAACATGAAATGTAATCTGTACCAAACATATGTATACAATATTTTTCAGGTTAAATTAGCAGATAAAATCTCACACGCTGACCTCGAACAGCTTGAATCAAAAGAATATATGGATATGAAGGAGCGTGCATTCAAATTTTTATATGCAAATGGCAGAGGGTTTGCCGCAATTCTAAATGACGCATTCGATATCATTGGAAAGATATTCTCTTTTATTGCAATCATCTCTATCATTGCTGCTTTTAATATTTCTATTATCATTTTGTTAATTGTAATGGTAGTGATCACATCTATTGTCGATACAAACGCAAAGCGAGCTTCTTACAAAATGGATTTGGCAAAAGCTCCGTATGAACGAAAGACGGCGTATTATATTGACCTTTTAAGTAATTATACATATGGCAAAGAAGTTCGAACAAATAACTTGTATGATTGGCTGACGAAAAAATACATAAAGCAGCTTGCTATTACAAGGATGTTTTATAAAAAATCCGGCGAAAAAATCTGTATGGCCAGTAATCTCAATCAAATATGCAATTTCATTCAATCCGGTATTGTGTATACATACTTAATCATCAAATTTATCGGGGGTCAAATTAGCATTGGTAACTTTACAGTGTATCTAAATGCGATAAATTCTTTTGCCAATTCTATCAAAGACATCATGAATAGTGTCACTAATATTTATGCCTTCAAACCCTATTATGATGCCGTAGAGGAATTTTGCAGTATACCCAATTACAATAATACAAGTGTTAAAAAACTTGAGAAAAAAAGGAATCACACTATAACTTTTCAAAATGTGTCATTTCGATATGCGGGGACATCTAACGATGCCTTGAAAAATATAAATATAACGATAGAGCCGGGTAAAAAGTATTCTATTGTAGGCGAGAATGGAGCAGGAAAAACAACATTTGTAAAACTTCTTACAAGGATGTATCGCCCAACAGAGGGAAGTATTCTGCTTGACGGAATGAACATTGAAAATATCGATTATGAAGACTATATGAGTGTTTTTTCATCAGTTTATCAGGATTTTAAACTATTTTCTTTTACAGTAAAAGAAAATATCGCATTATCAAAAAGTGATAATACGCCGGATAAAACTGTGAATGCGATCATTCATCAAGTGGGTTTAGATAAGAGAATGGAGTCACTGGAAAAAGGGATAGACACTGATATTTACAAAACATTCAGCGACAATAATTGTTTTGAACCTTCTGGCGGCGAGGCACAGAAAATTGCAATGGCTCGCGCAATATTTAAAAATTCACCTATTATGATATTGGATGAACCTGCATCTGCATTGGATCCGCGAGCAGAAAATGAGTTGTATGAAAACTTCCATAGCATTACAAATGAAAAAACAGCCATATACATTTCACATCGGCTCACGAGTTGCCGTCTTAGCGATACCATTTTTGTTTTTCAGGAGGGAAAGATAATTGAGCAGGGCAGCCATGAGGAGCTAATGGATCATGGGACGGTGTATAAGGAATTATACGAAATGCAGGCTAAATATTATATAGACGATTAAAAACCAGAAAGATGTATGCATTCTCTGCTTCTTGCCTGTTTTGAGGGGATGGAGTTGTGCTGCAACACGCGGAGATGCGTTTTTCGGTGTGCAGCTGAGGCTGCACACTTCAGTCTGTTGTTGCTTTGTTGGCAGCCTTAAAGCGCCGTTTCACACGGCGCTTTTACTTTAGCCTAGACAAATTTCGCTTTACTTTCCTGCTTTCCTGTGGTAAAATAGGAAAGAGTAAAGGCGCCGTGAGCCGGCGCCGATAACGGGAGGGAAAACCGTGAACCGCAAATTACAGGGCAACGACATTGATTTCCTGTTTCGGGCGATTTTAAAGCTGGAAACGGTGGAGGAGTGCTACAATTTTTTTGAGGATCTCTGCACCGTACCGGAGCTAAAGGCGCTGTCTCAACGGATCCATGTGGCGAGAATGCTGCAGGATCATCGGGTGTACAGCGACATTGTTGCCGAAACCGGCGCGTCCACCGCGACCATCAGTCGGGTCAACCGCTCGCTCCATTACGGCTCAGACGGGTATCAGGTGGTATTCGACCGGCTGGAAGCCGAGGACAATGGCTGAGGGCTACGGCGCGTTTGCCGATTTCTACGACCGGCTGACCGAGAACATCTCCTACCCCGACCGCGCCGCCTATTATGACCGCATCTGCCAAAAGCACGGCGGAAAGCGGGGGCTTTTGCTTGATCTCGCCTGCGGAACGGGACAGCTTTCCGTCCTCTGGCAGGACATGGGGTACGAGGTCATCGGCGTGGACGCCTCGCCCGAGATGCTTGCCAAGGCAGTACAGCGCAAAGGGGATCGCGATATCCTCTTTCTTTGCCAGAGCATGGAGGAGCTTGACCTTTACGGCACGGTGAGCGCGGTGTTCTGCGCGCAGGACAGCCTCAATCACCTGACCGAGCCGGACGCGCTGCAGCGTGCATTGACGCGGGCGGCACTCTTTTTAGAGCCGGGCGGTCTGTTTTTATTTGACGTCAACACCCTCTACAAGCATAAAGAGGTGCTGGGGAACAAAACCTTTGTCTATGACTGTGACGATCTGTACTGCGTCTGGCAAAACGAACTTCTGCCGGACGGGCTGGTGCAGATTGACTTGGACCTTTTCTCCCGCGGGGAGGACGGGCTGTATCTGCGGCAGGAGGAATCGTTTTGCGAGCGCGCCTACCCCGACGCGGTATGGCGGGAAATGCTGAGGAAAGCAGGCTGCACGGTGGAAGCCGTCTACCATGCCGATACCGAAACTCCGCCCAGACCCGACAGCGAACGGGTGTTATACGCGGCAAAAAGGAAGTGAGAGCATTGGGAAAGCTGGTACGGTATCTTTCGGCGGACGGGTCGGTGATGGCGTGTGCGCTCGACGGCACCGACATCGCCGCCGAGATCGAGCGGATACACAAGACCTCCGCCGTGGTGACTGCCGCATTGGGGCGGCTTGCAATCGGCGGGTCGATGATGGGCAGTATGCTCAAAGGCGAGCGGGACTCGCTCACCCTGCGGCTCAACGGCAACGGTCCTGCCGGAACGCTGATCGCGGTGGCGGACAGCGGCGGCAACGTAAAGGCATATGTGCAAAATCCGATCGTGGAGCTGCCGCTCAATGCCTACGGCAAGCTGGACGTGAAGGGCGCAGTGGGAACCGACGGATTTTTGCAGGTCATTCGTGATCTGGGTCTGAAGGAGCCTTACGCCGGTCAGACCCCCATTGTATCGGGGGAGATTGCGGAAGATATCACCTATTACTATGCGACCAGCGAGCAGACGCCGACCGTGTGCGGGCTGGGCGTACTGGTGGCTCCCGATCTGACGGTACGCGCCGCCGGCGGGTATCTGGTGCAGCTTCTCCCCTTTGCGGACGAGAGGTGCATCGACCAGCTGGAGGAAAACGTAAAAGGTATGCCGCCGGTTTCCTCCCTCATCGACCGCGGCAAAACCCCAAACGAGATCTGCGAAATGCTCCTAAACGGGCTTTCCCCCAATCTGCTGGACAGCTTTTCGCCGGTCTACCGCTGCGACTGCTCCGAAAAGCGGGTACAGCGCGCCCTTTTAAGCCTGCCCGACAGCGATCTGCGGGAAATGGCAGAGGACGACCGACCGGTTGAGGTCGCCTGTCACTTCTGCGGAAAAAAGTACACTTTTTCCAATGAGGAGATCATCGGCTGGTTACAGGAAAGAAAATAGAAAAAAAGGCTTGACAAACCATGCAGGATTTGGTATAGTATTGTTTGTTGCCGGTGCTTTTGCGGCAGTCAATGGGAGCATAGCTCAGCTGGGAGAGCATCTGCCTTACAAGCAGGGGGTCACAGGTTCGAGCCCTGTTGTTCCCACCATTCACATGGCCCGTTAGTTCAGCTGGTTAGAACGCTAGCCTGTCACGCTAGAGGTCGACGGTTCGATCCCGTTACGGGTCGCCATTTCCCTTTTGCCTCTGTAGCTCAGTCGGTAGAGCAGAGGACTGAAAATCCTCGTGTCGATGGTTCGATTCCGTCCGGAGGCACCAATAGGGATATACGCTGTGCTTCACAGCGTATTTGCGGATTTAGCTCATCTGGTAGAGCGCCACCTTGCCAAGGTGGAGGTAGCGAGTTCGAGCCTCGTAATCCGCTCCAGTGATTGTATGCACATTTTCCGTCAAAAATGTGCATACAATTTATTATCGGCGCCATAGCCAAGGGGTAAGGCACGGGTCTGCAACACCCTTATCCCCAGTTCGAATCTGGGTGGCGCCTCCAAAAATCGGCAAGGCTCATAAGAGACTTGCCGATTTTACTTTTTCACAATTTACAAAAATGGCAGGCACCGAAGTGCCTGCCATCAGTCTGTCGAAAAAGTATTATAAAAGCGAAAAATTTATAATCCGTCACGGAGGCGGACATGTGCCGCCGCAGTGACACCCTGAGAGAAAACCGGCGCAGGCGGTGTCAGAATTGGCGCAAGCCAAGCCGGTTTTCGACGAAAAGGGGGAATCGGGGGAAAAACACAGAGCTAGACGAGCTTTAGCGAGTGAAGCGATTGTGTTTGTCCCTCGAAGCGTGTCGACTTTATCGACACGCTCATGGCAGGCACCGAAGTGCCTGCCATTTGAATTTACTCTCAGCCCAGTCTCTTTTCCAGTGCGTCGAGCTGATCCCGCAGTTCCTGCGGCAGTCTGTCGCCAAACTGTGCGTAAAACTCGCGAATCCCAGCCGCCTCCTCTTTCCAGAGCGCCGGATCCACATTGAGCAGATCGGCGATCACATCGGTGCCGATGCTCAGTCCCTCGGTGTTGATGTCCTCCGGCTTCGGCTCAAAGCCGATCGGAGTGGTGACTGCGTCCACCTTATCCTCACAGCGGTCGAGAATCCACATTAGCACCCGCATATTGTCACCGAAGCCGGGCCAGATGAAGTGACCCTCATCATCGGTACGGAACCAGTTGACATTGAAGATTTTCGGCGCCTTATCGCCCAGCTTTTCGCCCATTTCCAGCCAGTGGCCGAAATAGTCGCCCATATGATAGCCGCAGAACGGACGCATTGCCATCGGGTCACGCCGTACCACGCCGACCGCGCCGGTCGCCGCGGCAGTGGTCTCGGACGCCATGGTGGAGCCGACAAACACGCCATGCTTCCAGTCGAAGGACTGATAGACCAGCGGTGCGGTTTTGGCACGCCGTCCGCCGAAGATCATCGCGGAGATGGGGACGCCCTGCGGATTGTCAAACTCGGGGCTGACGCAGGGGCAGTTCTTGGCAGGAGCGGTGAAGCGGCTGTTGGGGTGCGCGCCCTTCTCTTCCGAGGTCTTGCCGTTCCAGGGCTTGCCGGTCCAATCCAGCGCGTGCTCGGGCGGATTTTTGTCCAAACCTTCCCACCACACTGTATCATCGTCCAAATTCAGCGCCACATTGGTGAAGATCGTGCCCTTACGGGTAGAAGCCAGCGCATTGGGGTTGGATTTTTGATTGGTGCCGGGCGCCACGCCGAAGAAGCCGTTCTCTGGATTGATCGCATACAGTCTGCCGTCCTTCCCCGGCTTGAGCCATGCGATATCGTCACCCACGCACCAGACCTTATAGCCCTGCTTTGCATAGATCTCGGGCGGGACCAGCATTGCCAGATTGGTCTTGCCGCAGGCAGAGGGGAATGCGGCGGCGACATATTTTACCTCGCCCTTGGGATTTTCGATACCGAGGATCAGCATATGCTCTGCCATCCAGCCCTCGTTCTTGCCCTGATAGGACGCGATACGAAGCGCAAAGCACTTTTTGCCCAGCAACACATTTCCGCCGTAGGCAGAGTTGATCGACCAAATGGTGTTATCCTCAGGAAAATGGACGATGTACCGCTTTTCGGGGTCGATATCCGCCTTGGAATGAAGCCCGCGCACAAAATCGTCCGAGGTATCTCCCAGATTTTCAAAGGCGTCCTTCCCCATGCGGGTCATGATCGCCATGTTCAGTACAACATAAATCGAATCGGTCAGTTCCACGCCCACCTTGGCAAGCGGCGAGCCGATCGGACCCATCGAATAGGGGATCACATACATGGTGCGCCCCTTCATCACCCCGTCATACATCGGGGTCAGCTTTGCGTACATCTCTGCCGGACTGCACCAGTTGTTGATCGGGCCTGCGTCCTCCTCTTTTGTGGTGCAGATGAAAGTCCTGTCCTCGACCCGCGCCACATCGTTGGGCAGCGTTCTATGCAGATAACAGCCGGGCAGCTTTTCGGGATTCAGCGGATACATCTCGCCGGTGGCGGTCGCTTCGGCACGCAGAGCGTCCAGCTGCTCCTCACTGCCGTCGATCCAAAGTACCTGATCCGGCTTGCAGAGGGCGATCATCTCATCGACCCATTTCAGCACATTTTGATTCTTTGTCAGCATTTTCATCTTACCTTTCTTTCCAAATTGCGGAAATGCCAATTTCCTACGAATACCATTATACCGAAAATTGCCGCTGTTGTCAACGGCGAAATACGCCGGAAAACGGCTCCCCGACCGGCAGGGAGGCGACCGCGTTCAGATCGGTTTTGGCAAAAAAGCCCGCCTTTGCCTCATAATACGCCTGACTGCCGATCATCACGGCATTATCACCGCAAAGCGGGACAGGCGGCAGGCAGCAGGAAAGCCCTTTCTGTGCGGCAAGTGCTTCGGTGGTACGGCGCAGCAGGCTGTTTGCCGCAACGCCGCCCGCCAGCACAACGGTATCCCGCCGAAGCTCTCCAGCCGCGGCAAAAAGGCGGTCGGTCAGCATCTCGCAGACCGTCTGCTGGAAGCAGGCGGAAATATCGTTGACCGGCAGTTCCTCCCCCTTTTGCCGGTACTGATGACAGAGATTGAGCACCGCCGTTTTCAGCCCCGAAAAGCTGAGGTCGTACCGGCTGCCGTCCACCGACGGGTGCGGCAGCCGAACCGCCGTGGGGTCGCCCTGTGCGGCGGCGGCATCGATATACCGCCCGCCCGGATAGGGAAAGCCCAGTGCGCGGGCTGCCTTATCATACGCCTCCCCCGCCGCGTCATCGCGGGTCCTGCCGATCACCCGAAATCGGGTGTAATCCTCCACATCAATGATATGGCTGTGCCCGCCCGAAACGACCAGACAGAGAAAGGGCGGCTCCAGTTCGGGGTGAGCAAGGTAGTTTGCGGCGATATGTCCCCGGATATGATGCACCGGTATCAGCGGCTTATCTGCCGCGAGCGCCAGCCCCTTGGCAAAGTTCACCCCCACCAGCAGCGCGCCGATCAGCCCGGGACCCGCCGTCACGGCGACCGCGTCGATCTCCGAAAGGGTCAGACCCGCTTCGGAGAGTGCCTGCTCGGTGACCGGCAGCACATCTTCACAGTGACGGCGAGAGGCGATCTCCGGCACCACGCCGCCGTATTTTTTATGTTCTTCCACCTGCGAGGAAATGACCGAGGAGAGTATCTTTCTGCCGTCTTGCACCACTCCTGCCGCCATCTCGTCGCAGGAGCTTTCGAGTGCCAGTATCTTCATGCTCTTTCCTCCCCGTATGCCATGATAATCGCGTCCTCCGCCGGATCGCGGTAGAAATTTTTTCGCGTTCCGACCGGATAAAATCCGTGCTTTTGATAAAGCCGCCGAGCAGGCGTATTCCCCGCCCGCACCTCCAGATAGCCCTGTTTGCCGCCCCGTCTTTCGGCTTCCTCCATGGCGGCAACAAGCAGCCTGTCCGCGATTCCTTGGCGGCGAAACGCCGGCGACACGGCAAGGGTGTTGACCGTCCACTGTGTACCGGTGATATGTAAATGGATCAGCCCGCAGAGGGCGGCTTCCTCCGCTATCAGCATGTAGGCGCAGGGCTCTGTCAGTTCCTCTTTCAGCGACGTTTCCGACCACGGGTCGGGAAAGCAGTCCGCCAGCAGTGCCGCCGCCTGTTTTATATCCGCCTCGGTCAGTGGTCGGATCGTCATGGGTGTTCCTCCAGCCAGCGGGAAAGCCGCAAATCCAGCTGATCCCGACAGTCCCGATACGCCGCAAGCCCCCGCAGATAGGGGTCGTCCACCCCCAAAACCGTGATGCGATCCGCCGCTTCGGGCATCGCGGAGAGCAGGCTTTGCCGGTGCGATTCGGTCATCACCAGAATGGCGTCCGCCTTTTCTGCCTGTTCTTTTGTGACCTGTGTGGAGCGGTGGGAGGAAAGCTCCAGCCCGATCTCCCGCATCGCTGTCACCGCGTCATCGGTCGCGGGCGAGCCGGACAATGCGAACAGCCCCGCACTTTCGACGGTATCATTGCGCCCTGCCGCCTTCAGCTTTTGCCGCAGCAACGCCGCCGCCATCGGACTGCGGCAGGTATTGCCGGTACACAGCAGCAAAATCCGCACCGGCTATCCCTCCTTTGCCTCGTACCAGTTTTTCCCCACGCTCACATCTGCCGTCAATGTGACGGCAAGCGAAGCGGCGTGCTCCATTTCATACCGCAATATCTCGGACGCCCTTTCGATCTCGTCCTCCGGCGCTTCGAGCAGCAATTCGTCATGCACCTGTAAAATCAGCCTTGTTTTCATCTTTTCCTCACGCAGGCGGTTCCAGACCCGCACCATGGCGATCTTAATGACATCGGCAGCCGTTCCCTGAATCGGCGTATTGAGCGCCAGCCGTTCTCCGGCGGCGCGCTGAATCCGGTTGGAGGACGCCAATTCGGGAAGCTCCCGCCGCCTGCCGTAAAGGGTAGTCACATACCCGCGCTCGGCGGACTCCTCCACCACCCGCTTTTGATACTCCGCCACCCCATGGTAGGTATTGAGATAGGCGTTGATATAATCGGAGGCTTCCGCCACCGTCACATGAATATCCTGCGAAAGCGAGTAGGCGCCGATCCCGTATACGATCCCGAAATTGATTGCCTTTGCCTTTCTCCGCCAGTCGGGGGTCATGTTCTCCAGTGGAATATGAAACACCTGCGAAGCGGTGACCGCGTGAATATCCACCCCGTCCCGAAACGCGGCGATCATCTGCCGGTCGTTCGAGATCGCCGCCAAAATCCGCAGCTCGATCTGGGAATAGTCGGCGTCCAGCAGGCGCATACCGTCCTTCGCCAGAAAGAAGCGGCGCATCTCCCGTCCCAGCTCGGTGCGGACGGGGATATTCTGCAAATTCGGCTCGGTCGAGCTGATCCTGCCGGTACGGGTCTCGGTCTGCTTAAAGTAGGAGTGAATCCGCCCGTCCTCACCGATCTGCTTGAGCAGACCCTCCACATAGGTCGAATTGAGCTTTTGCAGCTTACGGTACTGCAAAATCTTATCCACAATGGGGTGATACCGCCGCAGGGATTCCAGCACCTCCGCATTGGTTGAATAGCCCCGTTTGGTTTTCTTTTTGGCAGGCAGTCCCAGCCGTTCAAACAAAATTTCCTGCAAATGGAAGGGCGAATTGGGGTTAAATTCGCCGCCCGCGAGCTCGAACAAATCCTCCTGCAAGCGGGCGATCTGTTCGGTCAGGGTTTTGCCGAACGCCTCGATCCCATGACGATCCACCGCAAAGCCGATCCGCTCCATATCCGCCAGCACCTTCGACAGCGGCAGTTCGATCTCCCGCAGCAGGGCGCTCATGCCGGCTTTCTCGATCTCCCGCTCCAGTTGATCGAGCAGTGCCGGCAGCAGGGCGATCTCCCCCGCTTCTCCCTCCGGCATCGCCGTATCGGGCAGGTAGAGTGGTGCCATATCGGTTACGGTATAGCTTTTACGGGAGGGGGACAGCAGGTAGCCGGCAAGGCTTACATCAAAGGTGATCCCCTCGGTCCAAAAGCCCGCTTCATACACCGCTTTTGCCTCGGTGGTGCGCTTCGGGCAACTAAGCGACAAAAGCACTTTTGCACGGTCGATCGGATACCGTGCGATAAAGTCACCCCCATGGATCCACAGCGCATCGGTTGTGAGGATAAAATCCATTTTGCCGCACTTTTCTACCGCCGCCTTTACTTCTTCCTCCGGCGGGTTCTCCCGCACCGGCGGCAGCAAAGCCGCCTGCCGTTCCGGCGCGCGCTCTGTTTTCGGCAGAGAGAGCTTTTCCAGCAGTGCGAACATCTCAAGCTCTGTGAGCATCTCCGACAGCTCCGATGTCTGCGGCGGCTTTGGCAGATAGTCCGAAAGCTCAGTGGACACCGGCGCATCAAACCGAATCCGCCCCAGATCGCGGCTGAGATACGCCGCCTCCCGTCCCGCCGCCAGAAGCTCGCGGGTGCGCGGGCGGATCGCAAGCTCATCGAGCTTTGCATAAAGGGTATCCAGATCGGGGCAGAGGGTCAAAAGCTCCTTCGCCGTCTTTTCTCCGATTCCCCGCACGCCGGGGATCGCATCGGAGGAATCCCCCATCAGACCCTTTAACTCGATTAGGCGACAAGGCGGCATACCGTAGCTTTCCTCCACCGCCTTTGGCGTGAACCAGACCGCCTCCCGATTGGTCGCCAGACGAACGGTGACCCGCTCGTTCACAAGCTGCAGCGCGTCCCGATCGCCGGTCGCGATCACGCAGTCGTTCCCCTGCTGAGCCGCGGCGTGCGCCAGTGTACCGAGAATATCGTCCGCCTCATAGCCGACCGTCTCCAGTACGGCATATCCCATCAATGTGAGCAGCTCCTTGATCTTCGGTAGCTGCTCCGCCAGCTCCTCCGGCATACCCTTTCGGTTCCCCTTATAGCCGTCATACATCTGATGCCGGAAGGTCGGCTCGGGACGGTCAAAGGCGATCGCCACCCCGTCCGGCTTTACCTCCTGCATCATTTTCAGCAATGTATTGAGAAACCCGACCAGCGCATTGGTATGAACGCCGTACCTGGTCGTCAGCAGACGAATCCCGTAAAACGCGCGGTTGAGCATACTGTTTCCGTCGATTGCAAGCAGCTTCATGGTATTCCCCTTTTCGGATAAAGTCTGTACTTATTATAGCACGAAACCGACAGAAAGTCTATGCCATAAAGAAAACAGCCGATGCTTTCGCATCGGCTGTTGAGAATAAAACGGGATCAATACATACCGCCCATTCCGCCGCCTGCCGGCATGGCGGGAGCCGCTTCCTTCTCGGGCTGATCTGCCACCACGCTCTCGGTGGTGAGGATCATCGCCGCCACAGAAGCCGCATTTTGCAATGCGCTGCGGGTGACCTTGGTCGGGTCCACAATGCCCGCCTCGATCATGTCCTTATACTCCTCTTTATAGGCGTCAAAGCCGTATCCGGTTTTGCCGGAGGACTTGATATGCTCCACGATTACGCTGCCCTCCAGACCGGCGTTTGCCGCGATCTGCTTGACCGGCTCGGTCAGTGCGCGGAGCACGATCTCGGCTCCGGTGCGGACATCGCCTTCCAGCGCCGCCGCTTCCTTCTCCACTGCCGGAATCGCATTGACCAGCGCGGTGCCGCCGCCGGCGACAATGCCTTCCTCGACCGCCGCCTTGGTCGCCGCCAGCGCGTCCTCGATCCGCAGCTTCTTCTCTTTCATCTCAATCTCGGTCGCAGCGCCCACCTTGATGACCGCCACGCCGCCGGACAGCTTTGCCAGCCGCTCCTGGAGCTTCTCACGGTCAAAGTCGGAGGTAGTGGTCTCGATCTGGGCGCGAATCTGATGAATCCGTGCCGCGATCGCGTCCTTACTGCCAGCGCCGTCCACAATGGTGGTATCCTCTTTCCGAATGATGACCTGATTGGCGCGTCCGAGCTGTGCAATGGTAGTCTCCTTGAGGTCCAGACCCAGCTCCTCGGTGATGACCTCACCGCCAGTCAGAACCGCGATATCCTGCAGCATCTCCTTCCGGCGATCGCCGAAGCCGGGCGCCTTGACCGCCACGCAGATAAAGGTGCCGCGAATCTTGTTGAGGATCAGGGTGGCAAGCGCCTCGCCCTCGACATCTTCCGCCACGATCACCAGCTTCTTGCCTGCCTGCATCACCTGCTCCAGCAACGGCAGAATCTCCTGAATATTGCTGATCTTCTTATCGGTGATCAGCAGATAGGCGTCATCGATGACCGCTTCCATCTTATCGTTATCGGTGACCATATAGGGCGTGATATAGCCGCGGTCGAACTGCATACCTTCCACAACATCGCTGTATGTCTCGGCGGTCTTGGATTCCTCAATGGTGATCACGCCGTCCTTGGTGACCTTCTCCATCGCCTCGGCAATCAGCTTGCCGACAAACGGATCGTCGGACGAAACGGTGGCGACCCGCTCAATATCGGCGGAGCCTGTCACCTGCTTGGCGTTTGCCACGATCTCGGCAGTGGCAGCCTGCACCGCCTTCTCCATGCCGCGGCGGATATCCATCGGATTCGCGCCAGCCGCCACATTCTTCATGCCCTCACGCACCAGCGCCTGTGCCAGCAGTGTTGCGGTGGTGGTACCGTCACCGGCGGCGTCGTTGGTTTTGACCGCGACCTCCTTCACAAGCTGAGCGCCCATGTTCTCAAACGGATCCTCCAGCTCGATCTCCTTGGCGATGGTCACGCCGTCGTTCGCGATCAGCGGTGCGCCGAACTTCTTATCCAGCACCACATTCCGACCCTTCGGTCCCATGGTGATCTTGACGGTGTCCGCCAGCTTATCAATACCGGTCTGGAGCGCCTTGCGCGCTTCCTCACCGAACATAATGTCCTTTGCCATAATCTGTTTACCCCCTATTTTACTCTACGATCGCCAACACATCGGACTGATGAAGAATGGTGTATTCCTCGCCGTCCATCTTGACCTCGGTACCGGCATACTTGCTGGTCAGCACATGGTCGCCCACCTTGAGCTCCATCTTGACCTCCTTGCCGTCCACGACGCCGCCCGGTCCTACCGCGACGATCTCCGCCATCTGCGGCTTCTCCTTGGCGCTCCCTGCCAGCAGCAGTCCGCCCTTGGAGGTTTCCTCCGCCTCCAGCATTTTGATGACAACACGATCTCCCAACGGTTTGATATTCATTCCTTGGTTCCTCCTTACCATGAGATCTGAATTTTTAGCACTCAAACACATAGAGTGCTAACATTTTCAATTATATCCGATTTCAGGAAAATTGCAAGGGCTTTTCGGAAAAATTTTCAAATTTGTCACATTCCACAACGAAATAAAACCGCGGCATGCTAACTTTGTCACTTCTGCAATTCGAGACGGAAGCACTCCGCATAGGCGCCGCCGATGTGGAGAAGGTCACGGCAGTCGAGCCGCAGCGCACCGTCGGTGCGGGTGAATTTGACCTTTTGACCGGTACGAAGCAGGGTGATCTCCCGCACCTCGTCCGGCAGCTTCAGTTCCACCGTGTCGGGCAATACTGCGCCGTCGTCCAGCAGGAAGAAGGCGTATGCCCTGCCCTCCTTTTTGGTATAGGCGATATTGTCGTGGCAGTAGGGCTCGCACACCGTTGTTTCATAAATTCCCTCACCGTGAAGCGTCAGCCACTCACCCATGGCTCTGAGCGTCTTTACCGCCCTTGCAGGAAGCTCGCCGTTTGGCTGCGGCGCGACATTCAACGCCAGATTGCCGCCCTTGGCAACGATCTCGATCAGCATATGTACGACTTCATTGGGCGTTTTGTATTCGTCCTCGTACCGGAAGGAGAAATACCGTCCCAGCGGGATACAGCTCTCCCACGGAATCTGCATGACCTTCGGCGGGATCACCGTTTCGGGCGTCACGATATTCTCCATACGCCCGCCGCCGGTGCGGTTGCAGACGATCAGATGCGGCTGTGTGGTGGAGCGAATTTCGTCCACGATCTCCTCTAAACGAATGCTCTCGCCGCTGACCCAGCCGCCGTCCAGCCAGAGCACATCAATTTTCCCGTAATCGGAGGTCAGCTCACGAAGCTGAGCGTGGGTATACTGCACGAACTTTTCCCAAAGCTCGGGATACTCCCTGCGGTCGTAATTGGGGTGGCGCACCTTGGACGGTCCGAACTCCGGCGCCCAGAAATAGGGGCTGCCCCAGTCCGGCTTGGAAAAATAGGTGGAGATTGCCATGCCGCGTTTTCTGAACTCATCATAGGTACAGCGGATCACATCTGCATAGGGGCTTTGGCTGTGCGGGCAGGAGGGGTGTGTGATCTTCCGATCGGTTGTCTTGGTGTCCCACATACACACGCCGTCATGGTGCTTGGTGGTGAGCAGCAGATACCGAAAGCCTGCCTGCTCGGCGATCTCCGCCCAGCGGTCGGGACGAAACCGCATCGGGAAAAAGGTTTCGATACACCGGTCATACTGTTTTTTGAAGGTCTCGATATCCGTCCAGTCCACAGGCGCCTGCGCCCATGAAGCCGCATCGTCCGAAAGCGGCCAGGATTCGGCAATCCCGATCTGACAGCTGGGCATAAAGTGCATCATCAGCCCCAGCTTTAAGCCCCGAAACCATTGAAGATGCCGCTGCACCTCCGGCTCGGTCGGCGGTACGTACCGGCTTTCCTCGGTGTAATCGTGGACTCCGTCCACCGTCATATTGATTCCTGCCATGCTGCATTCCTCCAAATGCCTTTTTGGGCGATCTGCCCCGTCGGGTATCAGTTTAGCACCCCTGCCTGCAAAAGTCAACGGAAAGCGGCGCTTGAAAAAAAAGAACCCGACTTTGACTTGAGTCGGGTTCCTTTTTTCACAGGTTTTCGTTTTTCAGCGCGTCGATCGGATTATCCCGCTTCACCTTCCGCATGGCATACATCATGGTGACCAAAACCACAGCGAATACGCTGCACACCGCGATCAAAACCGGCTGCCACGGCAGATAAAAGCTGCGGTCAAATTCCTCGGAAACGGCACGGTAGATAAGAAAGGTCACACCCACCGCGGCAGGCAAGCCGTACAGCAGCGCCTTACAGCCATAGAGCAGGCACTCGTAATACATCATGCGGTTGAAGCCGCGACCGGTCATGCCGACCGATTTGAGCATGGCAAATTCTCTGCGCCGCAGCGCGATATTGGTAGAGATCGTATTGAACACATTGGCGGCGGCGATCAGCGAGATGAGCAGAATAAAGCCGTAGGCAAACACCTGCACGATCACAACGAGATTTCGGTTTTCCTCCACCATGGCGGCATTGTCATACAGGTTTGCGCCGGAGATACCTTGATCCCGCAGGACAGTTTCCAGCGCAGTATAGCTTTTACTGTGATCCTCAGACAAAAATTCATACTCTATGCCGTACCGATCGGCGTCGGGCAGCACCGCCGCCCGCAGGCTGTAGGGATAAAGCAGGATCAGGAAATCTCCGTCTATCTCCGCGCAGTAAAACGGCAGGCGGTCGAGCTTCTTCCCCGTTTTCAATAAAACCGTGTGGAGTGCCTCCTCCGCCGGAAGGGTGAGCTTTTCCTCAAAGTCGTTTTGCTTTGCGTACTCAACCGAAACCGGCGTACCCTGATCGTCGGTGATGACCCGCCCGGGATAATAGCCCTCAACCGTTTTTTCGATGGTGGCGGTCAGCTCGCTGCGGTCGTTTTTCAGCACATTCGTCATCGAAAGCTTCTCTGTTTCGGGGTGATAGTCTTTGAGGAGATCCCACGCCACGGCAAGCGGTGCGGCCGGATTGAAATACGCTGCCTCATTCAGATGATACTCCGCCAAAAGGGTACGAAAATGCGCGTCGTCCACAAAATAAAGCACTGTCGATACGCCGAGCTTGCCCGAATCCCCGTTGATCTCATGGACAAACAGCCCTTTTTGCTCCAGCGCCCGATCAGAGAGCATTTCTTCCTTTATCTCCACAAGTCCCGCGCCGTAGGAGAGAAGATATGCCGCATCGGTGATCCCCTGTGCGTCCCTGGTCAGGGCAAGCAACTGATCCTCGGTCAAATCACCGCGGTTTGCCGCAGTTTGGTAAAAGCGCAGGTCACAACCGCCGGTATTCACTTCCGCCCGCACCGAATCCATCATATAAGCGCAAAACGAGGACGCCGAGATAAACAGCACGATGCTCATAAAAAGGCTGACCACCGTTGCGCGGTATTTCGACCGGCTTCGTTTATAGTATTTGTTCGCCAGCATACCGGGTAACCCGAACAACCGGTAGGTCAAGCGGGAGGTTTTTACCTCCTTTTGCTTTGCCTTTATATCCATGCTCTGCCGTATGGCGCTCACGGCGGACACCCGTGTGGCGCGTTTGGAAGGAATCCATGCCGAGAGAAGCACCGTGAAAAGCGCCAGCGCGGCGGCGATCAAAATCGCAGGCAGCGATACCCGCACCCGCATCGGAAACGGCACACCCAGAATACTGCGAAAGCGTTCGCCGATCAAAAACAGCGTGATCCCGATCCCGCCGACCCCGACTAAGATTCCGAGCGGGATTCCGATCCCGCTGATCACCACCGCCTCAAACAAAACCGAGCGGCGTATCTGCTTTTTGGTTCCGCCGACCGAGGACAACAGCCCGAACTGTCGGGTTCGCTCCGACACCGAGATGGAAAATGCATTGTAAATCAGCGCGACCGACCCGAACACGATCAATGCGATCACAATGGCGGACAGCAGAGTCAGCATCGCGATCATGCCGTCCCCCACATACACGCCGAGGAAGGTAAGCACCCGTTCATTGGTTTCACCGCCAAGGTGGTGCGCCTGCATAAAGCGGTCGGTCTCCTGCGGCTGTCTCATGGAAAACCAGACGTCGTATTCCGCTTCTGCGGCAGGCACGGCGTCCCGAACGGTCAGCGCCGTATAGCCCGGCGCGGAATATCCCTCAAAGGACGGGCGTTCATAAAAACCCACCACCGTATAGCTTCTTGTCTCATGCGGCGAAAATCTTTCGGTAACGGTGACCCCGTTTTCCTCCTCCAATGCCTGTAAGGGATTATACTGGTCGAGGGTCACATCGCCCTCCCCGATCCGGTTGCCGAGGGTGAGCGTCAGCCTGTCGCCGAGCCGATGGGTCACGCCGCCGTTTTTCGCCAGATGCTCGGGCAGCAGAATTTCCTCCGCCGTTTCGGGATACCTGCCCTCGGTCAGATGCACCGGCATCATATCGGTGAAGTCCTCTGACATACCCAGCAGATAGAGATAGGGCTTATACTCATTTTTACAGCCCTCCGCCACGGCGTAGCCGAGCTTTTGCCCGAAGGCGGTGCGCTCCACCTCCTTTGCCCCGATCACCATATTCCGTGTATCGGTGTCCACCGTCATCGCACTGCCGTGCCAGCTGCCGTTTTGATAGACTGCGTACTCCAACATATAGTGGTAAATGCTGGCAGTAAAGGTGGTCACCGCGCAGATCAGCGCGGCGGACAGCAGAATGCCGATGATCGTCACCGCAGTACGGGTGCGGTTTTTCCGCAGAGTGCGGAGGGTGACCTTATAAAAAATATTCATCTGCGGATCACCTCGTCTCCGGTGATTCTCCCGTCCTCGATGGAGAGGATTCGATCCGCCTGCAGTGCGATACTCTCGTCATGGGTAATCACGATGAGGGTCTGATGGTATATACGGTTCGACTCCTTGAGCAGGCTCACGATCTCCTGACTGTTTTTGCTGTCAAGGTTGCCGGTCGGCTCGTCCGCCAGCACCACGGCGGGCGCGTTCATCAGCGCGCGCCCGATCGACACCCGCTGCTGCTGCCCGCCTGAAAGCTGGTTCGGCAGATGATGCTCCCGTCCGGTCAGGCGGAGGGTCTGCAAAAGCTCACGCAGGCGTTTTTCGTTCACCTGCCGCCCGTCCATCAGCACCGGCAGGGTGATATTCTCTCGAACATTCAGCACGGGGATCAGATTGTAAAACTGATAGATCAGCCCCACCTGCCTGCGGCGAAAAACGGCAAGCTGTTCCTCCCCGCGGGCATAGACGTCCATACCGTCCATATAGACCTTGCCGCCGGTCGGCTGATCCACGCCGCCGAGAATATGCAGCAGGGTGGATTTCCCCGAACCGGACGGTC